>JANMKC010000268.1:0-5581 GCA_031371785.1 Flavobacteriales bacterium | reverse complement strand
CATGATCGCCCAACGGCGGCGCGCCAAACTGAGCAAGGTCGTCGCGGTTCTCGACTGCTTGAACATTCCACTGGGAATGGCCCTCGGCATTTTCACCTTCATCACGTTGAACAATGAGGAGGTGCGGAAGGAATATGCGTTGGTGGCGTCCTCCGGCACCGCGCGTTAGCCCGTCTATGCGGATGGTTCCTCAGCCATCATGAGCGGCATGTCGACATCCACGAACGTCGCGGATATCTTCCCCCCATGGAACTGAAGGAAGGCCGCTATCATATCGGCGGCATCGCGGTGGAGGACATCGCGGCGCTTGCGGGCACGCCCGTGTATGTGTACGATAGCGCGATCATGGCACGGCAGGTTCAACAATTGAAGCGCGCGTTCCAACGGATGCCCGTGCGGATCCTCTACGCGTGCAAGGCGCTCACAAACGTGAACGTGTTGCGCTTGATGAAACGGTCCGGCTGCGGCTTGGACGCCGTGAGCATACAGGAAGTGGAGATCGGGCTGCGCGCCGGCTTTCTTCCACAGGAGATCCTGTTCACCCCGAACATGGTGGCCTACGCGGAATACCAGCGTGCGGTGGAACTCGGCGTGATGATCAACATCGATTCGCTCGGAATGCTCGAACAGTTCGGGCATGAGTTCGGCGGGCGTGTGCCGGTGTGCGTGCGCATGAACCCGCACATCATGGCCGGTGGTAACGAACGCATCAGTACCGGCCATGTGGACAGCAAGTTCGGCATCAGCATCCACCAGGTGCGGCATGTGCAACGGATCATCGCCAGCAACGGCATGCGGGTGAACGGGCTGCACATGCACACCGGTAGCGACATCCTCGATGCGGAGGTCTTCCTGCGAGGAGCGGAGATCATTCTCGAAATGGCAGCGCAATTCCCGGAGCTCACCTTTCTCGATCTGGGTAGCGGTTTCAAGGTGCCGTACAAAGCGGACGACATTGAAACGGACATCGAAGAACTGGGAGAGCGGCTCGGTGCGCGCATCGCGGAGTTCAATTCCGGCCGTGCGGTGCCGATCGAAGTCTGGTTCGAGCCGGGCAAATTCCTGGTGAGCGAAGCGGGCGTTCTCCTTGCGCGTGTTGAACAAGTGAAGCATACGACAGCCACTGTCTTCGCTGGCGTTGATAGCGGATTGAACCACTTGCTCCGACCGATGCTATATGGCTCCTATCACCACATCGTGAACGCGAGCGCACCATCGGGCAAGCCGCGCATCTACACGGTGGCCGGGTACATCTGCGAAACGGACATCTTCGCACAGGACCGCAAACTCGCGGAAGTACACGAGGGCGACCTTCTCGCATTCCTCAACGCCGGTGCATACGGCTGGAGCATGGCGAGCAACTACAACTCGCGCTTTCGCCCACCGGAAGTGCTGGTGCATGAAGGCAAGGCCCATGTGATCCGCCGCCGCGAAACACTGGACGACCTGCTCAGCACGCAGGTGGATGCGGACATCGGATATGCGTGATGCGTTGACTGCCGATCAGCGGACGAAACGAAGCACATCAGGCCCCGACCGAGCGATGTAAAGTCCGGGAGGCATGTCGGGCAGAACCAACTGTTCGCCTTGGAACGGAGCGCTGAACAGCGATCGGCCATCCGCACCGAACACGTCCACCGTGGTCCACTCTCTTCCATTACTGCGACACAGTGAGCCATCAGAGAACCAAAGTCGGTTGGCCATAGGCTGGTTTTCCAGCAGGCCTACGGTGGATGTCCACACGAAGTGCGCCCATTCAGGATGATCGATGTAGGGATTGCGGTTCCCTTGGATCGCATAGATGGCGTTGTTGCGATCGATCTCTTTCTGGCTCACTGGATCAGCATCATTCCATGCGAGGAGCATGTTCCTGGCCCATGCGCCAAGATCACCGGAGGAGAACATGGGGCTGTTCCAACCTCCCACGTCGGGCAGGTAGCGCGTCATCATATAGAAATAGGTGCGCGCCAGATCACCCTTGAAGGCATCGATCGGTTCGAACACTGTGTAGGGATAACCCGGCGTGATGCTGTAGCCCAATGTCGAACCGTTCAGGCTGGTCCAATCAGGGCTGCCCACCTCGCCGTACGGCAGATCGCCGCGTTTGTTGTTCACCCAGCCGTCGGTCGGATATATGTGGTGCAGGTCCGTGACCATGGGCGTTCCGCTGTTGAACCAGCTCTGCGGCACGCTGTGCTCCCGGTTGTAGCAATCGCCCTCGCTGTCATAGTTGCCGCATTGATCGGTGATGAACGCGAAGGCATAAGGTGAGATACTGTCCGGGCGATCGCTGTAAATGTCCCAGACCTTGCCATCACCTCGCACGTCAGTGCTTTGGAAATCATTCCACAATTGTCCATAGCTGTGCGCGGTATGCGGGCTGATGATCCCATTGAGCGCGACCTTCAACGCGGCACCCGTGAGGCCGACGGCAGGATCATAATACCCCGGCGGTGGCTGTGCCATCGCCGATAGGGCGATGCACAGGGCCAGTACCGATGTGGCGGAGCGATGGTCGCGGATCATTTCGTTGTTGAGGGCAGGCCCAGCTTTTTCCATCCATTGTAGCCGCCGAGAAGATCATGCGCTTGTGCATAACCCGCTTTCGTCATCGCGTTCAGGGCCTCCTCGCTGCGGCCACCTCCTGCGCAGTACAAGAGCACCTGCTTTGTCTTGTCGAGCTTCAATGCCTCGTTCATGAAGCCATCCGCGAGCCAATCGATGTTCACCGCACCTTCGATATGGCCCTTGGAGAATTCTTCGGGAGTGCGCACATCCACCAGTTGCGCGCCTTCGCGACCCATGTCTTTTTGGAAAGCTGACGCATCGAGACGAGCGCTCTGCGCCGAGGTGACGGAAAGAAAAAGCAGGAAGGGTGCAAAGAGCGCGATGGATCGCTGGAACATGGCCGTTGCGGATAATGTTTGCTGGTGCGAAGATGGGGGCTTCGGGACCGTGTATCGCGAACCAGTGTACCGTTAAAGCATGCTAATGTGCCAAGACCTACGGCATGGTACTTGAACATTCGCGTCGTCAAAAAAAAACAAAAGACCACGACCATGAAGACCTTCATCCACATCGCCGCCGTTACCGGTGGCCTGCTGCTCTGCACAGGCAGCTTCGCGCAGGACAAGAGCACTCCTGCAAAGCAACCCGCCACGACGGCGACACCCGTAGCCACCACCCCTGCGGTGAAGCCTGCGGTCACCGCCACCATGCCACGGGTGAACGATGGCTTCCAGCCGATGAACCTCGGCCTCCTCATGAAGCAGCTCACCCTCACGCCTGAACAGATGGGCAAAGCGAAGGAGCTCGACGCCACCTACATGAAAATGCACGCCGCCCTTCCCGCCACGTTGACACAGGAACAGCGCACGGGCCAAGTGAAAGGTATGATGGCCAAGCGCGATGCGGAGTTCAAAGCCATGCTCACGGCCATACAACTGAAGCAGTACGAGACCATGCGCCAGCCCACAGGTGCATTGGTGAGCCCACCAGCACCGGTACCCACGGCTACACCTGTGAAGCCGATACCCGCACCCGCACCGATGCCCTTAGAGAAGAAGAAGTAGGCCTCGACCCGGCCAAGCCGGATAGAAGCCGGCCATATTGTTGGTGAAAGCGAAGAACGCCTCGACGATGTCGGGGCGTTCCTCGTTCGGGGCACTTGTACTACCCGAACACGGGGAATCCCTGATGAATCTCCGAGGCGCGGGGAAAGGATCAGCGATCAGATGTCCTTGCGACCCAGATCCTCGAAATCGATGTCGTTCATGTCGCGATCGCCATCGGCAGGTGCCTCGCTGCGTGGCGGGGCATCTTGCATGAACTCGCCCGTGGCTTTGAGCCGGTCGATCTCCCCGAATGCGTCCTTCAGGCCGTCCATGAACTTCTCGAAGTCCTCCTTGTAGAGGAAGATCTTGTGCTTCTCATAGGTGGCCGAACCGTCCTCGTTCGTGTGCTTCTTGCTCTCCGTGATGGTGAGGAAGAGGTCGCGGCCACGGGTGCTCTTCACATCGAAGAAGTAGGTGCGCTTGCCGGCGCGCACTGCTTTGGAGTACACATCCTCGCGATCATCGGCCATGTTACGAGCGGTCCCGTTAGCAAAGGACCCTTCCAAAGGTAAAAGGGCCGGGATGTAATGCAAGTGCTGGTTTTTGGGGTGCATGCGGCCATCCAGGGCGTTCCGACGGCAGAACGACCACGCCACCTTCCCACGACCGATCTACCCCTGCACCTTCTGTTCCTCCAGCAACTGCTCTTCATAGACCCCTGCATACAGCCCAGCGCGCGCCAGCAGTTCCGCATGCGTGCCTTGTTCGGCTATGCGGCCTTGGTCCAGCACGATGATGTTGTCCGCGCCTTGCACGGCACTTATCCGGTGGCTGATGATCACGGTGGTGCGGCCGTGCATCACCTTCTTCAGGGCACGAAGAATGGCGTCTTCCGTGGCGGTATCCACGGCACTGAGGGGATCATCGAAAATGAGGATGCGTGGCTCGCGCACCACGGCCCGTGCAATGCTCACGCGTTGTTTCTGCCCGCCACTGAGGGTGATGCCGCGTTCGCCGAGCAAGGTGTCGTAGCCCTGCGGGAAGGCCGTGATGTTCTCATGCACCTGTGCGATGATCGCTGCTTCCTGCACCCGCACCTGTTCCTGATCCGGATGATCAAGGCTGAAGGCGATATTGTTCGTGATGCTGTCGCTGAAGAGGAAAACATCCTGCGGCACATAGCCGAGCTGGCTGCGCAGTTTCTCCAAAGCAATGCGTTGCACCGGCACGCCATCGATGATCACTTCGCCGGAAGTGGGGTCGTGCAACCGGCCGATAAGCTCGGCTATCGTCGTTTTACCACTGCCGGTGTGCCCGGTGATCGCGAGTGTGGATCCCACGGGCACATGGAAGCTCACGTTCTTGAGCGCTTTGATGTTCGTTTCCGGATAGGTGAACGACACGTTGCGGAATTCGATGTCTCCGCGGATCTCCGCGAGATCATCGCTTTCGGTGGCGATCGCGGGATCCATCTCCAGGAACTCATTGATGCGCGTCATGCTCGCGGCGGCCTGCTGCACTTGGGAAGTGATCCAGCCCAAGCTGGCGAAAGGCCAGGTGAGCTTGTTCACATAGATGACGAACTCGGCGATGTTGCCCACGGTGACCGACGAGGTGCCGCTCACCAGCATCAGCCCACCGATGAAGATCACGAGCACGGTGCTGAGGCCGATCAGCAGCATGATGGCCGGCATGAAGAGCGAATCCACTTTCGCTTGGGCGAGGCTGCGGGTGCGGTACTCGTCCGCCGCATCGCGGAAGCGGCCTATCGTGAGCTTCTCCTTGGCGTATGCCTTGATCACGCGGATCCCACTGAAGCTCTCCTGCGCCAGCGTGCTCAACGTGCTCTGCTGCTGTTGCACCGCGAGGCTGCGCTTGTTCATCACATCGCTCACGTAATAGATGGCGATGCTGAGCAAGGGCAGTGGCGCGAGCGCGTAGAGGGTCAGCTCAGTGTTCACGTCGAGCATCACCCATACGATCATCACACTGAGTACGATGAGGCCGAGGATGTACATGATGGCGGG
>JANMKC010000265.1:0-6223 GCA_031371785.1 Flavobacteriales bacterium | reverse complement strand
GTAGGCCGTTGCGCCGATGTTCGTGCCGGTCTCGATGAACGTGTCGAGGGAACGGCCCTTGCGCAAGCGCTCGATCAGCTCTTTGGGGACCCCCCGATACTCGAATCCTTTGGTCGCGATGATACCCATGTGGCGGGGGTTAGGCGCGCAATGTACCCTGCGACCGACCCGGCCTTGTGCCGCTCCGGGCGCTCGTTCGGTAACAAAGGGATGTTGATCGGTGGAGACGGATGAGGTGCGGTCGGCTTTCCGGGTCCAACTCGGCTGAACCAAACAAAACGAACGGCCACTCCCTGAATTTGATCCGGGACGAGGCCGTTCGACTTGTTGGCTTGTTCTGGATCAGACCGTCAGCGAATGCCGCTTGAAGCCTGTGCAGGTAAGGTCCTTGTCCACGCTTTTCAGGTATTGCTCCACGTTGAGCTTGTTGTCCTTGATGAACTCTTGGGCGAGCAGCGTGCTCTCCTTGAAGAACTTGTTCAGGCGGCCCACGGCGATCTTCTCGGCCATGTCGGCCGGTTTGCCTTCCTGGATCGCCAGTTCCTTGCCGATCTCCAGTTCCTTGTCGATCACGCTTTGGGGCGTGGTCTCCTTGTTCAAGGCGATGGGTCCCATGGCGGCTACTTGCATCGCTACATCCTTGGCGGCGGTCTCGAAGCCCGCTTTGTTCAAGGCGACCATGCTGGCCACTTTGTTGCCCGGGTGATTGTAGGCGTAGACGAACTCACCGGCCAAGGCATGACAGGCGCTCACTTCGATCTTCTCGCCGATCACGCCGGTCTGCTCGATGAGCTTCTCGGCTACCGTGAGACCATTGCTGTCGTACGCGCACCCCTTCAACGCTTCGATGCTGTCCGCGCCTTTCTCCAAGGCAATGGCCGTAATGCGATCGGCCATGCCCGCGAAATCGGCGTTCTTGGCCACGAAGTCCGTTTCGCAGTTGGTGCATACGAGTACACCGCGCTTGCCATCAGCGCTGGTCTTGGCGATCACTTGGCCTTCGCTGGCGTCGCGGTCGGCGCGCTTGGCGGCTACCTTCTGGCCCTTCTTGCGCAGGATGTCGATCGCGCCATCGACATCACCATTGGCCTCGGTAAGGGCTTGTTTGCAATCCATCATGCCCGCGCCGGTGATCTGGCGCAGTTTGTTCACGTCGGCGGCGGTAATGGCCATGGTGCTCATATCTGGTTGTTGGTTGTTGGTTGATGGTTGGTGGTTCTTCAGTTGTACGGTGGGATTCACCAACAACCAACAACCATCAACCATTAACGATCCTCAGGCTTCAGCAGCGGGGGCCTGACCTTCAACGGCCACTTCCTCGGTGCCCTTCGCTTCGACGGGGGTTCTGGCCTCGACCACTTCTTCTGTCGCAGCACCTTGCTCCTCGCCCTCTTCCGCACCTTCTTCCGGTACGGCCTCGCCACGGTCCTTGTCGCTCTTGCGCTCTTCGAGACCTTCGTTGATCGCCGCGATCATCGTGTTCACGATCAGCTCGATGCTCTTGGTGGCGTCGTCGTTCGCGGGTATCGGAAAGTCGATCAGGTTCGGGTCGCTGTTCGTATCCACCATAGCGAACGTGGGGATGTTCAGCTTGCGTGCTTCGGCCACCGCGATGTGCTCCTTCACGATGTCCACGATGAAGAGCGCGCTGGGCAGGCGGGTCAGGTCGGCGATGCTGCCGAGGTTCTTCTCCATCTTGTCGCGCTGGCGGCTCACTTGCAAACGCTCGCGCTTGCTCATGTTGTTGAAGGTGCCGTCGATCTTCATGCGATCGATGCTCGCCATCTTCTTGATCGCCCGGCGGATGGTGCCGAAGTTCGTGAGCATGCCGCCGCTCCAACGCTCGGTAACGTAAGGCATGCCGGTGGCCTTCACCTTTTCCGTCACGATGTCCTTGGCTTGCTTCTTCGTGGCCACGAACAGCACCTTCTTGCCACTACGGGCGATGCTCTTCATCGCCGCCGCGGCCTCGTCCAGCTTCACCACCGTCTTGTTCAGGTCGATGATGTGGATACCCTTCTTCTCGGCGAAGATGTAGGGTGCCATGTTGGGGTTCCACTTGCGGCGCAGGTGGCCGAAGTGTACGCCCGCGTCGAGCAGTTGCTTGAATTCAGTACGTGCCATGTTTCCTCTTTTGGTTCACTTTCCTTGTTCCCTGTTACAGGCATCCTGAGGGTAGCGTGGGCTGGCTTCTCGACTTCGCTCGAAGTGACAGCCCAACAGTCCTCCAGGATTGGATCCTGAACAAGCGTGGGACCTTAACGCTTGCTGAACTGGTAGCGCTTGCGCGCCTTTTTGCGTCCGAACTTCTTGCGCTCCACCTCGCGGGGATCGCGCGTCATCAGTTCCTCGGCCTTGAGCTTGGGCTTGTATTCGGGGTCGATCTTCACCAGCGCGCGGGCGATGCCCAAGCGCAGGGCCTCCACTTGGCCAGTGGTACCGCCACCATCGATGGTCGCGGTCACATCGTATTTGCCCTCGGTACCCGTGAGCTTGAAGGGCTGTTGCAGCTTGAACTGCTGCATGGTGATGGGGAAGTACTCCGTTCCTTCGATACCGTTCACGGTGATCGCACCGCTGCCTTCATTGAGGACCACACGAGCCACGCTCGACTTGCGGCGGCCCAAACTGTTGATCGTTGCCATTTTACTTGATGCTGTTGAGGTCGATCTTGCGGGGCTTCTGCGCTTCGTGCTTGTGCTCGGTACCTACCACTACGTGCAGATTGCCGAACTGTGCGGCACCCAAGCGCGTCTTGGGGAGCATGCCTTTCACCGCGATCTCCAGCAGCGCATAGGGCTTTCGGGCCTTCAGGTTCTTCGCCTTCTCGCGGGTCTGTCCCCCGGGGTGCAGGCTGTAGCGCTGGTATTCCTTGTCTTCCAGCTTATCTCCTGTGAGGCGCACTTTCTCGGCATTGATCACGATCACATGGTCCCCCGTGTCAACGTGGGCGGTGAAGGTGGGCTTGTGCTTGCCGCGCACGAGCATGGCGATCTTGCTGGCCACGCGGCCGAGAACCTCGTTCTCGACGTCCACCAGCAGCCATTCCTTCTGCACGGTGGCCTTGTTGGCCATGGAGGTTGTATGGGTCGTGGATGCCACGGGGGTCCTGATGTTGAAAATGAGCCGATTTCCCGGAAAGGGGCCGCGAAGATAGATCCCTGACCCGATCCAACAAACGTTGGTGGAGAATTAGCGCCACGGACGCGGATCCCGGCCAATGGACGGGCCGACATGGGATATGCGAACAATGACGAAGGCGACCCATCAGCCGTCTTCATCCTGGTCCATCTCCTCTTTGCTCCCCCTCTGGATCCGGGACCCGCGCTACATTTTAGTGATGATGAACTCGGTGCGCCTGTTGATCTGGTGTTCGTCTTCGGTGCATTTCGCCCCGTTGCCGCACTTGTTCAAGAGCTTGGTCTCGCCATAGCCCTTGCCCTTGATGCGTCTCTTCTCGATGCCCTTGCTGATGATGTAGGCGGCGCTGCTCTTGGCGCGCTTGTCGCTCAGGGTCATGTTCGCCCTGTCGCCTCCCCGACTGTCCGTGTGGCTGCCAAGTTCGACCTCCATGGTGGGGTTCTCGTTCATCACCGTAACCACCTTGTCCAGCTCGTTGGCCGCGTCGCGCCGGATGTTCCACTTGCCCAGATCGAAGTAGATGGGGTTGATGTTGATGGCCTTGCCTACCTCGGCACCCACTTCGATCGGCTCCATCGCCAGGTCCATCACTTGGTGCATGGCCACTTCCCCGGAGTCGTTCACCGTATAGAAGAAAAGACCCTTCTTCGGGAAGAAGCCCGGTTTGGCCAAGCGCACTCGGAACACGAGCGAATCACCCAAGGCACGATCCTCCAGGGCCTGCCGCAGGTCGCCGGTGATATTCGTTCGGCCCGCGATCACCTCCACATTCCCGCCGGGCACATCGATCGCCTGCGTCGCCACGTCAGCAAGGGCTTCACCATTTCGTGCATTGGTCACATGCATCCACGCGGTCACCGCAGCGTATCGGGCCAGTTTCAGGTCGCGCTTGAACGCGGTGTCCGCTTCGGGCCCGCTCCACAGTTCCGCATGACCGCTGCGGTGGTTGGGCAGGTTGCCGTCCAAGAGGTACTCCTCGTTGGCTTCGATGTCGAGTGAATAGGACCCGCCCTCACCCGCCACGGTGGATGCGAGCACGTTGCCGAGGGTATCCTTCATCTCCACGGCCACGCCCGGCATCGGCACTTTGGTACGCCAATCCATCGCGATGCCTTCCACGCGCATGGATGGGCCGAGCGGCTTGGTGAGCGCGATGCTGTAAATGTCGTCGTCGCCTTTGCCTCCGGTGCGGTCGCTGGTGAAGTAACCGTTCAACCCTGTTGCATCGAACACGACCGCGAAGTCGTCGCGATCACTGTTGAGCGGAGCGCCGGGGTTCTTTGGTGCGCCCACATGACCGCTACCATCCACACGACATAGCAGGATGTCCAGGCCACCGAGACCCTGCTGCCCGTCACTGGCGAAGAAAAGGTTGTTGTTGGCGGACATGAAGGGGAACATCTCATTGCCTTCGGTGTTCACGGTGCTGCCCATATTCACCGGTTTCTCCCATACGGTGCCAGCCTTCTTGCAATACCAGATGTCCGTACCGCCCATTCCGCCCGGCATGTCGCTGGTGAACCATATCGTGTTGGCATCCGCGCCCAAGCAAGGATGACCAACGGAATACGCGTCGCTGTTGAACGCGAACGCCTGCTCGTTCACCCACGAGCCGTTCTGCCAGGTGCGGCTGTAGATCTTCAGGTTCACCACGCCCTGCGCGGTCTTGCCCTTATGGCCCTTGCTGTAGTTGTTGCGCGTGAAGTACACCGAGTTTCCATCGGCTGAGAAGATGGCGTTGCTCTCGTGGTATTTCGTGTTGAGCGACGCGATGGCGGATGGAGTATTGATGGTGCCGTCCGCCGTTCGTGTTGCAGAGTAGAGATCGAGGAAGGGTTGTCCGTTCCACGTGTGGCGGCGGAATTCGGCCACGTCAGGTGCGCGGTTGCTGGCGAAAACCACGCCGTCCTTTCCATGGAAGCTCGCGCCCATGTCAGACCCGGCCGTGTTGACATCAAGATCCTTCACCGTGCATCCGGGGATCGTGCGTTCGCTCAACTGTTTCGCGTAACGGGTGGCGTTCGCCTGCCGATCTATGCGCGTGTCGCCTGCCGCTTTCAGCTCGTAGGTCTTCAGCCATTGATCGGCTTCCGCCAGCTTGCCATTGGCGCGCAATGCCTGCGCGTAGTTATACTGATCCACAGGACGCGCCGCAGGGCTCCGCACAACTCGCGCGTACCATTTTTCCGCATTGCGGAAGTCGCGGACCTTGAGGTAGCTCTGCGCGAATTTCAACGCATAGCTGCTATCGGCCACGCCGGCTTGGGACGCACGTTCGTAGTTGGTGATGGCGCGAGCGTATGCGAGGCCATCGTAAGCTTTATCGCCCGCGCGAACGAAGCGCTCCTGCGCTTGGGCCGAGATGCCGATCATCGCGACCATGCAAATGGAAAGGAGGTGTTTCATCATGCCCGTTCAGAAGTAGCGTGGTGAAAGGGTCTTCTCCTTGTTGAAGCGTAGATCATAGCTCACCATCAACTCATGCGTGCCGCTGTGATAGCTGCGCAGGCCGGTGAGTGTGAAGTCGTGCGCGTAGCCTATCTTCAATTGGTCGGTGACCTGGTAGGCGAGAATGGCGCTGAAGGCGTCCTGGTTCCGATAGGCCGCACCCAACCACAACTTTTCGCGCAGCAGGAACATCGCGGAGAGATCAAGCGAGATCGGTGCGCCTTCCACCGCTTTCAGCAAGAAGCTCGGCCGGAATTTCACATCGCGCCCAAGGTTGAACACGTAACCCGCGATAAGGAAATAGTGACGGCGTTGCCGGATCGCGCTTACTTGATCGTTGGCCACATCCACCGAAAGACGATCGTGCTCGATGAGTTTCGGTGCGCTCAAGCCGATGTAGCCTTTGCCGCTCCAGTAGTAAAGACCGAAACCGAAGTTGGGCTTCGCTTTCGCGGAAAGGTCCTGGCCAAAGAGCGGATCGTTCGCGTTCACGTTCTCCAGGCCACCCAGTTTCGCTTGGAAGAGATCCACTCCGGCCTTCAACCCGAAAGCGAGGCGCGCGTTGTCCGTTATGCGGATGCGGTAAGCGAGGTCGGCGAAGATCAATGTGTTGTTCACCGGACCCACGGCATCA
>JANMKC010000247.1:0-2483 GCA_031371785.1 Flavobacteriales bacterium | reverse complement strand
ATTTTCCGGCGTTATCGATGTGACCGGGAAGATCCGCGTTCCGTTCATCTATTCGGCGATCGAGTTCGCGGATGCGCACACCTTGCGGGTTTCCAGCGGCGACCGCATCGGCTACGTGCGTGTCGACAACGGCCAGATCATCTGGAAGGAGGAAGGCTTCGACTCGAAGCCTTCAACGCAATAGTGTCACGCTGCCATTGAGGCGCTCCTGCTTCACGCCTTCATCGGTCACGGCCTTGTAGGCGAGCGTCCAGACGTACACGCCGTCCTGCACGGGGGTACCGTTCAGTGTGCCGTCCCAGGATTCGTTCTGCACGTTGCTGGTGAAGATGGCCTCGCCCCAACGATCGAAAATGATGAACTCGTATGTGCGCACATTTCCGCTCACGACAGGTGTGAACACTTCGTTGATGCCATCGCCGTTCGGTGTGAAACTGTTCGGCACGTAGATGAACGGTGCGCAGTTACCGTCAGTGATCATGACGGTATCCGCCGCGCTGATGCACGGTCCGCTGATTCTCACAGTATAGTTGCCGGGCGTGGTGACGTTGATGATCGCATCGCTGGAACCGGTGTTCCATACATAGCTGGCATCGTGTGTCGTGGCATCCAACACGATCAAGTGGCCGAGGCAGATCGTCGCGTCGGGTCCCAGGTCAATACTGTCGACCACAGGTAGGAAAGTGAAATGCACGGCATCCGACGATGTGCAGCCGTCGAGCGAAAGCGTGACCGTGTAATTGCCGCTGCTCGTCGCAAGAAGCGAGTCGGCGTTCGATCCGGTATTCCATACTACACTGGCCGCTCCAGGTTGCACGATCAGCGTCAAGCTGTCGCCTTCGCAACGCGTGGCATCGGGGCCGAGATCGGGTTGGGGCAGGGGAGTGTACGCGACCATGATATCGTCCTGCGCCGTGCAGCCATTGGCATTCGCATCAACGATGTAGAGCCCGGCCATGCTCACTGTATAGCTGGTGCCGTGCGATCCGTCGGGCCACGTGAGCGTTGCACCGGCGAGATCCAAGAACAGCGTCAATTGCTCGTTCGGGCAAAGCGTGGTGTCCGGTCCGAGGTCCACGAGCGAAGCGTCGAAGTAGCTCACCTGCGTCGCATCGCTGGCACTGCATCCGCCGATGTGGACGGTGACGCCGAAATTCCCCGCATGATCCACAAGGAAGCCGCTCTGCGTGGAACCGTCCTGCCAGAGATAGCTCGCATTGGGCTGTGCTGCATCGATCATCCAGATCGCGCCGGTGCATAGTGTGGTATCGGTCGGTAGCGCGATCACCGGGGATGGAAGAGGATCGATGTGAACGGCATCGCTGGCGGAACAGCCGTTCAAGGTCACCTGCACGCTCCAATCACCTGCCATAGCGCTGAGCGTAGCAGCCGTGCTCGCATTGTTCCACAAGTAGGAAGCCCCTGATGTGGAGGCGTCGAGCGTCACCGCATCGCCTGCGCACAAAGCGGTATCCGGTCCGAGGTCCACGGTCGGGATCGGCACTACGAAAAGATGGATCGTGTCGCTCGTCTCGCAGCCGCTGAGCATAATGCGCGCCCAGTAGTCGCCGTCCGTGCTCACCGATCGGTTCGGTTCGGTGGTGCCGTCATCCCAGAGGTAGCTCGCGCCGGGCACGGTGATGTCGAAGTTCACGGAATTGCCATCGCATACGGATGCATCAGGTCCGAGGTCAAGGTCGTTGAGCTGTACATAGCCCACGGTGATCGAGTCGCTCACAGAGCAACCGCTCACGGTGATGTTCGCCCAATAGATCGCGGGTTGGGAAACGGTGATGGTGGGTGCCACCACGTTCGTGCTCCAGACCGTAGTGCCACCAGGCAGTGCCGCATGCAATTGCAATGTCGCATCCGGACAAAGTGTTGTGTCGTTGCCGAGATCAAGGGAAAGCGCACCTATGTATGCCACTGTGATGGTGTCCGTCGCGGTGCAACCGTTCAGATCCACCGTTACGCCATAGTCGTTCGCGCTGCTTATGAGGATCGAAGAAGCAACGCTGCCCGTGGACCACAGGTAGGATGCGCCGGGGTAGAAGGCATCCAGCGTGTGCATGGCACTGGAGCAAAGTGTAGTGTCGTTCCCCAGCGCGACCGTGGGCGTGGGCTGCACCGCCACGTGGATCGAGTCGATCACCGAACAAGCGCCTTGGAAAACTTCAACAGTATAACTGCCCGCTATCGTGACGTCGATCGTTGGCGAAGTGGCCAGCGTGCTCCACAGGTAGGTGCTGCCGATCAATGTGGCATCGAGGGTGAGCGTGGTGCCATCGCAGATCGACACGTCGGGTCCCAGTTCGATGGCCGATGGATCCGCGTATGCTACAGTGATAACATCGGATCCCGCGCAGTGGTTCGCATCGGTGAGTGTCACGCTGTATATGCCAGCGCTGTTCACATTGAAGGTGGAAGCGGACGACCCATCCTGCCACTGGTACAGCATGCCGGGTTGGGTGGCGGAAAGGAGA
>JANMKC010000236.1:0-10331 GCA_031371785.1 Flavobacteriales bacterium | reverse complement strand
TGGACAAGGAACGCTATGATCGCGTCGGCCGGTCCATCACCATCATGCACCCCGGACCTATCAACAGGGGGGTGGAGATAACTTCCGACATGGCGGACCACGCGAACAGCATCATTCTGGAACAGGTCGAAAATGGCGTGGCTGTAAGGATGGCCGTGATCTACCTGCTGGCCGCCCGCATCCCCCGCCAACAGTAACGTGAGGTTGCGTGCATCGAACACATTGCTGTGCGCGACTATCTTTGGCCGGAACGCTTCTTAAGAAAGACGCCATGAACTTCACCATAGAGGACAAAGGCAAGTACACGTTGGTCAAAAGCAACGTGGACAAACTGGACACCACTTGCGCACCGGAGCTGAAGAGCGAACTGGTGTACCTGAACAAGACCGGCGTGCGCAACGTCATCATCGACCTGAGCAGCACGCGCTACTGCGACAGCAGCGGGTTGAGCGCATTGCTCGTGGCCAACCGCCTGTGCAAAAGCGTGAACGGCACACTGGTGGTCTGCTCCCTTCAGGAGCCCGTGCTGAAACTCGTGCAGATCAGCCAGCTCGAAAGCGTGCTCTCCATTACACCTACCACGAGCGAAGCAGTGGATCTGCTCTTCATGGAGGAGATTGAAAAAGACGTCAAGAAAGACCAATGATCGACATGAGGAAAACACTACTCTTTGGTGTCGCCTTGCTCGTCGGGGCTTCCGCTTCCGCGCAATGCACGCCCGACCAGTTGTACGCCGACAGTGTCTACGGCGTATGGCCTGACACCACGGAGAACTTCGCCAATGGCATGGTGAACGTGTTCTACACGGACACACTGAACATTCTCGTGCCTTCGGATGCCGGGCTCATCAACACCCTTTACGCGGGGTACGCGATCGACTCCGTGGCATTGAACGACGTGACAAATTTGCCTGCAGGCCTCAGTGTGACGTGCAACTCCCAAACGAACGCGCCCTGTACCTTCCTGCCCAACCAGGTCGGTTGTGGTTTGATCGAAGGCATGCCGACCACCGCCGGTACCTATGACCTCACTGTGAACGTGACCGCTTATGCCGTGGTGTTCGGCTTCACTGTGCCCGTGCCGCAATCGTTCGCTGGATACACCATCACCGTGCTTCCCGGCGGAACCGGTGTGAACGAGCTTGGTGCCATCACCTTGGATCAGGTACGCACGATCCCCAATCCTGCGCAGCAACGCACCAACATGGAGTTCATGTTGAACCGGGCCGCAACAGCGCGCGTGAAGGTCTTCAACCTCGTCGGCGAACAACTGTGGAAACACACCGTGGAAGGAAAGCAAGGCTTGAACACCGTGCCTTTCGATGCCAGCGAACTGGAGAACGGCATTTACCTCTACAAAGTAGAAGCCGCTGGCCGCACCTTCACCGGGCGCATGGTGATCTCGCGCTAAACCACATCCAACAAGGAACTGGAAAGGCCCTCCGATCGCGGAGGGCCTTTTCGCTATCATCGCCCCTGATGCGCTTCGAGGTGACCACATTGGGCACAGGGGCCGCGCTTCCGGCGCGCGGCCGCTTCCCCAGCGCGCAGTTGGTGAACATCCACGAGCGGCTCCATCTGGTGGATTGCGGCGAAGGCACCCAGGAACGATTGCGACAGGCGGAGGTGAACTTCAACCGCATCGGCACCATCCTCATCAGTCACATGCACGGGGATCACTACCTCGGCCTCATGGGATTGCTCAGCAGTATGCACCTCAACGGGCGCTTGGATGATCTCCACGTCTATGGCCCCGCGGAACTGCCCGAAGTGATCAACATACAGTTGCGCGCGTCGCAGACCTACCTGCGCTATGCGCTTC
The DNA here is from genome assembly GCA_031371785.1 of Flavobacteriales bacterium. GTDB lineage: Bacteria > Bacteroidota > Bacteroidia > Flavobacteriales_F > PHOS-HE28 > PHOS-HE28. Next base: position 8,510 of record JANMKC010000236.1, on the reverse strand, counting down.
ATGTTCACGTACTGTCCCATGGCACTGGTGATCTTATTTTCGGGAATGACCGTGTTGAAGTGCTCGCGCTCCGGTTGAAGCACCGCATCCCGACCACCGGCTTCTTGTTCCGGGAGAAACCATTGCCGCGAAGCCTGCGCCTTGACAAAGTGTCCATGATCCCACATTTCGCCCGCCACGCCGTGAAGGCTGGGGATGACCTCAAGCTTGCTGATGGAACGGTGGTACCGAACGCGGAACTCACGCTCGATCCGCCCATGCAGCGGCGCTATGCCTATTGCTCGGACACGGCATATGCGCCGGAACTCATCGAGCATCTGCGCGGCGTGGACCTGCTCTACCACGAAGCCACCTTCACGGAGGCGCTGGCCACGCGAGCGAAGGAAACATTGCACAGCACCGCCAAGCAGGCCGCCACCATGGCGCGCGATGCGGATGTTGGCCGCTTGATCCTCGGCCACTTCAGTTCGCGCTACAAGGACAACCGTGTACTCTTGGAGGAAGCGCTCTCCATCTTCCCGCGCACGCTGCTCGCTGACGAAGGCCGGACGTTCGTTATCGATCAACGATCAACGGTGTAGAATTGTGGGCATCGAGCAACCGTTCCGCAACTACATTCGCGGTCTGTTTAGAACGGTTCTAAACGAACAATGATCGTACGCACCCTCCTCGCGGACAACAGTGAACTGGCCCTGATCGGCCTGCGCAGCATCTTCGCCGATGTGCCACGCGTGGAGATCGTTGGCGAGGCCCACGACCAGATCGAACTCGAAGCATTGCTGGTGCGCGAGAAGCCCGATGTGGTGCTCATCGATCACACGGCCAAAGGATTCAGTGCGAGCGCCATCCGGGACGGGGTGCGTCGCTGCAAACGCACCCGGTTCGTAGCCATCACGCCGGATCCTTCGCGGCTCGCGCTAGTGAGCGCGTTGCGTGGTGGTGTAACAAGCTATATCAAGAAGGATTGCGATGTGCAGGAGATCATTGATGCGGTGCTCCAGACCGCCGATGGACAGAAGTTCTTCTGCGGCCAGATCATCGAAGCAATCCAGCGGGCCTCGATCGACGTGAAACGGATCTTCGATGAACCGCTGAACTGCGCACCGGTGACCATCACCGATCGTGAATCGCAGATCATCGGCCTTATTGCCGAAGGCTGTTCCTACACACGCATCGCCGATCGCCTCAATTTGAGCGCGCACACCGTAACGACCCACCGCAAGAAGATCATGCAGAAGCTCGGTGTGAACAACACCGCCGCGCTCGTCCTCTACGCCGTGAAGAACGGACTGGTGAGCCCGAACAAGTTCCTCTACAACATCTGACTCTCCAGGCGTGGACGCCCTGAATGCAAGGGCACGGGCGAAAGACGCCTGCGCCAGCGGTAAACTTGCCACTCATGTCATCCTTGCTCATCGCTGACATTGGCGGAACTTCCTCGCGCTGGGCGCTGTTGCGCGCGGGTGCTGCCGACCTTCTCGTGGAGGATGTGCCCGGCTACAATCCTGCTACGGGTGATGCGAACGCGTTCACCGATGCGTTGGCCGAACGCTTCCATGCGCATCCGGAAATGATCGCTGCGGATCGCTTGATAATCTATGGCGCCGGTTGCGGCAATGATCAACGGAAGGCGCGCATGAGCGAGGTGCTGTACGAAGTCTGGCCAGGAGCCTCGATCCAGGTGGAAAGCGATCTGCTTGGTGCGGCGCGTGCGCTCTTTGGGAACAACGAGGGTGGGCTTGTGTTGATCCTCGGCACCGGCATGAACGCGGGGTGGGGATCGGGCAAGGGGCTGCACCAACCGATGCCTTCGCTCGGTTACTTCCTGGGGGATGAAGGCAGCGGTGCGGATCTCGGTCGCCATCTCTTGAACGCGATCTACTATGACCGACTTCCAAGGGCTGTGGTCAATACGATGTTCCCGCTGGGGATACCGGCGCTTCCTGCCGTGCTCGAAGATGTGTATCGTTCCGGTTCACCCGCTCGCGCTGCTGCTTCGTATGCGCTGAAACTTGCCGGGGCCATGGAGCATGAAGAAGTGGTGCGGTTGATCGAAGGACGTTTCCGTGCGCTCGCGGCGGTGCTCTCCCGGTTCTTCGTTCACGAGATGCGGGATAGCGAGGTGCGCGCGACCGGATCGATCGCTTGGGGATTCCAGGGGATCCTTGGCCCGGTGCTGAAGGAGAAAGGAATGATCCTCACCGACGTGCAGCGCTCACCGCTGCCGGGTCTGGTGCGGTATCACGCTGAAGCTGGGCGGTGATCATCGGCGTGCTGCCGAGCACCAGGTCACGCAGTCGTGCAAAAGCGAGCTGGTTGTCCGGTGAACCGATCGTGTGCAGTACTTGCTTCTTTTCCACGGCTGTGAGATGCCAACTGAGGCTGATCTCCTCATCGTCAGCATGGCGGAGCGAGAGGTCGATGAGGTCTATCGGGAAGTCGGCCCATGCTTCCGTTTGTTTCATCATCAGGTCATAGTCCTGGTCCTGGACCTTCACGAAATTGCCGTACACGCTGCTTACCGGATCGATCAGTCGGCTGAGCAGGGAACCATTGATCGGCTTCACGTCGAGTTCGCGCTGTTTGTCGCGCATCTGCAGGATCACCACGCCGCTCGTGTTGGCAGCCAGCCATTCGCGGTACGTTTCGAGGAACATCACCGTGGTGCGATAGCCATAGTTGTCGCGCACCCCGGCGTCCATCACGCGCATCTTCGGTTCGCTCGGCAGCGTGACCACTGGCGTGATGTAGGGGAACGTTGCGTTCATCCTCAACGCGCTCGATAGTTTCAACCGTTGGGCGTCCTGGCCAGCGAACAGCTTGCTGAACTCGATGCTCTCAGCCTGGTTGTCCGTGGACACCCGGCCTTGTGCGGCGATATTGGTGAGGAAAGCCACCGGTTGCGCGCTGATCACCACGCGCCGTCCATCATTGATGCTCGTCGGGCTGATCACGAGCAGGGGTATTTCCGCACGGCGCTCCGCTTCGGCGAAATCCTCCAAGCGGATATCCAGCAAATTGTCCGTGAGCTCATTGATCCGGTGCTCGAAAGCATAGCCGCGATCGAGCGTGTACGAACGCAAGCCGTCATGTACACGCCTGTACCGTATGAACATGTCGTTGCTCACGAAACTGAAGCCGAGCGGGTTCAGGATGTCGCTGGACATCGCGTCCAGATGCGTTGGGTCCTGCACGCGTTGGGCCTCGCCTTTGCGTTGCGCAGTGTCCACCTGCCGGAAGTATGTGGCACCGATCAAGCCTCCGCTGCTTCCGGTCATCAGTGCGGTGCGCGGCATGAGATCTCCGTCGAGCAGGCTGTCCGCTACCTGAAGGCAACGGAAGGTCCACACCATCGCGCGCGAGCCACCGCCGCTCGTATTCACGATGAGCAGTTTGGGTTTGGCTTGCGCGTTGCGGAGGTGCTGGTTCCGTTGAAGCCAGAGATCCAAGGTGTGCTGGAAAGTTGCGGCATCCGCTTTCGCGGCAGTGGTGTCACGGGCCAGGGCGGTGATGGTCTCGCGGTCATAGTGCGCCGGAGCGGTCGCATAGTCCAACCCGTAGGCTTGTGCATCCGCGAGGAAACGCTCGGTGCCGAAGCTCATCATGTTCAGCACCACCACCAGGCCGATGAGCAAGGCGATGGCCCAACCCTTCAGCCAGCTGTACAAAGCGCTCATGAGCATCAGCACGATGGTGAACAGGATGAACACGCTGGCACCTGCGGGAATGGAGAAGAACTTGGTGTCGCTGAACGCGCCCAACGCGATGAACGTGACCACCAGCACCACTTCGAAGATGCTCCCGTTGATGTGGTTCTGCCAAAGCACCGATCGCAGCAAGGCTTTGTCGTAGTGGGCGCTACTGCGCGCCAGAGCCACGCGGAACGGCGAGGTCAGGTACATCTCCACACGCCATTTCTTCGTGCGCTGTTCGCGGCGCAACCAGCGCGTTGCTTTGCGAAGTTCTTGGCGCTGTTGCCCGGGCGGGTGCTGCGGAAGGATGTCCAACATCGGTTCCGGTGCGCGGTAGTTGTCCGCTTCGGCACCCAGCAGCTTGTGGATGTCCGTGTTGGTGCGCGTGAAGTACAGCATCGCCACCGTCATGAACAACGCGATGCCCACGAGCAATCCCAGCAGGTTGATCGCCACGTCCAGAGCGGGCACGAGTTCCTTGGTGTGTTGCAGCCGTGCCGAACTGATCAGGTAGGTGATCACGAAGATCAACGGCAACAGCGCATTGTTGATGCTGAATTTCAGGAAAGGCCGCGAGATGGTGGCGATGAACGGGAAACGGTAGGCGTGGGTGGTGTAACTGTACAGGTTGTAAGCCGTGAAGAAGGCGCCGAGCGCAAAGCCGAGAATGCCGAAGGACCAGAAGGTGCTCTCACCGAAATACTCGGGAAAGAGGAAGAGGTAGGGCACCCCGTATTTCATGCCCATGCTCTGCGTGATGAAGCCGAAGAGCACCAACCAGCACAGCAATAACAGGTGGTTCTTCTTCAGGTGCAGTACGAGCAACTGGAAGGGGAAAAAGAAGAGCAGCCTCCGCAGCCGCTGTCCGTATGTGATCCTATGCACCATCACGCGTACAAGGTATACGCGTGTTCTCGCGCTGGTGTTGTGGTGTGGGCGGTTTATGAACTGTCAGACCTTGGCGAGCGTGCCTTGCTTGGAACACAAAGCCCCGCCCCGACGGATCGGAGCGGGGCTTCGCGATAAGCGGTCCTTCTTGTTATCGCTGGACCATGAGTCGCTTCGTACGAACCTCACCAGAACAGGTCACGCTTACGAAGTAGAGCCCATTGGCCAGGTCCTCGTTCAGTGTGATCGAACTGTTCACCTCGCCATCCTCCACTGGGAGTTCCCCGCTCATCACCTGCTTGCCGAAGAGATCGAACACATCCACCGTGGCGATGCCCTGCTCCTCGTCCAGGTCATTGATGCTGATGAACACCTCACCTCCGATCGTCGGGTTCGGCCAGATGTTGAAGGGTGCATCATCCTCCATTTCGGAAAGCGAACGCAAGTGCCCGCCATTTTCCTGTCCGGGTTCGGAGCAGAACGGGCCATGGTCACCATTACCTACATCCCCGTTCGCGGGTTGATCGTTCTGGATCTCCATCGGGCAGGCCGGGCCATAAGGGCACCAAGTTCCTCCGCCATCGAAACTGGCGCGCACCCTCACATTGTAGAACCATCCACCGCAGAGCGTCGGGTTCGTGGCCCAGTTCGAAAGCAAGAGGCAATAGGAGCTTCGCACGATGCGCCGCAGGTACTGGTTGCCGGCTTCCTTGATCTCGAACTTGTAGGCATTGGCGTACTGTTTCGCACCACTTACCCCGTTCACATACCGGAAGCAGGGCTGTGCCCAGATCTTGCCGGTACTGCCGGAAGAGTTCACGATCTTGGTGTCACCGCAACTGAAGGTCGCACCAGGGGTGTCGATCAGATGGGCCTGCGGGCAGTTCTGCGAGAAAACATGCGAAGAGAGCAAGAGGACCGGCCCGATGCCGGATAGGAAGTGTTTCATGGTGGTGGGAGTTTGGTTTGATGTCAAGCATATCGAAAGTATGCCGCTCTGGGCAAGAAAGACCGGCGGTTGATAACTCGTGGCTCATGGGCCGCCACTGGTCACACCTTGGCCAGTGTGGTCGCCATCACCTCGGCCTCCAAGCGCTCGGCATCCGCTTTCAGTGCTTCGGCCTTGGCCAGAACATCCTTCTTCCAGGCCTCGTCATCGAGCCCGGCGCAATTGATGCGCACGTTCAAGTAGGCACCGAGCGCTCCGGTACGCGCGCACATCGCGCCAACGCCAGCATCGCTCACGCTGGCCTTCAACCCGCTCTCAGTCATCGCCTTCATCACCGCCATGCTCTCCACGCAAACCTCCATGGTGCGCAATGGCACCATGATCGCGCCTTTCGTCGCCTCGTTCATCGCGCCATTGCGCACTTGCTTTTGTTCAACGCTGTCCTTGGGAAGTTGCATCGCTTGCAAGATGCGATCGAAGGCGCGCGTGTCCTCATCGACGAGCCGCAGCAATTCGTTGCGGTACGTTTCGCCCTTTACGGCCCAGTCGCTGAATTCTTCCCAGCGCTCGTCCCATCCGCGTTTGTGCGCGCTCAAGTTGGCCACCATTGTTCCCAGTGCAGCACCGAGTGCGCCGACATAAGCGGCCACGCTACCGCCGCCGGGTGCGGGGCTTTCGCTGGAGGTTTCTTCGCTGAAACGTTTCAGGTCCATACGCACGAGGCGCTCCTGCTTGGCATCCGCCAGCAGGTATTCGATCACGCGCTTCTCTGGATCGAAGGGCACGAGATCAGCGAGCCCGAGGGACTTCACGGCGAGCTTGATCTTCTCGCGTTCGCTGATGCCCAAGCTGCGTTCCTGTCGCTTCAAGAAGAAGTCGGCGGCGTCCAACAGCGCCTGTTTCGGCACGAGGCCAACGAGCTCGCTGCCTGTTACGCGGATGCCACGTTCCGCCGCGCTCTTGCATGATTCATCGAAGGCGATGTGCAACGGCGTAACATCAATGTCGGTAAGGTTCAGGCTCAATTGTGCGATGCCGTATTCCTCGATGAACCAGCCGATGCCCTTCACCGCTTTGAGCTTGCCGGGGATCTTCTTCGGTTCGCCCTTCTCATCCAGGATCGGCTTGCCCGTGAACGGATCGCCTTCGCGCAACACACGGCCCGCTTCACGGATGTCGAAGGCGATGGCGTTCGCCCGACGTGTGCTCGTGGTGTTGAGGTTCACGTTGTAGGCCACCAGCAGTTTGCGTGCGCCTACGGCGATCGCTCCGCTGCGTTGTGTGCTCTCGTTCCAGGCAGCGGGGCCGAAGTCCGGTTTCCATTCGGGATCCACGAGTTTCTTCTTCAGGCCCTCATACTCGCCCGCGCGGTTGTTCGCGAGGTTGCGGCGCTTCGCTTCGCTGGCCGCGAATTCGTAGCCGTACACCGGGATCGAAAGCTCCTTGCCGATGCGCTCACCGAGCTTGCGTGCGTAAGGCGCGAGCTCTTCCATCGTGATCCCGCTGATCGGCACCAAGGGGCACACATCGGTCGCACCGAATCGTGGGTGCTCGCCCTTGTGCGTGCGCATGTCGATCAGTTCCTGCGCCTTCTTCACCAGTCGGAACGCCGCCTCGCAGACCGGCTCTGGTTCTCCAACGAACGTGATCACCGTGCGGTTGGTCGCTTTGCCGGGATCAACATCGAGCAAGCGCACACCTTCCACGGTCTCCACCACAGCGGTGATCGCGTCGATCTTCGCGCGGTCGCGTCCTTCACTGATGTTCGGTACACATTCGATGATGCGGGGCATGTTCGTCGTTGAATTATCCGCGGCAGGAGCGCGGCGGAAAGCCGGGTTCTCCTTCGAGGTGATCGGTGTTCGATGGTTGGTCGTTGGTTTTGCGGCGCGATGGCGCAGTTGCGGGCAGGATCCCACGAACAACCAACGACCAACAACGTGCGGCGGGCTTGGCGGGTGCATGTATTCCGTTCATGGCAATTGCGGCAGCGCGAGGCTCAGCAGGTTATTGAGCAGATGGAGCAGCACGCTCGTCCAGATGGATCCCGTGTTGGCGCGGGCATAACCGAGGATCACGCCGAGCGGCAACACCACGAAAAGGAGCAGGTACCACGGGTATTGCAGGTGCAGGAAGGTGAAGATGCCTGCGGTGATGGCCACAGCGACATGCTTGTCGAGCAGATGGCGCAAGGACCCGAACAGAAGTCCGCGCAAGAAGAACTCCTCGAAGAGCGCGGGCATCAATGCCGAGCCGAGATAAAGCATCGGTATGTTGCGCGCGGAGCCGAGCACGTTCTCCATGAACGAATTGTCGAACCGCGGCAGGAAGTATGCGATGGCCTCCATCGCGGTGATCGCCAATGCGAAGAGACCGATCCACGCGAGCAAGGGTTTGAGGGCAGGTGGGCGTAGGCCGAGGAATTGCACGATGCGGCCGCGTTTCCACCAGCTGGTAAGCAGCACCAACAAGGTGAAGCCGATCAGGCCGGACCAGAAGGAGACATAGCTCACCACATCGCCGTTGGCGAGCATCTCCGTCGCCCGTTCCTGGAAGAGGCTGTCATTGAGCAACCGCGGGGAAAAGCCGCGCTCCTTCAGTTCCGGGGTGGTGGCGATCACCTGTTGTACCAGGCAGATACTCTGCGCGAGCCAGAAGACCAACAGGACGAGCAGGAAAATGGCGAACCCGTTCACCATCTCCAGCCCCGGTGGGCGCACATAGCCGGACTCAGGCGGTGGCTTCTCCTGTTCGTACGGGCTTTCCATCAATGATCACGGTGTCGATGAGGTCGCTGCCGAAAGCGTAAGGCAGGTAGGCCAGCGAAGGTATCGGCCGGGTGAAGATGAAGCTCGCGCGCTTGCCGATCGCGATACTTCCGAGATCATTGGAGAGATCCATTGCGGCGGCGGCATTGATCGTGGCGGCGTTGATCGCTTCCTCCGGCAACATGAGCAACTGGATGCAGGCGAGCGAAAGCA
>JANMKC010000206.1:0-1942 GCA_031371785.1 Flavobacteriales bacterium | reverse complement strand
GAGCAGGTCGAAGTTCGCGGAGATGGTATCGCGCACCACAATGGTAAAGGCGGTGTCTGTGCCCGTGTTCTGGAAGCGGATCGTGTAGTCGATGTAGTCATCGAGGCCATTGAAGAACTGGCTGGTGCTGGTGCCGCTGCTGGTGCGCAGCAGCTTGTCGTTCGGGTCCAGGCTACCCGTGATGGTCACCGCTGATGTCGTGGTGTTGTTGGCCGTGTTGCTTTCCATCGCTGTGTTCGTCAGCGTGGCTGTGGAATTCAGCACGTAGCCGATGAGGCCCGGATCGGGGGGCACCTGCAATTGCAGATGGATCTGTGACCAACCATACACAGGCAATGGCGGCAGGTTCCATTGGAGCTGGCCCAAGACGTTCACATCCGGCGCAAGCGACGAAGAGATGAACTGCAATGTGGGATCGTAGTTGAATGTGAGCGAGAGATCGCCGCTGGCATAGAGCGAATTGTTCGACAGGTTGATCCATACGTTCTCTACAAAGCCGGGTCGCGCAGGGCTGTTGGTCATGTACACCGAAACATCATGCGCGACCACACTGCTGTCGGCGAGATCGATGGAAACCAACTGTTGGCCGCCGTCCAACAGGAACGGTACGGGGGTAAGCGCCGGACACAATTGGATGAACTGCGGGTTGCCGTGCTCCAAGGTGTAGCTGCCATATTGCAGGTTGTGCGAGTAGTGGCCATTCGCGTCGGAGAATGTGATCTCGTTCCCCGGTTGGATCGAGAGCAACGCGAACGGGATCACCGCTTCGCCCGCGTCCTGCGTACAATCGTTGTCGGCGTCCACGAAGAGATCACCGGTCACCGTTCCGCAATCGACGCCGAGATCCGTGATGGTGAATGAAGGTTCCGGGTAGCTGAACGTACCGCAAGGGTTCACCGTGGTGGTGGCCGAAACGGTGTAGGTCCCCGGCAGGAGGTTCGGCACGGTCACCGTCAACCCTTGGATCGCGGCGTTGAAAACCACCACGCTGTTCGAGTTTTGAACGGTGATCGAGTTGGTGGACCCGAAGTCGGTTTGGGCGATGTGCAGCAGAGCCGTGCCGTTCGCACCGCCATTGCAACTGGGAAGTGTTGTTACCGTGTTGATGACCACTCCGACTATGATGACAGTCTGCAAGAAGGCGTTCACGCCACATCCATTCACATCCGTGATCGTCATTGGAGTAGAACTGAAACCGCAGTAGTGCCAATAGGCCAAGCTGGCATCCACCGAGCTTGGTACCGGGTTGAAGGTGTAGGGCGCGGTTCCTCCCAATGACAGCAAGCCAACAGATTGGGTCGCATCACAGCCCGCACTTGGACAATCCGTACCAGTGAGCCAGTTCGACGGTGGTGGAATGAGCGACTGCACATTCGTGAGCGTCTGACTCGCGGTAGCGGTCGCGTTCATCGCATCCGTGACCGTGATGGAGTATGTGCCTGGTCCAAGGCCGTTGATGTCCTCCGTCGTTGCGCTGTTGCTCCAGAGATAGGTGTACGGTGGCGTGCCGCCGGAAACTGTCGCGTTGATGGAACCGTTGGCCAGGCTGCAATGCGGATCAACACGGTACAGTGAGACAGAGATCGCTGAGATCTGGGTCGTGGTGATCAACGCGAGGAACGGAAGGGCAGGGCGGATGCGTGTGCTCATCATCGTTCTGCCAGGGTTGGATGAATACTTTCGATCGGGGTCGTTGTCCACTGCATGACGAGCATTCCACATACAAGACGGACCATTCCACCGAAGTTGCCGATCGATCAACGCACGATGAAGGCACGCTGCTCGCTTCGTTTTCCATCGATGGCGCGCAACGTATAGTTCCCGGGAGCCAGCTTCGTGATATCCACCTCGCTCGCGCCATTGGCTTTCAACGATCCATTGGCCACTGCGCGCCCGCTCGCATCAATGATGGTGTAGAGCATGGGCACGGTCGAGGTCGAGG
>JANMKC010000203.1:0-2280 GCA_031371785.1 Flavobacteriales bacterium | reverse complement strand
CCACGCGAACAAGGATCGGGTCGCGGTCGTTCCCGGCACCGGTGTACTTCAGTGAACCATCACCTGTCACGTTGCCCATCCACATCACCATGGACCCGTTCACGCTGTTCTGCGCGGCAGTTCCATAGGTGGCCGTGGCGGCTGAAGTGAAGTCGAGCAAGGTGCCGGGATCGCGCAGCAGCAGCGCGCTGAAGCTCATTACGCCCAAATGGTTCCGGTGCCGCAAGGCCACGTAATAGTTTCCCGACGCTGTTCCGGGGAAGGTGATCGTTTGTTCGCCATCGGGCATCATGAGGTTGCCCGAACGCTGCAGGAGTACCGCCTTGCTCGCCACTACCTGCGCAGGGTTCGCGCTGTTGCGGAGTTCCAATTTCATCCAATCCACCGGTGTGGCCATGCCCGTCCAGTTCATCACGCTTGGTGCGGCGGTGGCACCGAGACCGAAGGGATCGGTGTTCGGCAACACATTATTGGTGCGCAGATCGCTGCGCATGGCGGTCCCATCGAACGCGCCTTCGAGGATGGCGCGCACGTTCACGCGCGCGTTCAGGTCATCGTGGTCGAAGATGCCATCACCGTCCTGATCCACACCAGCGCGCACCTTGGTGTTGGGTTGCACGATCGTCCAACTGAGCGGCCCGCCGCTGCCTTGCGCCGATGTGACCAATTGCGTGTGCGTGACGGTTTGTCCCGCGATGTCCGATTGGTAATTATTGCTGCCCGTGTAGTAGAACCCGCGCATCTCACCACCATACGTTCCTTTCACGATCATGCCGTACTCACTTGTGTGGCTCGCGTCGTCAACAAGCGCCTTCATCGCATCGACCTGTGCGGTGCTGCCAATGGAAGCGCCGTTGAGCGTTTGCCGCGAACCAACGGCCGGCATGGCATCCTGCACGACGGTGCTCGCCAGCGGGAACGCGAAGCTCGGCGGGCTGTTCACCTGTGTTATTCCACCGGACCACGATAGCAGTTCAGGCTCATAGTCCCCCATATAGTTGCCCGTACCGGCCTGATCGAACACGGTCTCCATCACGCCATCGGACATCAGCCCGAAACCTGATGTGCATTCCGTGGTGTTGTAGAAGAAACCGTTCTTGCGGTATACGGTACGCAGGTCCGGTGCCATGTCCACGTTCTGCGCGAATCCCGCCGTGACGCCTGTACCAGCCACGTTGCCGTTGCCCGCCAATTCGCCGCGACCCGTCTGCGCATTGTGGCAGTGCGAGCAGTTGATGTTCACCGACACCCAGAGTTTCACGCCGGCGCTCGGGATCGTTTGGAAGCTGGTGCCCGGACCACGCACGCGGTTCGGGTTGCATCGCTCGATGGATGCGGCCACGGTGCTTTCCGGCTTGTACGTGCGGTAGGGGTTCGGCACGTACCAGCAAGCGGCGAGGAAGTCGGAGAACTCCTGCATGCCCGCCGCATCTTTCGGCGCATCGGCCCCTTGCAGGTTCTGGAACGCGCCCGCGAAATCCTGGAAGCTGTGCTTGTCACCGCGCCAGTGGAGGTTGCCACGTCCGCGACCGATGATGTCGATCAGGAACTGCGTGGTCTTCACCCCTTTCATCGGGTGGAAGCTCTTGCCGTCCACCGCGAGCATCGACCCGGAGGGGTCGCCGAGGTCCCAACCCAACCGATCCCAGCGCGCGTCGACGTGACAGCTCGCGCAAGCGATATGACCATTGCCGCTGCCGAGGTGCGTGTTGTACAGATGCTTACGACCCGCCTTGATCACTTGCGGTGTCGGGTCGAAGAAGTTCGCACGCGCCACTTCCTTGTCCGTGGTGATGTCGACCGTGCTGATGGTGCCTTCGAACTTGTTCAGCACATAAGCCCGGTTGCGCGTTTCATCGAGCACGATGCCGGTCGGGCCGTCGCCCACCTCGAACTGGCCGGTGCGCGCGCCGCTTCCGTTCACGGTGATCACATTGTTCGAGCCCATGCCCGTGATGTACGCCTTGGTGCCGCTGCTCTTCCACGCGATCCCGCGTGGATCTCCGATGCTGAGGTTCCGCTGTGCAAGTGGCAGGGTGGAATTCGCGTAGTTGATGTGCGGGTTGAGGTCCGTGATGGTGTTGGATCCGCCGACGGATGTGAAGCGCGTCAGGTTCACCCGCAGGAATTTTCCGTTGAGGTTCGGTTCGAAGCGGATCTCATTGGCGGCATCTGTCCCTACAACGGTCACCTCGCCGCTCGCTTTCACGCTCATGGCCATGAGGATGTTCCCCACGTGCGCCTGATAGGACAGCGCAAGACTGTTCGCGTTCAGCACCG
>JANMKC010000301.1:0-3617 GCA_031371785.1 Flavobacteriales bacterium | reverse complement strand
GTTCAGTTTCCACAGGCCGAGCACAGTGGCCCAATCGCTCGTCCAGTAGGAGTAGAGCACCACGCGTTCCGGATCGTACTGCGATGCGAACCGCGCGGTGAGCACCCGTTCGCGGTACATGGCCTGCCGCACACGGCTCATCAGGTTGCGCCGGTGTTTCGCGAACACCTCCGCGCTCTGCGCCGAGGCTTTGCTCACACGCATCACGCGGTTGAACCGGCGCAGCTCGGTGAGCACTTGCAGCGGTGAAGCCGCCGTGTACGCGTCCGCGCCGAAGAGCTCGACGATCTCCGTGTTCTTCGGCACCTCACGCTGCGGCCCCTCCGGCATCAGCGGGAACAACCGCACGCGATCGAAGCCCCGCGCGAGGATCGGCAGTTCGTTCTCCAAAAAACTCTCCCCGTTACCGTATGGATAGCGGATCGTGAACAACCAGAGTTCCTTGCCCATCACATCCGCCGGTTTTTCATCTGGGCGGTCTTCCTATCTGCGTCCATCTGTGTTCATCTGTGGTTCTTCTTGCCACCGCATCATCCGTTCGGAACGCGCCCGAACATAGCGTTCACGCGGTATTTCGCCATGTAGAGCACACGGTCCATCGGCCATGCACGGCTCAAACGCATGTGCTCCATGGCGGGTGCCTTCCCATAGCGTGGCAAGTAATGGTACAGCCCGTCCCACAATTCAGCCACGCGCGCCGCGAAAGCGTCCCGTGGAAAGAGCTTGCGTTCCGTGTTTATCGCGAGCAGCCGGTCATACCACGCGCGTAGCGACCGTACATGCTCCTTCGTCGGCTTGATCTTGAACATGTACAGCCCCATCAGTTGCAGGTCCAGTTCCTCCGGTGTGTGCGCGATGCCGTAGAACTTGAACACCTCGCGCTGCAACCAGGTGAAATCCGCGAAGCGATCGCGCCCGTGACTGATGTTCTGTTCGCCGCGCCGGTAGAGCGTCATCGGTTCATCGAGGTTGGCGAAGCGCGTCATCTTGCCCATGCGGACCCAGAAAAGCCAGTCCTCGCCCACACGCGGCCACAGCGGATCATAACGCAGCCGACGTTCCTCGATCACGCTGCGGCGCAGGATGCTCGCGCCTTGCGAGACCGGCACCCCGAAGAGCTGCTGCGCGGCGCAATCTTCAGGCGATAAGGGGAAGGTCCACGACTTGTCGCGTGCGCCGAAGAGCTTCAAGTGACCGCCGCTCGCGCCGATGTCCGGATGCGCGTCCATGAAGGCCACTTGTTTCGCCAAGCGATCGGGCACGGCCATATCGTCAGCGTCCAACCGCACGATGTATTCGCCTATGCACGCGTCCAGACCCGCGTTCGCCGCACCTGCCGGACCGAGGTTGCGCGGCAGTTCGATGATGCGCATGCGCGGATCACTGATCGATCGCAGGATGGCGAGGCTCTCGTCGGTGCTCGCATCATCCACGCATACGACCTCGAAGTCGCTGAAAGAGCCATGCAACACGCTTTCCACCGCTTCCTTCACGAAGGGTGCCTTGTTGTAGACGGGCATCAGCACGCTCGCTTTCACCCCAGCAAGTGTTTCAGTTTGCGTTTCGCGCGGAAGAGTTTCCACGAACCTGTGCGCAGCTGTTCGCTCACGCTCTTCAAGCGCTGCGACTGGTCCTCGCTCAATGGTCCGAGGTCCACTTCGCCGAGCGCTTTCATCATGCGCCACTGGTTCTCGCGGTGGATCTCCGCGTTCCATTTCAGCAGGAAGTGGACCGTCATCCGGCGCACGATGCCGTGGTGTTCCTTGCCAGCGGAAATGCCGCGAAGACCATTGCGCAAGGTGTGGCCGACAGCCAGTGTCGAAGCGAGATCCGCATTGCCCGTGCGCAGGCAGAGGCCGTGCAGCAGCGAAGCGATCTCGTCCAGGAAACCGAGGATCGCCGTGCTGGTCTTGCTCGCATCGTGCAAGCGGAAGATCGCGAGTTCGATCGGGTCGAAACGCAGATGTTTCGTGCCATAGCGGAAGAGCAATTGCCACCACAGCTCCACATCCATCACATAGCGCAGCGTGGGATCCACACCACCGATGGACTTGATCGCCTCCATGCGCCAGAACGTGGCGGGCTGGTTGATCACCGGTTCGACGAAGAGCCGCTCGCTGTCCTGCGCATCATTGATCGCATCGAACACGCTGTCGCCTTTAGCGCCGCGATGCACCACACGGCCGCCGAACACCAGCAGTTCAGGATCCGCGGCGAAGGCTTCCGCAACACGTTCCAGCGAACCGGGCAGCAACGCATCATCGCTGTTCAACCAACCGAACACATCGCCCGTTGCGTGCTTCAGTCCTTTGTTGATCGCGTCGCTCTGGCCGTTGTCCTTCTCACTGCACCACCACGTGAATTTCTCCGCATGTTGCTCGATGATCGCTTTGGATCCATCGCTGCTGCCGCCGTCCACCACGATGTGCTCGATGTCCGCGAAATGCTGGCGGTGGACAGAATCGATGCACTCTTCCAAATAGGCCACCTGCTGGAAGCTCGGTGTGATGAGGGATATGCGCATGGTGGATCGAAGAGGAACGCGGAGGACGCCCCGTTGGCGGAACGCAAGCTCTCAACCTCTGCGAGCCTCCGCACCTCCGCTACTCTGCGTTCCTCTTGGTGGCGAAAGTACCGAGCGGTACACCTCCAACACCTCACTGGCATACCGCTCCACATTGAAGCGTGCGGCAGACTCCTTCCTGGCGTGTGTGCCCAGTGTTCGGGCGCGCGTGGGATCCTTGGCCAGCGCGAGCATCCGCTGCGCCAGTTCCCCGGCACCACCGGGATAGAGCAGGCCGGTCTCTCCATCCTTCACTAATTCCAAGGTGCCGCCGCTCATGTGGCCGATCACCGGTAATCCGCTGCCCATGGCCTCCACCGTTACGCGGCCCATGGCCTCGTTGCGGCTGCACATCAGCAATGCGTGGCTCCGTTGGAAGAGCGGCGTCATGTCCTTCACGAAGCCCAGCATCCGCACCTTGTCCTCAAGTCCCAACTCGTTGATCAGCGCACGCAGATGATCCGCCTTGCCATCACCGGCGATCAGCAACTCGCTGTCCTGCATTTCTTTTTGCACCAGCGCGAAGGCGCGGATCGCTTCCGCTTGCCCTTTGCTGGGATGGATCAATCCCGCGATGAGGAAAGTGAAGGGTGATGTACACTGCCAGCGTTCGTTCGACTTCGCCGCGAGCCGCGCATAGTCGTCAAGTGTGAGCACGCCGTTGTAGATGAGATCCGCGCGAACGCTGTTCCCCGCATAGCGCTGGATATCCTTTCGCACCGTTTCGCTGATGGCGATCACCCGCGTGGCCTTCCGCAGCACAGCACCGTAGCGACGTTTTCCCGCATCGATGTGCAGCAGGTATTGTCGCTCCGGCAGTTCGCGGATGTGCCAGATCAGCGGCAGCTTCCCTTCGTTCTCCAACAAACCGGTGATGCCCACCGCCGCACTGTTCACATGCACGGCTTCCACATTCCATTCTTGGAGTTGCCGCAGGACTTCGGGCAGCAGTTGTTTGTTGTTGGTTGTTCGTTGTTGGGCTGCCTTCTCGTAGCGCAGGTATTGCCCGATGCGGTGATGCGGGCCTCCCATGTAGTACCGCTCGCTCATCCAC
>JANMKC010000198.1:0-9669 GCA_031371785.1 Flavobacteriales bacterium | reverse complement strand
GCAATGGGGGCACCACGCCGTGCCGTCCGCGCGGTCTTCGATCCACTGGGTGATCCGCTGCGGATGGAAAATGCGCAGGCAATGGAAACAGCCGCAGCGCGTGTCGTTCAACAGCCGTGTGCGGTTCTGGAAGCAGTGCGCATGCGCTTTGAGCAGCGAGATCCTCAGCGGATCGCCGTGGTACCAGTTCAGGTAGTCGCGCTCGAAGGAGGTCAAGCTCCTGTTCGTCAACTCCCGCATCGCGTGTTGCCCGGCAATGGTGCTGTGTACCACGGTCATGCGGCCGATCACCTTCAGCTTGAGGGGGCTTGGCCGCTCGAGCGAAGGCGTTGCTAGTTTGCGCGTGTTCATGTTTCCTGCTGTTCTGCTCCGGCACCGTTGCCTTCCCAATGCCCCGACCCCGCTCAGCTTTTGGTGGAGCGGGGCGAGGCTTCCGCCGGGTATCATGCGTCGAGCGGAGTGGAGGCGCGAGGCATTACGCGGCCTTCGCGCTGGTGGGCGCGCTCAGGGGGCTTGGTCCTGCGGCGGCGATGGTCTGCGCGCGAGAGCTGTACGTGGTATTGCTCACCAGGCTTTCGGCGATGAAACGGTTCCTGCTGGTTTGGGCCAATAGCTTCCAGCCGGTGGCGAGGTTGCGTTGGGAACGGAGCATCTGGTTGTGCGCCATTTCAATGGATCGTGCATTTTCGCGCATGGCTCTTTCGCCCGCCATGATCGAAGGCATGCTCATGGCCGCGCGCCGCGAGCAACCCGCGATCGCCACGCACCTGCGCAACCGGGGTGTCCTACTGCAGAACACGGTGCGCAAGGATCCGGCGCACACACCCATCCAGCAGGATTTCATCGCGAACGGCACGCACCATACCTGGCGCTGCAACCTGCAGGCGGACCAGGAGAACGTACAGGCCCACGCGCTCATGTACTGGACCTACCTTAAACCGGGGGTGCGCAACTATGAGGACCTGCACGCCATCCAACTGCGCGACGGCCTCAAGCCCTTGCACTTCGACGCGCACTTCTACAGCCGCCATGGCGTGCGCCACAGCGGCACGCGCGACCTGCTGTTCAACATGATCAAGTTCTTCAAGTTCCACCCCCGCTTGGACGTGTATGAGCTCGGCACCCTCTTCGAAGGCAACAAGGCCGTGGTAGCGGCAGTACCTGATGGCCTCGTGCACGGCCACCTGCTCGGCGCGGAGCTCATCAAGATGGACACCTACATCAGCGAGGATATGCTCGAAGGCATCGAGCGGTGGGTCCCGGCGCTACGCACCCCCACCTTCCGGGACGACACTAGTGGTGGTAGGCTGTCATTCCGGAGGCCGGGCGATCGCAGATCGCTTGTCCCGGCCATCCGGGATCTCACAAGTGCATGTTCGCAGCTATTGGTGTGTCCGGTTGCGGCGGTCCCCTAACTTTGGAACACATCTACACGGAATGGCGAGCACAGCGACCAGCACGAAGAAGGCGGCTCCTGCCAAGGGGAAGTCCAAGAACAGCATGAGCAGTGCCAACACGGCTGTACGGTTCGCGGAGGTCCGGTCCGGACGCAAAGTGGGCCGTGTATCGGTAACACGCTTCAAGAGCATGCTGCGCAGCTCGCCGTTGAAAGAGGCGGACTGGGCGCAGACCGTCCATTTGGCGCCGCGTGTCTTTTCCGTTCAGTTGAAGGAGGGTCGCAGCTTCGATCCGTTGCAGAGCGACCGCATTGTTCTGGTCGAACAAGTGCTTGATCACGGCGTGGAGGTGTTCGGCGACGCCAAGACGTTCAGGCGCTGGTTGGAAGAACCGCGCCCCGTGCTGAGCGGCAAGAAGCCCATTGACCTGCTTGGCGATATGGTGGGCATCGGGCAGGTGATGGCCGAGCTCGGTCGTATCGAACACGGTGTGTTCTGATGAAGTTCTATCGGCTTGCGCGTGCCAAGCACGCCAAGGCGCTTGACGGGCAGGGTGCCAAGCTCTTCCCCGGCCGCTGGAACAGCTTGGATACGCCCATGATCTATTGTGCGGAGAGCATCGCGCAATGCGTGGTGGAAGTCGTGGTACACCAAGAGGAGTCGCCCCATGACTATTGCGCCGTGGAGTTGGACGTGCCTGATGATGCGTCCGTGTTGAAGCCTTCAGTGGCAAAGCTCCCCAAGGCCTGGAAGGATGATGACTACAATGCTGCTACGCGGGCCGTTGGCGACGCCTTCATAGGCAGCAAATACCTGGTAATGCAGGTGCCTTCGGCCACGGTGGAGGGAGCGTTCAATTATCTGCTCAACACCACGCACCCCGACATGAAGCGCGTGAAGGTGGTTGCGGTAAAACCCTTCACCTTCGACAAGCGGCTCTTCAAGAAGAAGTGATCAGCTAAGGGCTTCCCCATGACCACCCAACCCGAAGCCCTCCTCGAAGCCGAGCTGGTAGCCCAGCTACGCGGCATGGGCTACGGGCATGTGGTCATCAAGGACGACGAGACACTGCTGGCCAACCTGCAAGCACAACTGGAGGCCTTCAACGGTACCACGTTCACGCAGCGGGACATGACCCGCATCCTGAACCACCTGCAGAAGGGCACGCTTTACGACCGCAGCAAGATCCTGCGCGACCGCTTCGCGCTGGAGCGCGAGGACGGCACGGTGACCTACGTGCGCTTCTTCGACGGTGGCAATCCAGCGGCCAACCAATGGCAGGTAACGCAGCAGGTGGCACGGATCGGCGTATATGCCAACCTATATGACGACACCCTTCTCTGCAACGGACTGCCGTTGGTGCAGGTGGAGTTGAAACGCCGGGGTATCGAGGTGAAAGAAGCCTTCAACCAGATCAACCGTTACAAACGGGAGAGCTACTGGTGCAATGGCGGGTTGTTCCAGTTTCTACAACTCTTCGTGATCAGCAACGGGGTGAACACGAAGTACTACGTGAACACCCTTGCCGGCGCTCGGGTGTTTCCCGAGTGCCACGCGCCTGCATCCGCCTCTGGCGGCCACCGGCAGCAATTCGTGAAGCGGCCATTAAGCAAGCTTCCGCGTACACTTGATGGGCAGAGGCCGAGATCATGCGGTACTCGGAAAACACCTCGAAGGGATGGAGGAAGCGCAGCGCTGACCCCCGATCAGATGGACCTGAACTTCAAGAAGGGGAGAAGGGGATGGGGGAAGAAGGGGCAGGAGATCACTGTTCGAGCGAGCTTGCTCAAAGTGACTTGAGGTACTCGACCAGATCGTTCTTTTCGGCTTCCGTAAGGCCCAACTTCTTGAAGGTGTCATAGTGGTTCACCACATCCATCAGGGTCGCGAAGCGTCCATCGTGATAGAACCCACCCTTCATGTGCGCCCAGAGTCCCTTGAGGCCTTGCGTCACATAGGAACTGTCGGGTGAACGGTTCGCTTGGAAATCATCTACGCCGATCTCTGCGGCCTTGTGCGTGCCCCAACCCGGCTCCGCGAAAAGTGGCGGAACATGGCAGGTGGCGCATTGGGCCTTGCCAGTGAAAACACCTTCACCCCGCTTCGCTGCTTCTTTGTTGTACATGCTGTCCGGCGCTTCGGGCGATGGGATCGCCAGTTGGTAGAACTGCAGTGCGGCGAGTTTGTCGGTCACCATATCATTCGCGCTCCGCTTGTTGCCGAAGCCGGCCTTGGCCGCAACAGGATATTGCTTCGCGTTCATCAATCGTGGATCATAGAAGTTCCCTTGGCCCTGCAGTTCAAGGTTCGCCACATAGGCATTCCAGTAGGTCACATTCCCCCAGCCACCCGTCCAGGTATGCAGGTTGTGGCCTGCCTGCCCAAAGGCTTCAGGTATCAAGGTCGCCGCCGACTTGCCATCCGGCCGGAACGCCTTTCCATCGAGATTGAGTTCGGCATCGAATTTCCCCGGCCCCCAGCTCGCCAGCACCTTTTTCACCGTGGCCAGATCCACCCCGAGCAGATCGGTATAGGCGCTGAGATCAGGTGCCATGGAAACGATGGCCCCCACGTTCAGGTCACGGTTCGGCCATCCATCCAAGCGACTGCCGATGCCTGTGGGGCTGTTCACCGTGCAATGGCAGGAGGCGCAGGTGATGCCTACGGACTTCAAGTTGCCATGGCCGTCGAATTTCCCGATCACACCGATCACCGCATTGATCTTCAACAGTTCGAGGGTCATTTGCGGATCATCGAGGAATTTGCCTTCCTGGATCTTCTTCTTCAGGAACTCCGGAAGGAGTTCAAGGTCGACTTTCAGTCCGGCAGCCAGCGCATCCTTGGGTGCCAGACCTGTACCCGAACCGCCATGTTGGGCATCAGCGATAGCCTGATGCAGGTGGAGCTTGTCCGTCCAGAATATCTCGTCGCCAAAAGTCTCGAAGCGGAACACGGCTTTGCCTTTTTCAAGGAGGTCATCCGCGTTGCTGTTGATGCTCGCGTTCGGGGCATTGGGGTTGCCGGACCCATCTTCTTTCTCCCGCACCTTTTCGTGCGTAGAGCATTGCATCAGGACCATGGCGGAGATGGTGACCAGCAGCATTCCAAGAACAGGCGAACGTGAAGGATGTTTCATGTGTGGTGGCGTTATCACCGAACGGTCACAAAGACGCTGCCGCTTATGGATGCGCGAGCGGCAAAGCGTTGAGCACCCCGGTGCGCGTGTCATATAGGTTCCGCGTCCCGTATGGATCTGCCCTTGCGACCGGGAGCCGGATGGGGAAGACCTTCCCCGTGGAGTGACCCGGATGAAGAACCCTAGCGCCACCATCGCCGATAAGTTCAACACCTACCGCATCGCGGATACTTCCCCCAAAGCGCAAGGCGTGTTCCCGCAAAAGATCGAACAGGTCGGCTGTACATTCCGTCGACCTGGGAACCTGTTCTCAAAGTCCCTTCCAACGCAGCCCCGATGTACATCGGGGCGCAGAGGTGCGGAGATGCGCAGAGGCAGGGTTGAAAAGGAAGATCGGGCGCGCGGAGGATCCCGACGAGTCGGGACCCTGCGTTCTCAAAAGCTCTTGTCGCGATCCAACTCTGCGTCCTTCGCGCCCCGATGTACATCGGGGCTGCGTTTGAATTTGGACCACGCCGTCCACGACCTATTGCAAACAGCTCCTGGGAACATGTTGGCATGAGCGGTTACTTTCGCATCCCGTTGTTCAACGAGCCATCCTCCACTTGAGGAGGTCGGTTCCCTAAACGACAGAGTTCCATCCAGATGCCCGCACCAGCAGCCCCGCCCGTTCTGGGCACCCTCGCACAATTGCTGCGCAGCGAACGCGCACCCCTGCTGGCAGAGTGGCGACAGCAGGTAAGAGATCTCCCATCGGCCAAGCATCTCGATGTGCCGACCTTGAACGACCATATTCCAGAGCTCTTGGAAGAATTGGCTGAAGCGTTCGAGGGGATGTCGGATGAGAAGATAGAAGTGGCGCTCGTGGAGGGTACACCCCGTGAACACGGCATCCAACGCGTTGCGGATGGATTCGACCTGGGCGAGGTGGTGGCCGAGTACAGCATTCTACGGGGGTGCGTACATGACCTGGCGGATGCGCACGGATTGATCCTTCAAGGCAAGGCCTTCCACATATTGAACAAGGTCTTCGATACGGCGATAGGGCTGGCGGTGGAGACCCATGCGGCCCAACGCGCGAAGGAGGTTCAACAACGGCGTGAGGAATATCTGGCCTTCATTGCGCACGATCTGCGCACGCCCCTGAACGCCATTTCCCTGGCCGCAAGCGTTCTTGATGGGGCCGGTCCATCCCTCCCGGACGATGATACCGTTCCACGCATCATGCAAGTGGTGAAACGCAACGCCAGCCAATTGGGAGCATTGGTGAACAAAGTGCTCGAAGAGAACAACGAACTGAGCACCGATGTGGGTGTAAAGCTGGTGCGCAGGAGGTTCGACCTATGGGCGTTGGTGGGGTCCGTGATCCACGACATCAAGCCCATCGCGAGTGAGGAAGGCACCCGGCTCCTCAATGAGGTCCCCTACGAGATGACGCTTCACGCCGATGCGAATTTGATGCGCCGCATTTTCCAGAACCTGATCTCCAACGCCATCCGCTACACTCCTTCGGGGGAAGTGCGTATCGGGGCTGCGTTGAAAGCCGGGGACACGGTGGAGTGCTGGGTGCGCGACAATGGGTCCGGCATACCCGCCCATTTGGTCGCCAAAGTTTTCGACAAGGGCGCAGCCGATGCGGCCCGGGCGGAAGGCTCCGGACTGGGTCTCGCCATCGTCAAGAGTTTTGTGGAAGCACATGGTGGAACTGTGCATGTGGATAGCGAAGAAGGCAAAGGGTGTGCGTTCCTGTTCGTACTACCCAGCGAAAACTGACCGCGGGAAGAGCGGTCGTTGTGCTTCAGGCAAGCAACGTTGGAAGTACGGTGATGGGAGAGGGTCGGAAATGAAAAAGCCCGCTCGTGGCGGGCTCGATCAGCGGTCCTGCGTCGATGATGCGATCAAGCGGCAGCTACGCGTGGCGCATGTTCGTGGGAACCGTGCCGCCTATGTTGACCAGGATCGGATCCCGATCATTGTTGGCACCGGTGCAGGAGACGATGCCGTTCAGGTTCACATCCAAGTTGAAGTAGCCGCTCACGGTATTTGCAGGTGTACTGCCGCCGATACGGATCAGGATCGGGTCGCGGTCATTGCTGGCCTCTCGATCGAAAGAGCGAAGGACCCTGTCAGGGAGCGATGACGATCTCCGTGTGGTACCTGTACTTGCCAGAGTCAAGCAAGACGGTGTAGACGCCGGGCTCCAAGTTGTACAAGTCGTCGAATGCCACCGTGTATTGCCCGCTTGGCTGCTCACCGGGATCGGATCGACGCATCATCCTTCCCATGTGATCATAGAGCAGTATGCGCACGACTGAAGGAGCTTGAAGGGCGTATGTGACCGATGCGCTTGTTCGTGCGGGGTTGGGGAACACGTTGATCACCCTGTTGTCTCGGGCCGTCTCCTGCACCGCGTTCACATCTTGGCGAATGAAGCCGGCGAGACGGATCTTGTCTATTGCCAGATACACGTAGCTGATCCCGATGACGATCCGGCCATTGGATCGCACGACAAGGCCAGGAGACATCCCCATGTAATCGACGGGCGATGGCCTCCACAGGATGCATCCTCCATTGTCCGAAGGCCCGATGACGTTGCCATCTTGATCCACACGAGTGAGCACTTGGGAATCGTAATTTCCGTCCGCTGGGGTCGAGTAGGAGAGCATGATCACTTCACCTTCGGGTCTCAGTGACAATGATCGAGGGAACGTCCTGGCCAGTGTATCGGGGGTGATCAAGCACATACCGTTCACCCCGAATGTGGGATCGATCGTTCCATTGGAATGGTAGCGGACAATGGCCGAGCGCTCATGGGGAAATGACAGGGTGACCGTTCC
Source organism: Flavobacteriales bacterium (assembly GCA_031371785.1). GTDB lineage: Bacteria > Bacteroidota > Bacteroidia > Flavobacteriales_F > PHOS-HE28 > PHOS-HE28. The sequence goes on along the minus strand of JANMKC010000198.1, from coordinate 2,299 downwards.
CCCGGCATAGATGTTCCCGAGGTCATCCACCTGGATACATCGGAAATTCTCTGACAACTGATAGGTGATCTGGGAGTTGTAGGGAATGACATCATGCAGCACGAAACCACTATCACCGAAGGACGTGTCCAAGGAACCATCGCTGTTCAACCGTGTGATCACTCCGGCATCCACGTTGAACGCATTGCCACGGGCGCCGCCGAGGATGATCCCACCTGCCTGGTCGATCGTGAAACAACTCGCGGAACATGAGTAGCCAGGTGAAACCACCGCACGACCGTTCACGCCGAAACTTGGATCGAGGTTGCCATCCGGTAGTACCCGCACCACACCGATCCCTGCTCCCGGACTGTCCAGCAAGAGCAATTTGCCATCGGGTTGATCGAGCAATCCGTTCAGATCATTGTAGTCATAAGGGGAAAGGACCTTCGTGCCGTTCGATCCGAAAGTAGCATCGGGTGTTCCATCGGCCATGAAACGATGCAGCACGATCTCCCGGAAATTCTGGAATGGGCTATGCGTGCAGCCCACGAGAATACGGCCATCGGAGCAGTTCAGGAGCTGAGCAGGATAGCCATTGCTCGTAGAATCGACGAGCAGGAAACCACCCGTCCCGAAGGTGGTATCCAACGAACCATCCACATTGTACCGGTGGATCATGTATCCACCACCGGTGTCGCACCAGGAGAGCATCAATACCCCACCATCCGCAGTACCCGTCATTCTCATGCTGGTCCAGCATCCGGCATTCTGAGGGTAGGCCAGAGAGGATTCACCTGAATCACCGAAACCGGGATCGGGAATGAGGGATTGCGCTGCAGCGGGGATCGTCACCAACAGGATCAACACCGGGAAGGCGGAAACACGATGGGACTTCATCGCCCATTCAACGCCCAATATGATCCAGGGTTCCAGTTGGATCTGGCAGGACCACACCAAGATAAGCACCACACTACGAGGCGACGAGGTCCGTGGATAGGACGCCCCGGATCAATGTGGCACCTGCTCGATGAGGATATTGTTCGGCGTGGTGCTGCCAATGTTCACGAGGATCGGGTCGCGATCATTGTGAAACCCCGTGTAGGAAACGGAACCGTCCATGTTCACATCCGTATTGAGGTACCCCGTTGCGATGTTGTTCGGGCTTGTTGAGCCCACGGCTACCAGGATCGGATCGCGATCGTTCATGAACCCCGTATAGCTCACTTGATAATTGTCTGTGGTGTTCCCTGACCACATGGTCATCACACTGTTGATGTTCTTCTGGGCATTTGTGCCGTAGGTCGAAGTGCTTGGGTCGGAGAAGTTGATCTGCGCCGCGGTTCCGTTGAAGGTCAACGTCGACTGGCTCATCACTCCCAGATGATTGCGGTGATGAAGCGCGATGTAGTAATGGGTCCCGGTCACATTGAAGTTTACCTCATTGCCGTTAACGTCCACCACGTAGCCTTCGCGCGTCAAAATGGCGGCACGTGAAGCGACCACATCCGCAGGGTTGATCGGATCCCGCAACTCCACCACCACCCAATCCACCGGCGCGAAGGGTCCGGTGATGTTCAACCATGCCGGATCGATCGTTTCCCCGCCACCACCACCGATGAACTGATAGCCCATCCCGGTGTACGGTTCGGTAGTGGGCAGCAGGCCATGCACGCGAAGGTCATCGCGGTCCATTCCGTTCTCATAGCAGCCTTGCAGGAAGGCGATGATCTGCACACTGGCGAGCTTGCCTGCACACACGCAGAACGGGCCGTAGTTGTCGCCGTGGGTGAAGGGATCCCCATCATTGCACGTCGCGAAAGGGAAGATCAGCGGGTCCGTGTCATCGCAATCCGAATTGTCGTCCGTGTAGTTGGGCGGCTGCGTGCAAGCGAGCAGGGTGTTGTTGTCGTCGCCATGCATGTCGCCATCCAGGTCAGCGTACCAGAGCACCGGAAAGATCTCAGGATCGGTGTCGTCGCAATCGTTGTTGTCATGCACGAACCCCGGTGGTTGCGAGCATGCGGACTGGAAGATCCCCGCGTTGCCGAAGCCATCGCCATCATTGTCCAGGTACCACGTGGAGACTGCGTGAACAGCGGGATCATTGTCGTTGCAATCGGTGTTGTCCGCAACGGAACCAGCAGGCTGATCGCAAGCCGACTGCGAGCTGCTCGCGTCGCCGAAGCCGTCCTGGTCCAGATCGGCGAACCAAGCGGTGGGCGTGCAAGTATTGAATCGGGCCACGCGGTTCTGGGTGGTGTTGTTGAAAGCTGTGAAGGAGCCGACAATGACCACTTTCCCATCGGGTTGGGCGGCC
>JANMKC010000197.1:0-15653 GCA_031371785.1 Flavobacteriales bacterium | reverse complement strand
GGATGAGGATATTGCGCATGCGTTGTCCACCTGTTCGTTGGCGAAGGCGGAACGGGCGGCGAATATCCGAAGCCTGCGCACATCGGCGCGTGGCTTGTGCGCCCATCTTTGCCACATGTCGCTCAGTTCGCAACTGCTGGAGAACGCCGTGGACCAACTGGCCACGCTGCCCGGTATCGGCAGGCGCACGGCCATGCGGCAGGCGCTCGACCTCCTGCGTCGCGAGCAGCATGAAGTGGCCCGCTTCAGCGAGGCCATCCGCAACCTGCGGGACAACGTGCGATACTGTGAGGAATGCTGCAACATCAGCGATCGCGCGGTGTGCGACATCTGCGCGAACCCGGCCCGCGAGCGCTCGTTGATCTGCGTGGTGGAGGACATCCGCGACGTGATCGCCATCGAGAACACGCGGCAATACAAAGGTCTCTACCACGTTCTCGGCGGCGTGATCTCCCCGATGGACGGCATTGGCCCTGACGATCTGAACACGAAGGAACTCTTCACGCGCATCGCCAAAGGCGGCGTGCAGGAAGTGGTGCTCGCGCTGGGTGCGACCCTCGAAGGCGATACCACCGGGTTCTACCTCAACCGGAAACTCGCCGAACATGACGTGCAGGTGAGCGTGATCGCGCGCGGCATCAGCATCGGTGGTGAACTGGAGCAGGTGGACGAGATCACCCTGGGGCGCAGCATCGCCGATCGAAAGCCTTATGAACAGAGCGTGAAGAGATGAGACAACGATCGCATCTCCTCTTGTCGGTCGTATTGATGTTTTCAAGGGTCGCGGCTCAATCTCCTGCTTCACTGATCACAGGCACCTATTCTGATGGGACCGGCGCAGATGATGCCGTGACAGAGTTGACGCTGAGGGCGGACAGCACGTTCGATCTGATCCAGAATGATCCGGTCTTCATGACGGACGTCCCCGTGAGATTCGAGAGCAGCGGACGCTGGAGCGCAACCGGCGGAGACGTGATCCTGAACCCTGGGAAGGTTCCTCTTCAGACTGAAGTGCGATTGGTCGAACGTATCGAACCTGCCACAGACTCGATCACGATAAGGATCAACTGGACCGTGCGTAGTTTCAAGGACGAGGCGCTCGTGAACGAGGCATCGCGCGAGTGCGACATGGTTGAGGTTTTCATCAACAAGCGCAAGAATTTGCACACGTTGGTCCGGCAGATCAGATTGGGTACCTGCGAGTGTGATCCAGTTGGTCGCATGAATCAGGTCCTCGGAGGTCCAACGAACACGTTTCGGATCGCACGAAGGCGTTGCGAATGGATCGGACTTCTTGCTGACGGATTGGACAGCCTGATCTGGATGCCTGTGAACGATGTGCGCGACAACTTCTTCGAGATCAATGTCCTTCAATCCATTGACGCAGACCGGAACCCACGGAACCGGAAGGTCGTCATCAAGGGGAACAAGGCTTACTACTACACGCGGAACGGGCGCATCGACACACGGCTAAGGAGTTTGCAACGCAGGAATTGAGGAAATGAAGCTCAGCGTCATCATCGTCAACTACAATGTGCGGGCCTACTTGGAGCAGTGCCTGCGCACGGTCTTCGAGGCGTTGAAGGACATCGAGGGGGATGTGTTCGTGGTGGACAACCAGAGCACGGACGGGAGCGTGGAGATGGTGCGCGAGAAATTCCCGCAAGCGAAGGTGATCGCGAACGCGGAGAACGTGGGCTTCAGCCGAGCGAACAACCAAGCGATACGTGCGAGCGATGCGGAATACGTGCTGTTGCTGAACCCCGACACGGTGGTGGGGGAGGACGTGTTCCGCAAGGTGATCGACTTCATGGATGCGCATCCCCGGGCAGGCGGGCTCGGCGTGAAGATGATCGATGGCACCGGAAAGTTCCTGCCCGAGAGCAAACGTGGATTGCCCACACCCGCAGTGGCCTTCTGGAAGATCATCGGCCTTACGCGCCTGTTCCCGCGAAGCAGGGAGTTCGGGCGCTACCACCTGGGCCATCTGGAGGAGAACGAAGCAGCGCCTATCGAGATCCTGTCCGGCGCGTGCATGTTCCTCCGGAAAAAGACACTGGACGAAGTGGGCCTGCTGGACGAGAGCTTCTTCATGTACGGGGAGGATATCGACCTGAGCTATCGCATCACGCTCGGCGGCTACGAGAACTGGTATTTCCCTGAAGCGCGCATCATCCACTACAAAGGCGAAAGCACGAAGAAGAGCAGCGTGAACTATGTCTTCGTGTTCTACAACGCGATGGCCATTTTCGCCAAGAAACACTTCACACGCAAACGCCCGGATCTCTTCGCCGGGTTGATCAACCTGAGCATTTACCTGAGCGCGGCGGGTGCCATCGTGAGCAGGTTCCTGCGTGGCGCGTTGTTGCCATTGCTGGACGCGCTGGTGCTGTTGGGAGCATCGATGCTGTATTGGAGGATCGTGGACATGGACATGTCATTCGCGAACGCCATGTGGCTCTGGGGTACGCTCTCGGCGGTGTGCATGGTGGCCATCGCGTTGTTCGGCGGGTATGATCGGCCGGTGCGCTTGTCGAATGTTGTAAAAGGATTGTTGACGTTGGCGAGCGTCGTGGTGATCACCTATGCACTGATGGGCAGGTTCGGGCAGGGGAACATCGAACCATTGGGCTGGATCTCATGGATCGGATGCTGGCTGTTCGCCACCCGTTACGGCCTGCACCTGCTGCGGGTGAAGGAATACAGCCTGCGCAAGCGGGAGCAACAACGCATCCTCTGCATTGGCAGCGCGGGGGAATCCAAGGAAGCGCTGGCCTTGCTGTGGCAAACGCATTTCGGATTGGGCAGGCAGGAGCACATGGAGGCGGAGGACGCGATGTTTCCGGATGCTGTGGAAACGATCCGACGGAAGATCCGCAAGCAGGGCATCGATGAAGTGGTGTTCTGCGCGAAGGACCTGGCCTGGGGCCACATCATCGAACTGATGGAGCGGCTCGACCGCACGGACGTCATGTTCAAGATCGCCCAACCGGCACGCGAGTTCATCATCGGGCCCAGCAGCATTGAAAGTGTGCAGGACCTGTTGATCCTGGAAGAATATTCCGTGAACAGTGCGGCCGCGCGGCGGCGTAAACGCGTATTCGACCTCGTGGCGTCATTGCTCCTGGTCATCACCCTGCCGATCGGCATCTGGCGGGTACGGGGAAAGAGCAGCTACCTGCGGAACATCGTCCGTGTGATCGCCGGGCGACGCAGTTGGGTGGGCTATGTGCCCGCGCAAGAGAAGGGATTCCGACTTCCGAGGATCCGGTACGGTGTGCTCGATCCCGTGCATGCGGACCGGATCGTTCCCACGGCACTCACGGTGCGGCGGGTGAACTTGAGCTATGCCAAGGACTACCGTGTGCTATGGGATCTGCGGCTGGTGTGGCGGGGGTTCGCGGCGTTGGGGAATCAGATACGATGACAGAAGATCGGCGCGTGCAGCGGGCAAGTGCGCACTCGCGTTCCGCAGGTACATTCGCAGCCTCATGGCACACATCGAGATCCTGCTGCCCAAGATGGGCGAAAGTGTGGCGGAGGCCACCATCATCAAGTGGCTGAAGAACGAGGGCGAGGCCGTGACCGCTGATGAGCCGATGGTGGAGATCGCCACAGACAAGGTGGACAGTGAAGTGCCAGCACCGCAGGACGGAATCCTGTTGAAACGCTTGGTGAATGACGGCGATGTGGTGAAAGTGGGCCAACCCATCGCACATATCGGGATCGGAGCAGGAGCAAGGGCAGATACAGGCTCGCCTGCTATTGTTGCGACCAACGGAAGTGCGACGTCCTCACCTGCTGTTGCTGCTCCCGCTCCCGCTCCCGCTCCTGCTCCTGCCTATTCAGCGGTCACTACGCCCATTTCCAAGGACGGTCCCAGCGGAAAATTCTACAGCCCGCTCGTACGCACCATCGCCAAGAGCGAAGGCGTGAGCATGGCCGAACTCGAAGCGCTTGCCGGAAGCGGTGCAGGCGGGCGGGTTACGAAGAAGGATATCCTGGATTATTTGCCGAGAAGGGGAGTTGGCGGAGCGGTTAGCGATGAGCGGCGAGCGGCAATTGCGTCCGCCCCTGCCCTTGCTTCTGCTCCTGCTCCTATTTCTTCAGTAAAGCCTGCCGCAGGGGATGAGCTGATCGAGATGGACCGCATGCGCAGGCTGATCGCTGACCACATGGTGATGAGCAAACGCGTGAGCGCGCACGTCACCAGCTTCGTGGAGGCCGACGTCACCAACCTGGTGCTCTGGCGCGAGCGGGTGAAGAAGGCCTTCGAGCAGCGTGAAGGGGAGAAGCTCACCTTCACACCGATCTTCATCATGGCCGTGGTGCAGGCGATCAAGGAAATGCCGATGATCAACGTGCAGGTGGACGGCCACACGATCATCAAGAAGAAGGATATCAACATCGGCATGGCGGCCGCGCTTCCCAGTGGCAACCTCATCGTGCCGGTGATCCGCAACGCCGACCGCCTGAACCTTACCGGACTGGCGAAAGCGGTGAACGACCTGGCCAGGCGCGCGCGGGAGAACAAGCTCTCGCCGGATGAGATCGGCACCGGCACCTACACGCTCACCAACGTGGGCACCTTCGGCAACGTGTTGGGCACACCGATCATCAACCAGCCACAAGTGGCGATCATGGCCACGGGTGCCATCCGCAAGAAGCCCGCTGTGCTGGAAACACCCACGGGCGATGTGATCGCGATCCGCCACATGATGTTCCTTTCACACTCCTACGACCACCGCGTGGTGGATGGCGCGTTGGGTGGAAGATTCGTCCGGCGCGTGGCCGACATCCTCGAAGGATGGTCTTTGGAGCAGGTTTTTTGAACACGCCGAAGTCCCTTCGGAAAAGATCTACTTTCGCCACCTGCCGGACCCCCGGCCCGAAACCGCTTTGCAATGAAGTATGGCTACGCCGCGCTAGCGACCATCACGCTCTCCCTGCTTGCCATGCGCGCCCAAGCGCAAGGCGAGAACACGACCTTCAATTGGAAGTTCGAAGAGGCCAGCAAACTCACGGAAGAGAATTTCCACAATCAGGCCGCGGAGATCTGGAAGGAACTGGTGGACAGCCAGCCGGAGAACAGCAACCTGAACTGGAAGCTGGGCTTCGCGTACATGAACACCTACAACCAGAAGGAGAAAGCACTTCCGCACCTTCGGAAGGCCGCCGAAAAACGAGGAAGCTCGACCGGTGCCTTCAACACAACGGGCTACGATGCTTTCGACCCCAAGGAAACGAACGCTCCGGTGGACGTGGACTACTGGTTGGGCCGGGCCTATCACTTGGACGGGCAGTTCGACAAGGCCGATGAATACTACAAGAAATTCCAAGGTGAGGTGGACGACAAGTACGACCTGAGAGTACAGGCCGCACGTGGGTTGGAACAAACCGCCAACGCGCGTGCGCTGATGGCCTCGCCAAAGAACTACACGGTGAGCAACGTCGGTTCGGTGATCAATGGGGACCACCCCGACTTCAGCCCGGTGATCAGTGTGGACGGCAACGCGATGTTCTATACCAGCCGCCGTATTCGCCCGGACAGTTCGAACGCCGGAGTGATCGACCTGCTCGCGGGTCTGCCCTTCGAGAACATCTACGTGAGCTACAAGGACCGCAATTCCAACTGGCAGAAGCCTGAACTGCTCAACATCAACCCGCCGAGCGGCCACTTGGCCACGGTGAACGTGTCCGCTGATGGCCAGACCCTGCTGCTCTATCGCGATGATGGCGGCGATGGCAACCTTTACGAGAGCAAGCTCGTGGGCGAACTGTGGAGCGACCCCGTGCTCATCGGCAGCGACGTGAACACGAAGGCTTGGGAAACGCATTGCGCGCTCACCGCCGATGGGAACACGTTGTATTTCGTGAGCGACCGCAAAGGAGGCGAGGGAGGCCGCGACCTGTACCGTGTAGTGAAACTGCCCACCGGTGAATGGAGCAAGGCACAGAACCTGGGCAGCACGATCAACACACCCTACGATGAGGACGGCGTGTTCATCCACCCGAACGGACGCACACTGTACTTCAGCAGCAAGGGCTTCAACAGCATGGGCGGCTTCGATATCTTCAGTTCGGAGATGCAGGACGACGGGAACTGGAGCAAGCCGGAGAACATCGGCTATCCGCTGAACACGGTGGACGACGATGTGTTCTTCGTGACCACCGCCGACGGGCGACGCGGCTATTTCAGCAGTGACAAGAACGGGGGCTACGGTGAGAAGGACATCTACTTCGTGGATTTCCCCGAGAACATGGAAGCCGAAGGACTCACCGTGCTGAAGGGCTTCATCATTCCGCCTCCGGGCGAAACGCTTCCACCAAGCACCATCCTGTACGTGACCGACAAGGCCACCGGCGAAGTGAAGACCTATAAGCCCCGCCAGCGCGATGGGGTGTACGTGGCCATCCTTCCACCGTGCAAAGAGTACAACCTGGACTACCGTGTGAACGACAAGACCGTGCATACCGAGGACATCTTCGTGGAGTGCGAAAGCGCTTACCAGGAGATCAACAAGGAGATCTACCTGAACCCCGTGTCGCTCGCCGGTCCGGCCAGTATCGTGGATCTGCCCAAGGGATCGCCTCCCGGAAGCAAGGAGAAAGGCGAACCCATCGGCAAGGGTGGCAAGGGCAGCAAAGAGCAGCCGCTCACCGATGCGCAGTTGAAGGAAATGGCCAAGCACCACCAGATGCCGGACGCGAACTATTCCGCGGTGTACAGCAAGTTCTACGCGTACAACATGAAGGACATCGACCAGAACGATGCGGACTGGAAGCGTTTTGTTGATACCGTTTCCACCTTGATCGAACGTAAGGGAAAGGCCGACATCGTGATCGAAGCGAGCGCGAGCCATGTGCCCACGAAGACCTTCGGCACCAATGAGAACCTGAGCAACCAACGCATGGAGGACGCGCGCAAGCGATTGCTCGAATCCGTGCAGGGGCGCAGCAAGGACACAAGCAAGCTCCTGCTTGAAGCGGTGAACCACCTGGTGCAAGGCCCTGCTTACAAAGGCGATTTCAAGAACACCGGGAAGTACGGCAAATTCCAGTACGTGAAGCTCAAGGTGCATTGAGCCGACGCGCTGTTGAGAAGATGGAAAAGGTCCCGGTGCGCCGGGACCTTTTCGTTCACAACTTCGTGCTTTCGCAGTACCTCGCATGGTGCGGCGATGAACATGCGCCTCCACCTCCACCGCCCGCTCGCCTTCTTCGACCTGGAGACCACCGGCATCCGCATCGGCCGTGATCGCATCGTACAGATCGGCATTGTGCGCTTGATGCCCGATGGCTCACGCGAACGCTACCAGAGCTTGGTGGACCCGGAGATGCCCATCCCGGCGGAAGCCACGGCGATCCATGGCATCGGCGATCTCGATGTGGCGTTCGCGCCCAAGCTCCAGGATATCGCCGAAGAGATCCTTGGCCACATGGCCGGGTGCGACCTCAGTGGGTTCAATGTGATCAAGTTCGATATCCCTTTGCTTACGGAGGAGTTGCAACGGGTGGGCACCACGTGGGATACGTCCATGCTTCGGATCGTGGATGCACAACGCATCTTCCACAAGATGGAGCGGCGTGATCTGGGTGCCGCGCTGAAATTCTACGTGGGTCGCGATCATGTCAGCGCGCATGACGCGCTGGCCGATGTGGAGGCTACGGCCGACGTACTCCTGGCTCAACTGGAACGCTACGCCGAACTGCCCCCTGGTGTGGACGATCTGGGCGACTTCTGTGGTGATCGCCAGCGCAGCCCCGATCCAGCGGGGAAACTCAAATTCGATCCCAGCGGGGCGGTGTGCATCAATTTTGGCAAGTACATGGGCTGGACGCTGGAGAACGTGGGGCGTAACGATCCCGGCTACATCGATTGGTTCCTCAACAAGTCCGACTTTCCGGCCACCACGAAAGAAGCCGCCCGGCAAGCCCTCGCACGCACCAACGCATGAAGATCATCTGCATCGGTCGCAACTATCGCGAGCACGCCACCGAGCTCGGCAGCACGGTGCCGTCGGAACCGGTGTTCTTCCTGAAACCGACCACCGCCTGCCTGTATCCGGGCCAGCTCATCCGGCTGAACCCGTTGCTCGGCGAGATACACCACGAACTGGAACTGGTAGTGATGCTCGACAGCTATGCGAAGGATGTTCCCGCGAACATGGCGTTAGGGTTGGTCGCCTCGTTCACGTTGGGGCTTGATCTCACCGCCCGCAACGTGCAGAACGAGCTCAAGTCGAAAGGGCTTCCATGGGAGAAGGCGAAAGCGTTCGATGGCAGCGCAGTGCTCGGCGAGGTGGAATGGCCGATGACCGCAGGCACGGACCTGCAACGGTTCTCCATGGAATTGAAACGCAATGGCACCACGGTACAACAGGGCCACACCCGCGACATGCTCTTCCCGGTCGCAGAACTGATCAGCTACGTTTCGCATTACATCACCTTGGAGCCGGGCGACCTGCTCTTCACGGGAACACCGGCCGGGGTGGGGCCCATCGCCCATGGCGATCTGCTCGAAGGCTTCCTGAACGGGAACCGCGTTCTGCGCACTACGGTGGACTGAGGAGAAAGCGCCCAAAGGCTCGCGTAGGGCCTGGACTAGTCGATCCTGAGTTTCGCAACTTCGCGCTCCTGATCGCTCTTCAGCTCAATGTAGTACAGTCCGGGAGCGAGCGATGCGGGTAGATCCAAGGTCTCATGATGTGCGCCGATGGTACGCGAGCCTTTGGGCCCCCATCGTTGGCACATGCGCCCTTGCCCATCCATCAGCGAAAGGGCAACACGTCCTGTAGAAGTCGTTGTGTATTGGAGCGTAGTGTGACCGTGCGCTGGGTTCGGGAAGACTGATAGCGAAGCGTTGCTGAGTCGGAGCGGTTGAGCGATACCGGTGGGATCATCCGCAGCCAAGCGCACACAACCGAACCCGGGTTCGTTGTCGCGAAGCCACATGCCGCATGCCAGCAGTTTGCCATCGGGCTGTACGATCAATTTTGCGCTTTTGCCACCGGGTTCGCCTATGTACAAGTGTCCCATATCACCGAATGTCGGATCCAACGAACCATTGGGCGCGTAGCGAATGAGCTCGATGCGGTCCTCATAAGCAGGCGGGCCACCATAAGTGGCGAAACTCATCGGTTTGCCGTTAGGCAGGACGGCGAAATCCGTCATGAACATGAAGTTGGATTGGGGAAGGTCGAGACTGTTCCCATTTCCATAGAGCAAGGGTCCGGCAGTTCCGGCGAAAGCGGTATCCCAAACACCAGCGGCGTTCGTTCTGGCCATTGTATACTGATCAGTTGCGAGGGAGTCGGCCATACCACCGAGGTAGATGGAACCGTCCGGAAGGAGATCGGCGTAGAGGTAAAAGACCGATCCGGGAAAATCAGGGTAGCTCTGCGAGCTGACGCCATTTTCTGCGAAGGATGTGTCCGGAAGACCATTGGCCAGAAATCTTGCGGCGAAACCTGTACTTGCCCAAGAGACCGACAGCATATCGTATCCTGAGCCTGTGAAGAATATCCTGCCATCGTCCAGTACGTTGGCCTCACCAGCAACTGATATCAACTGGGACAATGGACAAGTGACCTTGCCTTCGGTGCCAAAGGACATATCCCGCACCCCGTCGGCCCCGCATTTCACCAAGGCAATGCCCGACGATGCAGTGTTCACTTCCAGGAGCATACCTCCATCAGCGAGCCCATGGATCCGCCCGACGTTGGAAACGCCGGGAACGGGGCCGGTTGAACCTGAGCCGTCAGGACCGAACGACGGATCGGGTTGTCCCTCCGGGGTCAATCGCATGAGTTGTGTGTGCTGAACCCAAGTGGAACCGGCGGTGTAAGCGACGATCACGCCGCCCGAATTGTCGGTGGTCAGGAACGCACCGATCAAGCTGTCTATCACTGTAGTGAACATCCCATCGGTCCCGAAGGTGTTGTCTGGTTGGCCGGTCGCGTTCAATTTCAATACCATCAAACTGATAGCTGTCTCATTTTGATCGGAGGCCGTGATGGCCCCGGAGAGCAGGATGGATCCATCCGGAGATAAGGCCAGATCATGGAGTACTGGATGTGTGCCAGGAACTGAGGCTTGCCAGAATGTGCCGTTGGCACCGAACAAGGGATCGAGAAGATCGCCCTGAGCATGGGCGGCCAAGCACATTAGGACACTCAGGAACCAGATCAATGTCGATCGCATGAAGCCTTGAACGGCTCCGATGCGCAATGGTTCTTTCCAACCGGTTTGGACCTGTCACTGAAGATCAGGATGTGCGGCCATCAACAAGGAACGACGCGCACATCCCGCGTCACTCCACGCGTACTTTCGCCACACTGCGTCGCCCATCGCTGGTCAGTTCGATGAAGTACAGTCCCGGTTCGATGGTGGAAGACAACTCCAGCGACACCTGATGGTAGCTCATGCTGGATGAAGTGAGCGGGGTCCACCATTGGCACACGCGGCCCTGTGCATCGAGGAGGGATGGGTGGACTGGACCTTTGGTGTCGAGGATGTACTTGAGGGTGATGTGATCGTGCGCGGGGTTCGGGTAGATCGAGAGCGATGCGGCTTCCGGAACATTGGCGAACGGAATGGCCGCTGAGTCATCCCCGCCGAACCTCACGCATCCGAAACCTTGGGTGTGAACGTACTCGTCCAGCCATGCACCACAAGCCAGCAACTTTCCGTCGGGTTGAAAGGCCAGCTTGCCAGCTTGTCCACCGCCTGGACCATGGAAAAACATGCGGCCCGAATCACCGAAGGCCAGGTCCATCGAACCATCGGGGTTGAAACAGATCAGCTCGCATTCATTCACCCAGTTTTGGGAATCGAGATAGTTCTGGAAGAACAGCAATTTCCCATCGGGCCGCCGGACCAGATCGCGGCCTGATGCGTACATCACGGCGGTCTCAGTGGTGTGCCCGTTCGCATATAGAACGTAACCCCTGCCGCCGCCGAAGGTGGTGTCCAGTTGCCCGTTCGCACCTACCCTGGTGATCGCGCAGTAATACAAATAGGCCTGGGCATCCACCAGGACATCGGCCGGGCCTACCAGATAAACGACGCCGTCCTCGCCCACAATGGAGTTGGACGGATGCAGGTTGAGCGTGTCGTTGCGGTGTTGGTCGAAACTGCGCGCTCCATTGAGCCCGTAGGATCCGTCCACTATTCCGTCAGAGGTGAATCGTGCTGTGTAGATCACGGGCAGCGGATAGAGATTGTTCGGGTTCGAAGCGAGGCCGGTCAACAGGAGCTTCCCGTCAGGAAGAAGATGCAACTCAGCCGCATCGGGCATCAGGCCACCGGGCAGGGTCGTATGCACTTCCCCGTTCATACCGAAGGACATGTCGCGGCTGCCATCCGCATGGAAATGGCAGACGGCCGGGTATGAATCATTCATCATGCCGACCAACAAGAAGGTGCCGTCGGGAAGAACAACGAGCTGTTGCACGAAGGTCATGTCGGGCAATGTGCCGGTGGACCCATCACCCAAAGGCCCGAACCCGGGATCCGGTGTCCCATCGGCTCTCAATTTCATCGCGAACGGGCGGTTCATCTGGTCTTCCCGCCGATCGCATATGACGATCGCACCACCATCCGGGGCCATTTCGATCAACACCCCGCCTGACCATATGTCACCGATGAGTTGCCGAAAGGTACCACCGTCGGCATAAGTAGTGTCCAACCAGCCATCGGGTGTGAGGCGGCTGACCTCAAGGCTAATCGTATCAGTGGGACAATCACAAGTCGGTCTTGTACTGCCTGCCAGGAGGATGTAACCATTTTCATTTACAGTAACATCGGTAGCGTAACGCGACCAGTCCTGCCTCGCGCCCGTGTATCAGCCACTGTCAGCGAAGGTGGGATCCACATGGATCTGCGCCTTTGCCGCGCAAGTGATCGTAACGGCGCAATACAGCAGCGTGGATCGTGAGCATGCTTTCATTTGCCGTTGTACGGTGCTGCCGGATCCGGGTTCGGAAGCGTTCCCCTACACTACAGATGGGCAGATCGAGCATCAGAAGCAATGACAGCACATGAATCCTTCAAGGGTTCGCTGTCCCATGGACACGAAGCCCCGGAACCGCTCTGTCCTGGGCTTGAACGGATGTGGTTGGTCTCAGTCGACCTCCAGCCTTCGCACCAGCACTTGTTCTCCGGCCGAAACTTGTACGATGTACATGCCGTTGGCAATGGCACCTCCCAAGTCAATGGCGACGTTCAGGTTCGATCCATCCACACTGAACATCCTTGAATACACCAAGCGACCGAACATGTCGGTGATGGAAACGGACGCTTTGTCAACGACCTGCCCAAGGTCATCCACGGTCATGGTCAACCGGCCATCGTGGTTGGGGTTCGGCCACAATGAGAGTTCCACATCATCCATAGGTTGGAGCGTTGCCACACCGGTGGCGTCATCCGCGGCCAAGCGCAGGCATGCGGAGCCGCCCGTTTCACCTACGGACCATCCTGCACACACTACTATTCGGCCATCGCTCTGTTGAACCATGCCGACGCTCGACGAGCCATAGTCACCGCTGAAAAAGAGGCGACCGTTGGTACCGAAGCTTTCATCGAGGTGGCCATTGCTGTTGAAGCGCACCAGTTCACACTGGTAGTTGTCGGCCCCTTCTTGATAAGTGGCATAGAGAAGGATCTTTCCATCACTGGTCACCAACATGTCAGCTGGCTGGAGCCAAGAGTCGGGGTTCACGCTGCTCTCGTTGGTGAAGATCGTATAGCCAGCGCTGTCCCCAAAGGCGGGATCCAGTGCACCGTGCGCATCGACATGTGCCACGGCAAAGCTCCAATACGTGTAGTCAAGAACCGCTGTCCCGCCGAAATAGATGCTCTCATCCGGCATGAATACCGCGCTGGACAGTGAAACACTGACCAAGGGGTCCAGCAAGTGATCGACGCCAGGTCCATGTACCTCGAACGTTGTGTCGGGCTGGCCTTCTGGCGTGAATATGGAGATGACCTGTTTACCGGGCAGGTCCGGTTGGAACGGATCGGGATTGTAGGCCGAACATGAAAGAACGAGCTTCCCATCAGTTCGTACATGCAGTTGCGGGGAGGTAGGGGTAAAACCGTCGTTGAGAGCGAATGGCAGGATACCGGCAGTTCCAAAGGTGCTGTCCATGCCGCCATCGGTATTCAGCCGCAGAAGCCTCCGGTAAGTTGAACTGAATCCTAAAGCCAGGATGGTTTTTCCATCGGGCTGTACCACCATATCATGAGGTCTGGAATTGTCGCCAACGTAAGCATCCGTGATCATTCCGTCCGTGCCGAAGGTCGCATCCGGATCACCTTCCGCAGTGAGGCGGATCACAAAAGTTTGCAGGGCACCCACCGAGCCAGTGCAACCTGCAACAAGGCAACGGCCATCTGGCAGGGCTTTCACTATGAATCGGGATTCCTGCACGTACGGTATTACTCTTAGAAGGACACCACCGTTCGCGAATGTGCTGTCCAGCGCGCCGTCAGGTGTCAACCGGATCACTGCGAGCTCGGAGCTGGTGAACGGGGCGAACATGTGATTGCGGTATTCGGCGAGCAGGATCTTCCCATCCGGTGCAAGATCCAGATCGGTCACACCGAAAAGAAGACTGTCACCGGGAAGGGTTATGTAGGACAAACCGTTCACACCGAATGTTGGATCGAATACGGTTTGGGCGCGCAGGCTTATGCAATGCACGGCGCATGACAATGCGAGCAGGGCGGATCTCATAGGCCATTGAACGGGGCTCGCGCAGGGATGGTTCGCAAGTCGTTGCGGCCGATGGAATTGGAAAGAGAGAAGCCCCCGACAGGTCGAGGGCTTCATCATCATAAAGGCAGGCGTCCCTTACTCCGAGATCACCAAGCGTTGTGTGAAGGTGCGATCCCCTGCGATGAGTTGGACGATATACATGCCGCTCGAAAGGCCTTGTTGCAACTCGATGAGGCTGGTCCCATTGGTGGCGCCCATATCCAGCGTGCGCGAGAGGACGGACTTACCGAAGAGATCCGTGATCACCAAGCCGACGGTAGAGTATTCATCACCGATGTCAGCAACGGTGATGTACAATTGACCACCGCTGTTCGGGTTGGGCCAGATGGAGAAGGTATCTGCGCGTACTGCTTGTTCCATGCTCCTAGGTTGTGCGCTGGGAGTATTGTTGATCGTCAAGGTGCATGATCCCCCGCAGGCAGGCTGCCAAACATTGCTCACTTTGGCTTCCACCCTCACATTATAGGTATGGCCATTCACCAAAGGGTTCGATGTCCATCCCAAAGGGCATTGTGTGCTGGTAAGGACGACTACTTTGTTGTATGCGGATCCGGTCTCCGTGAACGTGAAGCGATAGTTGGAGGGAGCGGGTATGGATGTTACAGGATAACACCACACCTTGTTGTATACATTGTTGATGCGTGTAACCCCGCAGGAATGCTGCGAATAGCCGGGTTCGTCCCACAGTTGAGTGCAATTATTCGGTGTGACCCAGATCCTGTATGCCGGTCCAAAGCCACCGAACACACCGTTCACTTCGCTGCGTACCCGAACATTGAGCCACTTGTCCAACTGAAGGTTCTGGGCAAGCCCATCACCGTTGTAGTTGTAGTTCAACTTCAAGTAGCAGCATTTGGTCGGGCCAACTGCACCTACCCCACCCGCAGCATGTGTCTGCGTCCTCGTGACCGAGTAACCGCCATTGGGATCGTAGATCCAGAACTGGTAGCCATCATCGGCCTGGTTGCCCACGCCATATTGCGCGGATACGGCAGGATCTGCCTGGCAAGCGATAGTAGAGAGCTTCAGAAGGTTCTGGCGGGGTTCCACATAGCGCTGTTCCATTTTGACCGGGCCCAATGGCAAGCAGAACCGGCCATTGGTGGGCGGTGTAACGGCAATGGCGCTGGTGGAAGTGAAGCAACCCGTGCCGGTGTTATCGATGATCGGATAACCGCCATTGTTCGGATCCACGCGCAAGAGGTAGCCGCCGTTCCCACCGGAGCACATGCCGTTGCCCTGGCTGTCATACACCACCAGGCGGTAGCAGCCTTGTGGCAGGCAAAGGTTCTCATCAATGGGACCGTAGTTGCCGTTAGGGTATGGGCCTCCATTGGCCACCACTTGGTTGTCCTGGTTCATGATCTGCCAGGTGGTCTGCGCGCCGAAGGCGTCCGGGAAGATCCGAAGCTGTGGGCCGAGCGCGCAGGGCGTTCCGGTACACACGCAATTCTCGTTCAGGTAGTCGAAGTAGGTGGCGGGGTTGTTGTCGTTGCAGTCGGCACCTTGGTAGATGTTCGGGTCAGCGTCGTTGCAATCGGTGTTGTTGGCCACGTAGCCAGCGGGCTGCATGCAGGACATGGCGGAACTGGTGGGGTTGCCGAAGCCGTCATGATCATTGTCCACGTACCATGTTATGGGACCATGCACAGCGGGATCATTGTCGTTGCAATCGGTGTTGTCCGCAACGGAACCAGCAGGCTGATCGCAAGCCGACTGCGAGCTGCCCGCATCGCCGAAGCCGTCCTGGTCCAGATCGGCGAACCAAGCGGTGGGCGTGCAAGTATTGAATCGGGCCACGCGGTTCTGGGTGGTGTTGTTGAAAGCTGTGAAGGAGCCGACAATGACCACTTTCCCATCGGGTTGGGCGGCC
>JANMKC010000046.1:0-4218 GCA_031371785.1 Flavobacteriales bacterium | reverse complement strand
GAAATCCGATCCGCTCAAGGAGAAGAACGGTACGCTCGCTTCACCGGCCACGGCTTTGGCCAGCAATGTTTTGCCGGTGCCCGGCGGACCTACGAGCAGCGCGCCCTTGGGGATCTTCGCGCCGAGATCGGTGTACCGCTTCGGGTTCTTCAGGAAGTCCACGATCTCTTGCAACTCCTCTTTGGCCTCGTCCAATCCGGCCACATCGTTGAAAGTGGTGTTGGTGGTCTTCCCGCCCTCGAACACGGTCGCGCGGCTCTTCCCGATATTGAAGAGCTGCCCGCCAGGACCGCTCGGCCCGCCGATGCGGCGCATCATGAACACCCATACCAGCACCACCGCGCCGACGAACATCACCCACTGCAGGATCTCCTTGCCCATGTCGTTCGGCGGCTCGATGTCCACCGCCACATGGTGCTGCTTCGCCTCGGCGATCAGCTGGTCCTGCAGGTTGTCCGAAGCGCCCATGAAGAACACGTAGTGCGGCCCCGTCTTGTCCTTGTTCGCGCCGGTGTGAGCAAGGTTCTCCTGGTGGATCTTTTTCACCAGACTGTCCGCCTTGATCGTTACCAGCACCGATTCGTGCTGGATGATCACGATGCGCGACACATCGCCAGCGTCGACGAACTCTTCGTACGTGCTCACCCCGATCGTCTTGGTGGGGCTGCCGTAGTTGAAGAGCCACATGGCCAGGATCACCACGCCGATGATGCCATAGATCCAATAGAAATTGATCGCCTTGTCAGGTCGCTCATTGCGACCACCTCCCGGCCTGGCAGGTTCCTTCTTCTGCTTGCTGTTGTTCTCCACTTGTGTTGATCGTGGTCAGGCCACGTTCTCGTATGAGTTGCGTATCGCGTCGCTCCAGAGCTGCTCCAATCCGTAGTACGTGCGTTTCTCCCGATGGAAGATATGCACCACCACATCCACGTAGTCGAGCAGCACCCACCCTTTACTCTCCTGTCCCTCGCTATGCCAAGGCGCTTCGTTCGCTCGTTCCTTCGCCATCTTTTCCACACTCCCCGCGATCGCGTGTACTTGCGTGTCCGAATCGCCGTGGCAAATAATGAAGTGGTCGCACACGGTGTTCGGCACATCCCGCAGATCCAAGTGGACGATGTCCCTGCCTTTCACTTCCTGCATGCCGTAGACCACGGCATCGACGAGCTTGTTGGTGGTGTGTGCGCCCTTGATCTTCTTCATCCGGTCTAACTTGCGACGATCAAAAGTAAGGCAGGATGCGCGCCCGCCTCGACCATTCGGGTTTTCGGCGAGCGTTGCGGGCAGAAATGGACAGCATGCGAACGCGCATCATCGGGCAACAGCTCATCGAACTCGCTTCAGTGGACAGCACGAACATGTGCGCTGCCGAACTGCTGGCGCTAAAGGAGATCGGCCACGGTGCGGTGATCCTGGCCCATGAGCAAACCGACGGGCGCGGCCAGCGTGGACGCATTTGGCGCAGTGGGGCCGGGCTGGACATCACGACGAGCGTGGTGCTGCTGCCCCAACATCTGCCGGCGAACGAGCAGTTCGTCCTTGCGAAGATCGCTGCGCTCGCTGTGCATGATGTGGTGGCGGAGGCCATGCGGATGGCCGTGGGCGGTGAACCCGTGAGGATCAAGTGGCCCAACGATATACTGGTGGACCGGCGCAAAGTGGCGGGCATCCTCATCGCGAACGAACTGGTGGCCGGGATGGTGGTGAGCAGCGTCCTCGGCATCGGGATCAATGTGAACAGCAGTGAACTGGATGCGGAGTTCAACGCCACGAGCTTGCGCATGGAGACCGGTCTGGTGCATGATCGGCTGGCATTGCTCGAAGGGCTCTGCCAACGGCTGGAACATTACCTGGACCTCTGGGAGAGCGGCGATCGGCAATTCCACTCCCGGTATACCGATCTCCTCTGGTCGCGGGGCCGCTACGCTGACCTTGAACTGGATGGACAGCCCTTCAGCGCACGGCCGGTGGATGTGGATGCGCATGGCCGCTTGTTGGTGGAGGATGAGGCTGGCCATGTACAGGCCTTCGCGCTGGAGCGCTTGCGGTTCGCCAACCGCTGAGGGTTCCACCTGCCCTTCGGGAAAGAGATCCTTTCCCATTTGGTCGCTAACGCGAAAGGGCTACTTTTGCGACCCCTTTAGAAAAAGAACACGGTCATGAAGCGCACTTACCAGCCCAGCAAACGAAAGCGTACCAACAAGCACGGCTTCCGCAAGCGCATGGCTTCGGTAGCTGGACGTGCCATATTGGCCCGGCGCCGCAAACACGGCCGCAAGAAACTATCCGTAAGCGACGAGCAGGTGGGCCAGAAGTAGACCTTGCCTCCTTTTCACACCACAGAGGGGCCTTCGGGCCCCTTTCGTTTTCGGATACAATGAACCACCAGCCTATGCCAAGCCCCTTCGGCGGTCGAATACGGATGATGGCCTTGTGTTTCCAGCGGCACCCCGTTCAACGATCCTGCTTCCGTTCCACTATGTGTGAATGAAGAAGGCCCCCAACTGGAGGCCTTCGATCTTTTCTGGGAACGGTCAGCGAACTACTTGTCGCCGTGTACACGGTCCACCACGTATTCATCCACAAGGATGCGGCCGCAGTGTTCGCACACGATGATCTTCTTGTGGCTGCGGATGTCCAACTGCCGCTGGGGCGGGATCGCATTGAAGCAACCACCGCAGCTACCGCGCTCGAAGGGTACCACCGCCAGTCCGTTGCGCGCATTGCTGCGGATGCGGTGGTAGGCGCTCAATAGGCGTTCTTCGATGTGCTTGGAAGCGGCGTCGCTCTTCTTTTGAAGGTCCTTTTCCTCCTTCTCGGTCTCGGCGATGATCTCGTCGAGCTCCTTCTTTTTCAGTTCCAGGTCCTTCTTCCGCTCCTTGAAGAGCTTCGTACTCTCGTCCACCACGGCCTTCTTGTTGTCCAGCGAGGCTTTCGCCTCCTTGATGCGTTTCTCGGCGAGCTGGATCTCCAGGTTCTGGAACTCGACCTCCTTGCTGAGCGAGTCGTACTCGCGGTTGTTGCGCACCTTGGCCTGCTGGCCTTCGTATTTCTTGATGCTCGCCTTGGCGTCCTTGATGAAGTTGTTCTTGTCGCTTACCGTCAGTTCGATATCGGCGAGCTCGTCCTGGATCTTCTTCAGGCGTGTGTCCAGGCCGGCCACCTCATCCTCCAGGTCCTGCACCTCCAGGGGCAGTTCGCCGCGCTGGGTCTTGATGCGGCCCACTTGGGTGTCGAGGGTCTGCAGGCGATAAAGCTCCACCAGCTTTTCGGCGATGGTGATCTCCGCTTTCGCAGCGGCGTGGGTGGCCTTGGGGGCCTTCTCCTCTTTCACCGCGCTCTTGGTCTCGGTCTTGGCCATGGTCAACAAAAGTGGATGGGGTTGGTGACGGTTTCCGTCAAATGGGCTGCGAATGTAGGCAGAACTTCCTTCAACCGCTTCGCGATCAGGTGCATGGTGTATTGCTCGCTTTCGTAGTGGCCAATGTCCGCCAGCAGCAGTTGGCCTTCAGCCTCGAAGAACTGATGGTACTTCACGTCGGCCGTCACAAAAGCATCCGCTCCTGCGGCCCGCGCCCGGCCTATGAGGAAAGCACCTGAGCCGCCGCACACGGCGACCTTTTCCACCGGCTTCCCGCGCAAGGCCGTATGCCGCACGGCCGGAGGGCCGAAGGCTTCCTTCAGCAGCGCCAAGAAAGCCGGTTCCTCCATGGGTGCTGCCAATCGGCCAATGGCACCAGAACCCACGCTCTTCAGTGCATTGGTCAACGGATAGATGTCATACACTACCTCCTCGTACGGATGGGCCTTCAACAGGGCTTGCACGACCTCCTTTTCCATCGGTGCATGAAGGATCGTTTCTATGCGTGTCTCCGGTTCGGTATGGCGCTCGCCCTTCTTGCCGACGAACGCGTTCGAACCCTCATTGCCCCGAAAAGTGCCGTGGCCTTCGAGGCCGAAACTGCATTCATCATAGAAGCCGATGCGACCAGCGCCCGCGTCGAACATCGCTTGCCGCACCGCTTCCGCATGAGCGGTAGGCACAAAGACCACCAGCTTGCGGAGTTGGTCGGGCTTCGGATCGAGTACTTGCAGATCCAACAAGCCCAGCCGCGCGGCGATCTCCGCGTTCACACCAGTGATCACATTGTCCAGGTTGGTGTGGATGGCGTAGATGGCCACATTGCCCTTGATCGCCGCCAGCAGCGTGCGTTCCAC
>JANMKC010000018.1:0-74288 GCA_031371785.1 Flavobacteriales bacterium | reverse complement strand
GTTCGTGATGACGTGTTACAAAAGCGGGAAATGATCCGGCGGAACGCCGGATCATTTCCCGCTTCCTAAGTTCCGTCATCGCGAGCCTTGGATAAGCCTCCGGGGTCGGGCGAAGCGATCTTTCATTCATGGCCGCGTGTTGTCCTATTTCAACGTTCCGAGCAGTTCCACCAATGTTCTGTATAGCTCATCGAATTTCGTGAGCGGCAGCGTTTCCGGTTTGTCGAACACATCATGGTAGGCGGTGATGCCGCCGAGCGTGTATATGAAAACGGCGGGTACGCCTTTCTGCGCGAAGGGGCAATGATCGCTGTTGCATGCGGGGCCGCGCGGGTTCACTTTCGCCAAGCCGTGCGTGCGATCGTTGATGGTGACAAGCTGATCGAAGAGCTTTTGCTGTTGCGTGCTGTTCACCACGGTGATGCCTTCATCGCCGGTGCCATTGAGGTCGAGGTTGATGAGCATGGTGATGCGCGCGAAGTCGAGGGGGCGATCGGTGACGCACCACTCACTGCCCTTCAAGCCCGCCTCTTCTCCCGCGAAGGAGATGAAAAGCACGTTCTTCTTCAGGGGGTGCTGCTTGATCTCCTCGGCGAGGCAGAGCATCATGCTGGTGCCGCTCGCATTGTCGTTCGCGCCGGGGAAGAGCACATCGGGACCCATGAGGCCGAGGTGGTCGCCGTGTGCGGTGATCACGATCCAGTCCTTGCTTCCACCTGTCGCTTCCACCACGCCGAACACGTTGCGCGCGATGTGTTGGCCGATGAGTTTCGGGCGCACGCGCAGCCGCACGGTGGAAGCGCTGTCGGAGATGAGGCCGGGCTTCACCTCCAGCACCGCATTGCGCCATTGCTCACCGGCAACGCTCCAGGTGAGTTTGCCCTGTGCTTTGCGGATGACCGGTGCATAGCGCACGACTTCCTTTTCCAATTCGGCATAGCGTGCGAGCGAATCACGGTTGGTGGTAAGCGGGAAGTCGAGGTACGCCGCATGGCCGCTGATCACACCCATCGTCATCGCGCGGCGCTCAGGGGTCACGAGGTCTTCGAGCGTGAGGTGAACGAGGTGATATTCGCCATCCGCCTTTCCGCTGGCGGGGTCGGTAATGAAGTCGACACCGGGTTGTAGCGCCACACCGTCCACATTCAAGCGCACGCTATCAGGGAAAGTGTTCACTGGAAAGGTGAACGGTTCGAAGCGCTGGCCATTGAGCTTGCCGAGGCCGAGGCGCTCGAACTGCTGTGCGACCCATTCCGCTGCGAGGCTGTCACCACCGAGCACGTAGCCGCGACCATGCATGTCAGGCCCCGCGAGCGTGTTCACATACGCGCGCGCCTTTTCCTTCACCGAAGGGAGTTCCTGTGTGTGCGCAGCGAGAGTGAAGAGGATGGAACAGAACGGGAGCAGTCGGCGGTTCATCGGAATCGGCGCTCCACGAGTTCAAGGAACGTACCGAGCACATCGTCTCCGGGCGGCTTGGGCAGCTTCGCGACGATCTCGGACTGCACGAAGGCCTTCGCGGCGGCGAGATCCTTCGCGGCGTTGATGGTGTCGATGGCCTTCTCGTAGTGCTCGCGTTGCCCAGCGAAGAGCTCGGCCACGAACCAGAACTTCTGGCTCAGCGCGATCGCCTTATGCAGATCTGCCACCGGCGCGTGTTCCATTTTGTCCGCCAGCGACGGACCTTTCGTGGTGGCCTTTTCCGCAGGTACGGCGACCCTTTGCACCGGCTTTTGCTTGGGCGGAGCGGGCTTCGGCTCTTCGGCCACAGGTGTTGGAGCCGTCACGGGTGGTTCGGTCACCGAGGGATCAGAAGCACGAACAACAGGAACAGGAGCAACCGCTGTCGGTTTGGCCTTGCGCGGCTTCGTTTCCGTTTCGGCGATGGCATCGATCAAGGACGTCTGGCGCGGCGAGATCTCTCCGGGCCGGGTATCCAGTCGCATGGGAGGAAGTTCCGCTATGGGCGCATCGACGGTGACAGGAGTGGCCGCTACAGCAGGAGCGAGCTTCGCTTCGCGCGCTTTGTGGCGGAGCACAACGAGGCGCTCATAAAGTGCCTGCGCATCATCGGTGCTCCGTTCCAAGGCCTCCAAGCCGAGCGTTCCGGCGTCCAGTTCGCGGAGGGCCTGTTGCAGCGCATCGGCGAGCTGGTGCATACGTTCGGTCGCTTTTCCTTCTTCCATGCGGTGCGGGCTTTGGCCCGGTGGGCGCGGCGAAGATCCGTTTAACTTCGCGCCGACCCAAAAATAGCTGGAATGCCCGCCCAGCTTCGCCCGCCTAAGCCCTGTTTAGCGGGATCCCACAAAGGGAGGCGGCGGCGGGCCAGACGATCCTCACACGCATGTTCCTGGAACGAGCTGCCAGCCGCACACAACGCAAGGGCTGGATCGAAGTGATCTGCGGAAGCATGTTCAGCGGCAAGACCGAGGAGCTGATCCGTCGCCTGCGCCGCGCGGAGTTCGCCAAGCAGAAGGTGGAGATCTTCAAGCCCGGTGTGGATGTGCGCTACGATGCTACCGATGTGGTGAGCCATGACCGGACTACCATCCGCAGCACGCCGGTGCCTTCATCGAGCAATCTGTTGCTGCTCGCGGGGGAGGTTGAAGTGGTGGGCATTGATGAAGCGCAGTTCTTCGATGAGGGCCTGCCCGCCGTGTGTGAGCAGCTCGCCGCGCAAGGCGTGCGCGTGATCGTCGCGGGCCTCGACATGGATTTCCAAGGAAGACCCTTCGGCCCGATGCCGCAACTATTGGCCATCGCGGAATTCGTCACGAAGGTCCATGCCATCTGCATGCGCTGTGGCGAACTCGCGCTCTTCAGCCATCGCACCCATGCGAGCCAGGAGCTGATCCTGCTGGGCGAGACGGACAGCTATGAGCCCTTGTGCCGCGCGTGCTTCATCGCGGCGCGCGCGCAGCAGGAGAAGGACGCCATCGCCGTGCGGATGAGCGAAGGCAAGAGCCAGGGCTGATGGAGCACGGTTACTTGTTGAGCGAAGTCGCCCACGCCATTGGCGGAACATTGACGCTCGCCGGAACGGATGAGCGCATCACGCACCTCGCGATCGATTCGCGCAAACCGCTGCCTGCGGAAGGCACGCTGTTCATCGCCTTGCGCGGCGTTCATCACGATGGCCACGCCTACATCGCATCGCTGCGCGAACAGGGCGTGCGCAACGTGCTCGCGCATGCCGATGCGGCCTTCGATGCACACGACCTGAACGTCATCCGCGTCCCGGACACGCTGGTCGCGATGCAGCGGTTGTGCGCGTGGCATCGGTTGCACTTCCACTATCCCGTTATCGGCATCACCGGGAGCAATGGCAAGACCGTGGTGAAAGAGTGGTTGTACCAATTGCTGCGCACCGAGGAACGCATCGTGCGCAGCCCCGGCAGTTGGAACAGCCAGGTGGGCGTGCCCTTGAGCGTGTGGGAAATGGGCGCGGAACATTCGCTCGGCATCTTCGAAGCGGGCATCAGTATACCCGGCGAAATGGAACGGCTCGCACCGATCATCGCGCCGACCATCGGGATTTTCACCAACATCGGTCCGGCGCACGGCGAGCATTTCACGAGCGATCGACAGAAGGCGCAGGAGAAAGCGATGCTATTCGCTCCTTCGGAAGCGGTGGTGTACTGCCGCGATCACGCAGCAGTACACGACGCATTGAAAGGATCGGGGACACCGGAACGCGTGCTGCGCGATTGGTCGCGTCACCGAACCGCCTTCGTGCGGATCACACAGGAAGTACGGGATGCCAGCAGCACATACATAACGACGGAGATCGAAGGCGCGCCGCACGACTTCCGCATCCCGTTCAGCGATGATGCCAGTGTGGAGGACGCACTGCACAGCATCGTCGCACTGCTGCACCTCGGCCATGCGTCCGCTTGGATCAACGAACGTCTTGCGCACTTGCAGCCTGTGGCCATGCGCCTGCGGATGATGGCCGGTGCGGGCGACAGCACATTGCTCGACGACAGCTATAGCAACGACCTCGCCTCGCTGGGTATCGCCCTTGATCATTTGGTGCGCTTGGGCGGAAAGCGCAAGCGCATCGTGGTAACGAGCGACATCGTGGAAAGCGCGGAGCGGCCCGACGCCCTGTACCCACGGATGGCCGCCCTGTTGAAGGGCGCACAAGTGGATCATGTGTATGCGGTTGGCACAGCCATCACGGCGCACGCATCGGCGTTCGGTGAGCACGCGCGCTTCTTCGCAAGCACCGAAGAACTGCTCGCGCACGTGCCGATCGATGCCATTGCCAACGCAGCGGTGCTTGTGAAGGGCGCACGGTCCTTCGGTCTTGAACGTGTAGTGGAGCGCTGGCAGGAGCGCACGCATGGCACGGAACTGCGCATCGATCTGGACGCGCTCCGGCACAACCTGAACCACTACCGCGCGATGCTCACGCACCCCCCTTTCTCCCGGAGCGGGGCAGGGCGCCTGCGCCAAAGCGCTCCGGCGACGGCGCGGGGTGAGGTGAAGGTGATGGCCATGGTGAAGGCTTTCGGCTATGGCAGTGGTGCCGTGGAACTGGCCCGTCTCTTCGAGAACGAACGCGTGCACTACCTCGGTGTGGCTTATGCCGATGAAGGTGTTGAACTGCGGCAGCAGGGTGTGCGCACGCCGATCATGGTGATGAACCCGGAGCCCGTGCCGCTCGAGGTGCTGCACCGTTTCCAACTGGAGCCGGAGGTTTACGACCTGCGCTCCCTTCGCGCGGCCATCGCCTTCGCTCGGCATACACCCGACATGCCACCGGTACATCTGAAGCTCGACACGGGCATGCACCGCCTCGGCTTCGCACAGGAGGAGATCCCTGCGTTGCTGGAGGCGCTTCGGGATCTGGGTGCGTTACGCATCGGATCCATCTTCTCGCATCTCGCAGCGAGCGAGGATCCGCAGCACGACACGTTCACACGCGGGCAGGTCGAACTCTTCAACAACCTCGCGACGCGCATGGATGAAGTGCTGGGCTATCGTCCGCTGCGGCACATCGCGAACTCGGGCGGGGCTTCACGTTTCCCCGAAGCACGCATGGACATGGTGCGTCTCGGTATCGGCCTGCACGGCATCGGCGTTGATGCGAACGAAACCGCGCGCCTGCAACCGGTGGCAACGTTGCGCACGGTGATCGCGCAGGAGAAGAGAATCCCGGCCGGCGATAGCGTGAGCTACGGCCGAGGCTTCGTCGCAGCCCACGATATGCGCATCGCCGTGCTGCCCATCGGCTACGCGGATGGCCTCTCCCGAAGGCTGGGCCATGGCGTCGGGAAGGTGTGGATCAACGGCCAGGCCGCGCCCTTCGTCGGCACCATCTGCATGGACATGTGCATGGTGGACATCACCAACATCGCTTGCGCGGAAGAGGACGAAGCGATCGTGTTCGGTCCATCACATCCGGTGCAGGAGTTCGCCCGCGATCTGGGAACCATTCCCTACGAAGCGCTTACGAGCATCAGTCCGAGAGTGAGGCGGGTGTATACACACGGGTGAACGCAGCCCTCCAACCAGCGATGATCTTCAGGCATCGTTCTGGTCGAAAGCCCCGTCCAACACATACGGGCATCCCTCTACATTCGCGGTCCTTTCGCTGTCGTGTATCGCACGCCCCCATTGACCATGAAGAAAATCACTTACGCACTTGGCCTCCTCGGCATCCTCACTTTCGCCGGCAACGTTCGTGCTCAAGAGGCCTGTATCCCTGGCGACATCATCGTGATGATGAAGCCGGGCGCATCCGCCGATGCCCTCGTACACGACCTGCGCACCGTCAATGGAGAACCCACCCAATTGCGCGTGGTGCGCGAAGTGAGCGCGCCGATGCGCGCGTGGTTGTTGCACTATGAGAACGCGGACCTTCCGCAACAAGTGGTGCGCCGTGCGGTGGATATGCACCCCGCGGTACAGTTCGCGCAGGACAACCACATCGTGACGGACCGCGCGATCCCGAACGATCCCGGCTACGGTGCGCAATGGCAGCACCAGAACATCGACAGCGAGGCCGCGTGGGATATCACCACGGGCGGAGTAACCGCAACCGGCGACACCATCGTGGTGTGCATCGTGGAGCAGGCCGATCTGCCGCACCCTGACCTGATCGGCAATGCGTGGCACAACTATCACGAGATCCCCGGCAACGGCAACGACGATGATGGCAATGGCTATGTGGACGATTTCCTTGGCTGGAACCCCGCCGGGAACAATGACGTGGCCTACGGCGGAAGCCATGGTACCGAGGTGGCCGGCATGATCGGGGCGAAGGGCAACAATGGCAGCCAGGTAGCTGGTGCGAACTGGAACGTGAAGCTGATGGTGGTGACACGCGCGGGCGTCGCCGAGGACGCAGTGGTGTCCTCCTACACCTACCCCTTGGTTATGCGCCGTGCCTACAATGCGAGCAACGGCGCGCTGGGCGCTTTCGTGGTGGCCACCAATGCTAGTTGGGGAATTGACAATGCGGACCACACGCAGTACCCGATCTGGTGCGCGATGTATGACACGCTCGGCACGGCGGGCATCCTCAACTGCGGTGCCACTGCGAACAACAGCGTGGATATAGATGTGAACGACGATATGCCCACGGGTTGCGAGAGCGATTTCATGATCAGCGTAACCGCAACGGACGTTGACGATCAACGCACTTTTTCCGGATGGGGCCTCACCACGATCGACGTGGGCGCGCCGGGTGCGGCGGTCTTTACCACGCAGATCGGCGGCGGAACGGGCTTGGCGAGTGGTACCTCGTTCGCAAGCCCGCTCACCGCAGGCGTGATCGGATTGCTTTACAGCGCGCCATGCGCCAACCTGATGGACCTCGTACACAGCGACCCGATGGCCGGAGCGCTTTACGTGCGCCAAGCCTTGTTCAACGGCGTGGAGCAAGTAGGCAACCTACCGGGCAATACGGTCACCGGCGGCAGGATCAACAGCAACAACAGCCTGCTCTGGATCATGAACGCGTGCGGTGCTTGCCCGATCCCGTACAACCTCGGTGCCTCCATGGTGGTGATCGGCGCTGCCGACCTTCATTGGAGTAGCCCATCGGCCAGTGTCTTCAATGTGCGCTACCGCGTGGTGGGCAGCCCGGCATGGAACACAACAACCGGGATCAACGCGACCGAGCTCGCGATAACCGGGATCGCCGCCTGCACACCATACGAATTCCAAGTGCAAGCCGCATGCGATATCGACACCAGTGGATACAGTTCCTCCTTGATGTTCACGAGCGAAGGATGCTGCACCGTTCCCTTGACCATCACCGTTATGGCAACCGACTCCGCGCACGCCACCGTGGCCTGGAGCAACGTGCTCGCCGCGAACACCTATGACCTGCAATACCGCGTGCAGGGTACGGGCAATTGGACCTCGGTGGTCGCCCTTACCGGTGGAAGCACGGAACTGTCCGGTCTCGCCGGATGCACCACCTACGAAGTGCAGATGCGTACTTCGTGCGATGGTTCCACAACGACCGACTGGGGCGCCTCAACGGTGTTCAACACCCCTGGCTGCGGCCAATGCGCGGAAGGGACCTTCTGCCCCAGTGTCTCAGCGAACGCATCCACGGAATGGATCCAGCGCGTGCAACTGAACACTATCGACAATGAGAGCGGCACCAACGGTGGCTATGCTGCCTTCACGGAGCAAGGCACTTCGCTGGTTATCGGCCAGGCTTACGACATCACGCTCACACAGGGCTATGCCAATTTCAATTTCACGGAGTACTTCACCGTGTGGTTGGACCTGAACGGCAACGGCCTGTTCGAGTCGCCCGGCGAACTGATCTTCGATCCCGGATCCGCGTCGGGCACACCGGTGTTGGGAACGCTTGTTGTTCCTGTTGGCACTACGCCGGTCTCGACCCGGATGCGCGTGGTCATGAAATTCCAAGACCCTGCGGCGGATGGCTGTGAGACCAACTACGGCTATGGCGAGACCGAGGATTACTGCGTCACGTTGGAGCCTTTCCAGGGGATCGAAGAGCTGGTCGATCACGCCGCGCTTTGCTTTCCGGTCCCTGCGGACCACGAGGTGTTCATCACGATCCCGGCCTTGATCACGTCCAGCACAGTGGAGATCCTCGCGACCGACGTCACCGGCAAGATCGTTGCACGCGGACCGATGTCGGGTGGAAAGGCGGAACTGCACACATCGTCATTTCCGAGCGGGCTTTATTTCTTCCGCGTCCTGCGCGATGGAACGGGGATCGCGCGCGGCCGGTTCGAAGTGGCGCACTGAGCATCGCCGCATCCTTCGTGAGCCGAACGGCGGGCCTACCTTCGGCCGGATCGCATGGAGCTATCGGTCGTCATCATCACCTTCAACGAGGAGCGCAACCTCGCGCGCTGTCTCGCTTCCGTGAAAGATGTTGCGGATGATATCGTGGTGCTGGATTCGTTCAGTACCGATCGCACAGAGGCCATCGCGAAAGAGCACGGTGCGCGTTTTTTCCAGCACGTGTTCGCCGGCCACATTGAGCAGAAGAACCGCGCGATCACCCATGCGGCACATCCGTGGGTGCTCTCGCTGGATGCTGATGAAGCCTTGGACGAGAAGCTCACGCGATCCATTGCCCGAGCGAAAATGCGGACCGATGCCGACGGCTTCACGATGAACCGCCTCACCAACTACTGCGGTACATGGATACGCCACGGTGGCTGGTATCCTGACACGAAGCTCCGGATGTGGGACAGCCGCAAAGGCCGCTGGACAGGGATCGATCCGCACGATCGCTATGAGCTGGAAGCGGGCGCGCGCATCGTTCACCTCGAAGGCGACCTGCTGCACTATAGTTACAACAGTATAGATGACCACCACCGACAGGTCGATTACTTCACCACCATCGCCGCGAAGTCGTACTTCGATCGCGGCAAGCGCGCGCCGTTCGGAAAGTTGGTGCTCAGCCCTGTAGTGAAGTTCATCGGCGACTACATCTTCCGTCTCGGATTTCTTGATGGTTATCAGGGGCTCGTCATCGCGCGCATCAGCGCGTATGCCACGTTCCTGAAATATGCCAAGCTGCGCCAGTTGCGCCGTGTACGCGCATGAACATTCCCCGCACTATCATCCTTTCCCGACCGGACGCGCTCGGTGATGCGGTGGTTGCACTGACGACCGCCGGGTGGATCAAGCATCATGCGCCCGGCACGCGGATCATCGCCCTGGTGAAGAACTACACGCTTCCGGTCTGGACCAATTGCACGAACATCGACGGTACGATCACGCTGGAAGAACTTGGAGCGGCGGGTGCTGCGGGTGCCGCGCGCGCGATCGCCGCGTTGAACGCAGATGCGATCGTGCATTTGTTCCCGCATCCTGAAGCAGCACGCTGGGCGAAGGGCGCCGGCATCGCCCGTCGTATCGGAACGAGCCATCGATGGTGGCATTGGACCATGTGCAATGAGCGTGTGCATTTCAGCCGGAAGCGCAGCGACCTGCACGAGGCACAGCTCAACATCAAACTGCTGGCACCGTTCGGTATCAGCGTGCCGGGCAGCATCTCTGAACTGGTGCCGCACATCGGCCTCAAGGTGCCTGCGGCATCAGTTGAAGTTCGCGCGCTCCTGCGCTCCGATCGCCGCAATGTGATCCTGCATCCATTGTTGGGAAGCGGTGTGGGCTGGGGCCTGCACAACTTCAAGGCGTTGATCAATGCCTTGGATCCAGCGCGCTACCACTGCTTGATCACGGGTTCAGCCAACGAAGCGGAACGCTACCGGAACGAACTTCCACTGAACGCGGTGCATGTCACCGATACGGGTGGCAAGCTCCCACTGGACAAGCTGATGGAGCTGATCGGGGCCAGTGACACATTGGTGGCCGCGAGCACCGGACCATTGCACTTGGCGGCCGCGATCGGTATCCGCGCCATCGGTCTGTTCAGCATGCGCCGCCCGATATTCCCTGCGCGTTGGGCACCGATCGGCCGCTATGCGCACGCGTTGGTGAGCGATCCCACATGTCCCCGTTGCGCGCGCGGCGAAGACTGCGACTGCATTCAGCGGATCAGCCCGCAGCGGGTGATCGAACTGCTGGAGAATTGACCGGCCGGGCGAAGACCAGCAGCGCATAGAAGAATGCGAAGAAGGTCGCGCCCATCTGTGTTTCGATCGTGTCTTCACTGACGCACGAGACAGCGAACGTGATGGCCCAACAAACGAACAACGGATGCTTGAACGCGCCGAGCCGCTGCGCGGGCCAGGTCCATGAGAACACGGACCACAAAAGTCCGAACACACCGAAGCTGATCAACAAGGTGAGGTATTCATTGTGCGCGCGCAGGCGCCATTTCTCCGCGAGCGTGCTCTGCATGCGGACATATTCCTCAGCGAACGCAAGCCGGGTATCGCCCGTGCCAACGCCCGTGAGCCATTTCCCCCGGGCGATGGTCCATCCCGCACGCAGGAATTCGATGCGCATGGCCACCGAGTAGCCACTGGCATCGCTGGTGGCGCGGTACTGTTCGAGTTCATAGAGCACTTGGTCGATGCGGGCATGGATCGGATCACGATGGCCCAGAACCACACTTGCCACGCCCTTCCCGATCCTCTCCACATCCTGCTCGTTGAGCGCCGACACGCCGACCGAATCCTTCCGCAGCCCCATGCTGGCGAGATAGCGCACGAGCGTCGCCCGCAAAGGTTGGCCCTTCGCATCCTTGCCATTGAACCCTACGGTGCTTCGCCGGTTCCAAGTGCGCCCCAGCTCTTTGTCGGCCACATACACCCACACGTAGTGGCCGTTCTCGCGTTGAGGCGTCCGGATGTCGTGATAGTACACCTCCCCACCAGCCGTCCGCTCAGCGAGGTGCGCGAGATCCATCGCATCATCATGGTAGTAGGCACGCACGCACCATCGGCCGTAGCCGAGCGCGATGAGCGGGAACAGCAGCAGCGATGTTCGCAGGATCCATCGCCATCCGTTCCGCAAGCTTTTGCTCCAGCGCCAAAGCGCGTATACCGCCATCAACGCGAGGATCACGAAGCCGAGCAAACTGCTCAAGCGGTCGAGAAAGAACAGGCACCACCCGCTGCCGAGAAGATGCGCCGCACGCCACCACCCTGTGCGCGGGAAGTAGAATACGAACACCGCCGCACTGAAGCAGAGCATCAGCGCCAGGCGGATGTGGCTGATGAAAATGGCCAGTTCACGATAGCCGCCCTGACCGATCACCTGGTAGCGCAAGGCCAGACAGACCAATGTGCTGGCGACCGTGCTCCATGCGCCCAGCAACAGCACGGTGCGCAATTCCTTTTCTGACAGTCGTGGGGTGGAGGTGAGCACCGGGGCGAAGGCGATGACCGGCAACAGGATCCGGCACAGGTCGAGTCCCCATTCCATATCCGTGGTCCAGAGCAGGCCCATCACGTGCATTGCGAAGAACGAAATGAACACGAGGCATGCTGGGCTCGTGAACGCACGCTTGAACCGTCCCGCGAGATCCTTGCGAACGATGCCCTCCACGAGCCAGTTACCAATAAGAAGGAACTGCGCGATGCTGAGCAGGAATTCGCTCCACGGCAGCATGATGGCCGCCAGCGCGAGCGCGCCGACATGCACCTGCCTGAACCTGTCGCCGCTGCCGATCATCGTCCGATGGATATCGGACCGTTCAACGTGCTTTCACCGCGATCAATTGCCCGGCTTCACCGTGCCATTGAGGATGCCCGCGTAGTCAGGACCGTTGAGCACTTGGAGCGCACGTTTTACAAAGGGGTCGCTGGCGAGCATCGCTTTCGCGCGGCCGCTGGTGTGGTAGTAGCGGCTAACGATCTCGCTCCTGAGCACGTCTTCGATATCCGTGCGGAAGCGCTGGAGCTCCTCGCTGCGATCGGGGTTCAGATCGGCGCGCAACGCATCGATGGCATCCTTGGCGTGCTCGTAGTACCGTTCCTTTTTCGCCGCCGCTTCCAACTTCTTGAGCTCATCGTTGCTCTCGGTGCGGTACTCCAGCTTCTTGTCCTTCACGAAGGCCATGAAGTCGTTCCAGATGCCATCGGTGATGGTGAACTTGTCCGCCGCCGGAATGCTGTCGTGCGACCAGTAGTAGTGGTTGGCGAAATCGAAGAACGCGTCGGCCACGTAGAGGCCACCGACCACTTTTGGCAGATCCTGCTGCGGCACCAGCACATCTGGAGTGATCCCGCGGCCATCGATCACGGGTCGGCCACTGCGCGTCTTGAAATCACGGATCAGCGAGTCGGCCTTTATCACGGCATGGCCGGTGCTGTCATGCAGCGCGTAGTCCACCTTCTGGATGCAGCGGCCACTGGGTATGTAGTACTTGGCCACGGTCACCTTCAGCTTGCTGTTGTAGAAGAGATCCCGCGTTTGCTGAACGAGCCCTTTGCCGTAAGTGCGCTGACCCACCACCACTGCGCGGTCCAGGTCCTGGAGCGCCCCTGTCACGATCTCGCTGGCGCTGGCGCTGCCGGTGTCGGTGAGGATCACTATGGGCATAGTGGCGTCCAATGGCTCGCTGAGCGTCTTGTAGGTCTTGTCCCAATCGGCCATTTTGCCCTTGGTCTCCACAACCGTCTCGCCTTTCGGAACGAAGAGGTTCACGATGTTCACCGCTTCGCGCAACAGGCCACCGCCATTGCCACGCAGATCGAAGATGATCTTCTGCGCGCCCTGGTCCTTCAGTTCCTTCACCGCGTTGCGCACTTCCTGTCCGGCTGTCTGGGTGAACGCGTTCAATTTCAAGTATCCCACCTTGTTCGGTTCGTCCACGAAACCCTTGTAGGGCACATCAGGGATCTTGATCTCCTCGCGCATGATGTTGTGCGTTTCGGGCGTGCCGCCGTTGCGACTGGTAACCACCTTCACCTGTGTGCCTGCTTGGCCCTTCAGCATCTTGCTCACGTCCTCGGTGTTCAGGTTCTGCGTGCTCTTACCGTCCACTTCCAGGATCGCATCGCCTGCGCGGATCCCGCTTTTCAAGGCGGGCGATCCCTCGTACGGCTCGCTCACCAGGATGCCCTTGTCCTTCGTGCGGATCATCGCGCCGATGCCGCCGTACTGGCCGGTGGTCTGGAAGCGGTAATCCTCCATGTCGCTCTCGGCGATGTACTGCGTGTAGGGGTCGAGGCTCTCCAACATGGCGTCGATGCCCGTGGTGATCAGCTCGCCGGGATTCGTCTCATCCACGTAATAGATGTTGAGCTCCTTGTAGAGTTCGTTGAAGATCTCGAGGTTCTTGCCGAGCTCGAAGTAGTTGTCGCCAGCGGCGAGGCCCAGCCCAGCACCTCCGGCGATGACGCCAGCGAGGGCGAATTTCTTCCAAGTGAAAAGGGAGCGCTTCATGCGTAGTGCCGGAATATCGGCTGAGTTGTATGTGCTAAGGGACCGGATCATAACCGTGGCCGCCCCACGGATGGCAAGATAGAAAGCGCTTCAGGGTAAGCAGACCACCGCGCCACGTGCCATGCTTGCGCAGGGCCTGTACACCGTACTCACTGCAACTGGGGGTGAAGCGGCAGGCACCGGGCAGCAGCGGCGAGAGCGTGTACTGGTACACACGCACGAGGCCGATGAGGAACTTGGCGATCATGGGGCAAGATGCTGTTTGAGCCAACGGTCCAGAACGCTGGAAAGTCTGCTGCGCGTTTCGGTGAACGCCAACGAATGTGAAGACTGGTAGATGAGCAGCCAGGCGCATTGTTTATCCGCGGCGCGCAGCGGCGCGTACCAGCGCTCCTTGTCCATGCGGTAAGCCTCGCGTATCCGGCGGCGGATCAGGTTCCGGTCCACGGCGTCATGCACATAGCGCTTCGGTATGGCGAAGGCCACTTGCGTCGGAGATGTGGAATCAAGGGAGGTGATGAGGCCCACAATGCGGAAAGGTGCTTCGTTCATGGCGCATCCGTTCTTCACTACCGCGTTGATGGCGTCGCGGCCAGTGAGGCGTTCGTTCTTGCGGAAGGTAGCGCGAGGTCGTGCGGCTGGCATGGAACGCGTGTTCAGCGGTTATCCGTGTTGTGGACCGGGCTTCGCGGATCAAGCACCCTTGGCACGGTCGATCATCTGTCAAGCCGAGCGGAGCCGTATTTGTCAAGTCGAGCGGAGCCGTATTTGTCAGGTCGAGCGCAGCCGTATTTGTCAGGTCGAGCGCAGTCGAGACCTATTTCTTCTTCGCCTCCTTGGCAGCCTTCTTCATGTACAGTTCGATGGCACCGGTCATGCTGGGTGCTTCGGGCATGGGCGCTTCGATGTCCAAACGGAACCCCGCGTCCTTCACGGCCTTTGCGGTGGTAGGCCCGAAAGCGGCGATCACGGTGCCGTTCTGCTTGAATTTCGGGAAGTTCCTTCGCAGGCTCTCGATGCCACCGGGGCTGAAGAACACGAGCATGTCGTGCGCCAGGTCCTTCATATCGCTAAGGTCGCTGGCCACTGTGCGATAGAAGACCGCGTTGGTGTACTGCACGCCAGCCTTGTCCAGCAAAGCGGGGATCTCCTGCTTCTGGATATCGCTGCACGGTACGAGGTAGCGCTCCTCCTTGTGCTTCTTGATCACATCCATCAGGTCGCCGAAGCTCTGCTTGCCGATGAACACTTTCCGCTTGCGGTACACGATGTACTTCTGCACATAGTAGGCGACGCTTTCGCTTACGCAGAAATACTTCATGCTTTCCGGCACGGTGAGGCGCAACTCCTTGCACATGCGGAAGAAGTGGTCCACCGCATTGCGGCTGGTGAGCACGATGGCCGAGTGGTCCAGTACGTTGATCCGTTCCTGGCGGAACTCCTGTCCCGGCACCGCTTCGATCTTGATGAAGGCCCGGAAGTCGATCTTCAAACTGAACTTCTTGGCCAGATCGGCATAAGGGTTCTTGTCGTCCGTAGGCTCAGGCTGGGTAACGAGGATGGACTTGGTCTTCATCAAGGCCGCTCAGCTTAGAGGGTGTGGGACGGTGTAGGAACGAGTTGCCTCACGTGCTGGAATGCCAATGCGGCAGGCAGAATTTCAAGGGCGCAAAGGTAAATGAAAATGTAGCGGAGAGGTACCCCCTCACCCAGCCCGACCACGGCCGCCCGCACCCACCGGAAGCCTACCACCACAGCCACCAACAGCCCGCCCGCCCATGGCAGCCATGCGCGCCATGAGAACACATGTGGGAACGCCATTACGCCAGCGATCGGTAACAGCACAATGCCCAAGGCCACATGGAAAAGCAGCAGGGTAAAGAGGTATTCCGACAGACCGCTGTCCGCTTCCACCAGCAGACCGACCAAGCGCACGACAAGGACTTGCGCCACCTGCACACCAAGACACACACCAAAGAGGCGCGACCATGGCCCGAAGCCCGCCACAAGTCCGCCGCGCAGCACGGCGACCTGGTAGAGGAAGAGCGCTATCGTACCGCAGGCCATGATCGCCAGGCCGATCAATGTGCGATCCTGCAGATCGAGTTCATCGCGCAGCGTTTGGCGGCCTAGCCGGTAGCTGAAGAACGAGCGCACAAGCAGACGCCACTTCTTCGGCGATACCAGATTGATCCACCCCAAGGTGCCCAGCGCCACCAGCAGGATGAGCAGGGTCCAGTCAGCACCCAGGGGATCGATCGCGCGGAGCTTGTCCATTCCCAAGGGTGCAAAGGTGGACCGCTCCTGCGGGAAAGGGCGCGATGGGCCGTCCTACTTTTGCACCCACTGTTGAACAGGCTCCACACATCCACATGAATTCCACCGCGACCACTCCGGCAAAGAAGTCCACCGCTACCGACCTCTTCCAGTTCCACGACCACTACCTGGTGGATGAACTGCTCACCGAGGAGCAGAAGTTGATCCGTGAAACGGCGCGCAAGCATGTAAGCAAGTACCTGAAGCCGATCATCGAAGAGAGCTTCGAGAAGGCGGAATTCCATCCGGAGATCATTCCCGGTCTGGCGGAGATAGGTGCGTTCGGGCCGATGGTGCCCATCGAATACGGCGGCATGGGCCTGGACCAGATCAGCTATGGCGTGATCATGCAGGAGATCGAACGTTGCGACAGCGGACTGCGCTCCCTGTGCAGCGTGCAGGGATCATTGGTGATGTACCCGATCTGGAAATACGGCAACGAGGAGCAGAAGAAAAAGTGGCTGCCACAACTCGCCGCGGGCAAGAAGATCGGCTGCTTCGGTCTCACCGAGCCGGACCACGGCAGCAACCCCGGTGGCATGACCACCCACTTCATCGACAAGGGCGACCACTACTTGCTGAACGGCGCGAAGATGTGGATCAGCAACAGCCCCATCGCGGACATCGCGGTGGTGTGGGCGAAGGACGAGAGCGGCCGCATCCATGGCCTCATCGTGGAGCGCGGCATGGAGGGCTTCACCACACCGACGACACATGGCAAACTTTCACTGCGCGCATCACCCACCGGTGAACTCGTGTTCGACAACGTGAAGGTCCCGAAGACCAACCTGCTGCCGAACAAGAGCGGTCTCGGTGCACCGCTTGGCTGCTTGGACAGCGCGCGCTACGGCATCGCGTGGGGTACGCTCGGCGTGGCGATGGAATGCTACGACACGGCGTTACGCTATGCGAAGCAGCGCATCCAGTTCGACAAGCCCATCGGCCAGTTCCAGCTCACGCAGAAGAAGCTCGCCGAGATGATCACCGAGATCACCAAGGCGCAACTGCTCACGTGGCGCCTCGGCACCCTGCGCAATGAAGGCCGCGCCACCACCGCGCAGATCAGCATGGCCAAGCGCAACAACGTGATGCTCGCCCTTACCGTGGCCCGCGAAGCCCGACAGATCCTCGGCGGCATGGGCATCACCAACGAGTATCCGATCATGCGCCACATGATGAACCTCGAAAGCGTGGTCACCTACGAAGGCACGCACGACATCCACCTGCTCATCACCGGGCAGGAGGTGACGGGGCTGGCGGCGTTCAAGTAGATGCGGATCGGATGGATGCGATGAGCGGCTGGCTCGCTGTGCCCTTGGTCGCAGGCTTCGTCCTCCTGCTGTTCCATTTCCTGGCCTGGTTCAGTGGGTGGAAGGGTCTCGCGAAGAATTTCCGTGCACCATCAGTATCCCCGATGGAAACGAGTTGGTGTTCCGGACACGTCGGCATTGTTTCTTACCGGAACATCCTGTTCGTCGGACATGACGGGTTCGGACTTCACCTTTCGGTATTGTTCCTGTTCTCCATCGGTCATCCGCCTTTGCTGATCCCGTGGTCGGAGATCCACGGGATCAAGCAACGCAGCTTTCTCTGGCGCAAGACCGTTGCCTTCGATATCGGCCGACCAACCATCACGAGCATTCGCATTCCTCAGCGGACAATTGCTGGGTCGATGCTCGATACGGGTGCATCGCTCACGTCGTAGTCTGATCGTTCCAACGATGATGAACTTCCCTCGCTCAGGGTCTCCAATTCGGGACCCTGAGCCACCAAGACCCCGCAGGGTCCAGTGATCTGTTGGAACGCACACCGCTCTTGCTGAGACCCTGCGTGAGCATAGGGAAAGCGGGGGCCGATGCTCGACCGACGTTTACGGCGCTGGTCAAGGGGATCGATCGTGCCGACATCTTTGCGCGTGCTCAGGAAATTCCTCGCCGTTGTCTGCATCGGGCCTTGCTTGCTGCTCGCATGGGCGGTCGTCCATGGTGCGATGGTCGCCTTCTCCCGAACGAGCGATGGCAACGCGGCCTATCAAGGGGGATACGTCGCCGGAGTTCTTCTTGGTGCGCTTCTGAGCGGTGTGTTGCTCTTTTTCCTGGCGCGGTGGATCTGGCGCGTGCTGAGGAAGTGACGGCGGCCGGCGCATGTCACGCAAGGCATGGATCCTATGCTTTGCGCTTCTTCGCCGGAACGTATTCGGGAATGCGGTCCGGCAGCCGGTAGATGTCGATCTGCTCCGGATAGCGATTGCGGTCCACGATCACCTCGTCCGGGGTCGTGCTCTTGTCCTGCAACATCAGTCGCCGGAGGAAGTGCTTGGTGATGGCCACCCCATAGCGGCGCGCCACCTGGCCATTGATCACGCGCGCGATCAGGTTGATGTCGTCGCCAAGGTAGAGGGGATAGGCAGCGCCCGAAGGATCGGCGATCTCCATCCGGTACACGCTCCCGTGGTGCAGCGCGATCCGCAGGTCCACCTTCTGCCGGAACGGGACGGAGTTGACGATCGAACTCACGTACTGCACGAAATGGATGCGCACCTGCTCCACGTATTTCACCGCCGTACGCGATGGTGTGTCGCCGATGGCGATCGCGATGAAGCCGTCGCCTGTCGTATTGATGATCTGGATGTCCCGCGCGGCTGAAGCCGAGAGCATCGCGTCCTGGAACATCTTCTTCATCGCCAGCACCACCGTGCGCATGATCTTCTCCGAGTAGCTGGCGTGATAGAGCAACTGCGTGAAACCGCTCAGGTCGATCAGTATCAAGCTGCATTCGATCTTCTCGTAGTTCTCGATCCTGTTCGCTTTTTTCACGATCGTGCGAGGTTCGTTGGTCATGGCCATATCGGTTGTGCGTGCTGCAAAGAGAAGCGGAACAGGCGAATATCGGTGATCCGAAAGCCTCTGGCCCGGATGAGCGATCCCTGCTCGATGGGAAGCATGCCCTAGCAGGGACCGTACGAACATGTGCCGCATTTGTGGATACGGAGGACTTTTCACCGCAGATGTTGTGGAGGAATATCCCCATATGCTACGCGCAACACCAAGCTTCTTTCTTCCGGCGTTCGCGCGGTCGTGCCTGATATTGCACCGTTCGAGGCCCGCGCAGCCTTGCGGCATGCTTCTTCGGCTGCGATGCGCCAAACCCATGATCATGAAGAACATGAAACACCTCCTGTTGGTCAGCTTCGGCTTCGGCCTCTTCGCCAATACGACATTGGCCAGTGAGCCTTCGAGTCCCATACGCATCAACCAGGAGAACTTCCAGAAGTTGAACAGCGCTGATCAACAATGCGTGCTCCAGATCGTCGATCGCTTGGAGACGATCAGCACCATTGATCGCTCAACGCTTACACATGAAGAACGGAAGGCGTTGCGTACCGAGGTAAGAGACCTGAAGCGTGAAGCGGCCACCTACAACCGTGGTGGTGAGGTGATCTACATCTCGGCTGGCACGGTGATCATCATCCTGCTGCTCATCCTGCTGCTGAGGTAAGTCCTCCTTCCGAGAAGATCCTCCGGAACCGGCATCTCGGATCCGCACGGGTAGTGCAAGAAGACCATCTGTGAATATCCGGGGGATCGGTGCCCGATCCGGCATCAAGCATCGATAGATCCCTTTGCCATGACCTCGCCTGTATCCCTCCAAGAATTACCGACTGTAGAACAGATCGAGATTCCTGCGGGATCGGAACGTTGCCATGCGGAACTGATGGAAGCCTTGCACAACCCGACCTTACAGCGGCTCAGGCAGAATACTTGTGCAGCGCGCTCAGCTGGCTGTTCGAGTTGGAGGCGGGACCCAATGTGTCGGTCTGCTCTGAGCAGGGCGCGGTAGAAGATCGCCCACAAAGCAAGCGCCCATACATGCGGTGGGCAAAACCGGACGAGCCGGAAGGCAGGCGGAGCAAGTAGACCTATTTCTTTCCGCTCCTCCCGCCCATCACGATGGCAGTCTTCTTATGCGCCTTGGCAGCGGCCACGCTCATGAAGCGGCCGGTAATGGCGCTGCGACCGAGGCCGGGAGGCTTGGCGTGGGGTGCGACTGTTCTTTTCTTCTGGCTCATGGTGTTCAGGTTATGCAGCTACCGCAGCAATCCCTGTTCCTGACTCATGCATTCTAGAAAGAGTTTTGCCTCTATCGCAAGTTCATAAGTGCAGGTCGAACGTGTCGCTCACTACCGGGGATGAAAACAAGGGATCGAACCTGCCTGAACCTGCGATGCACTATGCCCAAGTTCCTTGGAAAGTGCGCATCACGCCGGACGCGAAGAACAAACTCAGCAAGGTTTCAGCGGCGGACTGTTTCCAAGTGCGCTCGATCAGCGAGCACCGCTTTACCGAACGAGTTGGCGTTGTGAGCGCAACGGTGATGGAACCGATCCGCGAAGGGCTCGCTGCTGTGCTATCGATCCATTTCTGAACTCTTCTCCATCCTGCCGCTGGGCTTTTCCTATCTGTGATGAGGCCGATCGGCAAGGTCGTTCTTTGCCTCTGGCCATCTGTTCGTGAGACTTGTTGACCGCCAGAGGCGGAACGCACCGCACACCGAGCGGCAGACGTTGTTGCTCGCGGTCAAGCCGAGTGGCGGAGATGCACCGCACCCGAGCGTGGGTTCGGAGGTGGTGCGATCGGGGCATCGTAGTTTTGGGGCAACAACGACCCGCATGAAGCTCACTGAACTGAAAGTCGCGCTGGCCAAGCAGATCCTCGATACCGAAAGCGAATCGCAGTTGCGCTCCGTGGATATGATCATGAACCACGGCACCCGCTTCGAACTGAGCGATGAGCAAAAAGCCGAATTGGATGAAGCGCGCAAACGCTACCTGCGCGGCGAAGGGAAGAGCTACACGCCGGAACAAATGAGACGACGCGCACGCAAAGCAGCGCGTGGATGAACCGCAAGCTCATCTACCGCGATGATGCCGACACGGACATCGCGGAGTCCATGTGGTGGTATCGGCAACGACAGATTGGGCTTGATGAACGTTTCCTTGCTGAAGTGGAGAACTGTGCGAAGTACATCGTGCAGTTCCCGAAAGGGTTCCAGGTCGTGTACAAGCGTTTCCGGCAAGCACCGTTGGACGGCTTTCCGTTCGTGATCATCTACGAAGTGTTCGACGATGCCATCGTCGTGTACCGCATCTTCCACACCAGCCAAGACCCCAAGAAGAAGTTCAAGCGGAAGAAATAGTGCGGCAACTTCGATCCCGCCGATCGGCAGACTTTGTTGCTTGCGGATAAGCCGAGCGGCGGAGATGCGCCGCACCCGAGCGTGTGTTCGGGGGGGAGATCGGGGGTATCGGCCTCCTATCTTTGAAGCATACTTCCAACTCCATGAGAACCCAGGACATCAATACGGTGATCGAGCAGTTCGATGCCCTGCCCATGGAGGAGAAGGAGTACGCCGCTGGCATCATTCGTAAGGCTTATGCGGAGGCCGCGCGGGAGGCGCTGGTTATCCGCGTGAAGATGGCCGCTCGGAACCTCAAGGCGCGCAAGGTGCGCAAGGGCAAGGTCTCCGACCTGCGCAAGGACCTGGAAGCATGATCGAGCTGGTTTGGGATGCAGGCTTCAAGCGTTCCTATAATAAGCGCATCAGCCCTGATGCGTTGCTGAAGCAACGGTTCTGGGACGCACTACAGCTCTTCGCATCGGACCCTTTCGCCGCCGGGCTTATGACGCACAAGCTCACCGGGAAGCTCAGCCATTGCTGGGCGTTCAGCGTGGACCACGACTGCCGCGTGGTATTCGTTTTCCTCAAGGGCCAGAGCAAGGTGCTGCTGATCGACATCGGAACGCACGACGAGGTGTATTGATCCATCCCGTCGCTCGCCTTGCTCAAGCCGATCGGCAAGGTCGTTCTTTGCCTCTGGCCATCTGTTCGCGAGACTTGTTCACCGCCAGAGGCCTAACACTCGCGCGAGATTGGGGGCCAACTGGACAAGTCTGGCAGACTCGCGCAGATGGGGTCTAGTCCCACAAAATGACTCCGCTGTCAGTAAGCGTGGTGCCGCACTTGGGGCAAGGACCCGGATGTTGCCACTCAACAACTATGTGGACAATGCTCTTTGGACACGTGATGGGGTACGTCTTCCGAGGTTCGAAAGAGCCAACATTCGCATTGTACAGTCGTGCGCAGTCCAAGCAGTGGATGGACTGTAGTTCGGCAATCATTCCTCGCGTACGGCCATCACTGATGAAGC
Source organism: Flavobacteriales bacterium (assembly GCA_031371785.1). Lineage (GTDB taxonomy): Bacteria > Bacteroidota > Bacteroidia > Flavobacteriales_F > PHOS-HE28 > PHOS-HE28. Next base: position 52,453 of record JANMKC010000018.1, on the reverse strand, counting down.
GTTCACCATAGCCGCAGGACGGACAGGAAAGCTTGTGTGCGCGCCCCATGCTATGGTCGGGTACTTCGAGATTGTCACATGCCGACGGTGAGTCGATCGATCTCCACAGACAATGTTTCGCGTTGTTCTTCCAAGCCCTTCTTTTGGCTCATGTACACCGCTCTGTTTTCCAAGCTTGGTTGGTCAAGAATGCCGTTGACCCTGATCAATGCCTTCTGAACTTCCCACAGCTTGTCTTCGCAAACTTCGCGTTCAACACTCCGGCTACGCATGCTTCCGCAAGTTTGCTTCGAAGTTAGGATTTCATGCTCTTCGTTTTTGCCCGTATTCACTGTCGTTGATCGAGTCGCGGCATAGAACAGGTGTCCGCTGGGAGAGCCATGGCATGGAGGAAAGTTCGCTACACTTGTTCCAACCACTTCCGACTCGCATGCTCTGGATAGTCCTGATCATAGTCGTCATTGTGCTCTGGCGCTTCAATTCATTCCGACAGCGCGAGAACAAGGCGAGCTATCAGATGCTCTCGAACGAAATGCGCAAGTTGATCGATGCGCATCGGGTTCAGGAACTGGCGGTTCTTTTGGTGGATTTGGAGAAGAGCGGCGACATCCAGGCATGCCAGCATATCTTGGTCGCCATTCAGTACCGAAGCCTGATTCTTTCTTATCGTGTTGATAAGGTTCGAGATCAATTGAGACAGGCGGCTGGCAAAAGGCCCATGAGCATGTGGGGAGGTGAATCAAAGCCTAAGCCAATTGAGATCAATGCTTCTGCATTGACAAGTGCGGATGTTCAGTCCGGGCGCTACGAGAATCAAGTCGTGACACTTACCGGCCAGATCAAGGAGCAGGGGGCGATCATGGAGCTTTCCAATGGCTTCACCTTCTTGGGCTGTAGCGTTCCAGTTGAAGTACTGGACATGTCCGGCATGACGCTGGCCTTCGTCAAAAAGTTCGTGTCTGGCCAGTATAGCGGAACAGTCAAAGCGACCGGGAAGCTTGAGATTGAGCGACGAGGGAGAACTCCCGGCTACAGGTTAATTGTGGAGGACAAGACAAACCTCTCCTTCACGACATAGGCCCCCTCTCATTGCGTCGTTCAGCAAGCACACGAGCGTGCATGCTTGTCTATGATGGATGCTGTTATTGCTTACCTCTATTCGCTATCTCCTGTTGTGCAACCGGGTGAACAACGATGAAAAGCTTCCTTAGGTCTTGATCGATCGCCGCCATGGCCAAAGCTGCTTCAACAGACGGGCGCAATTGAAGCAATTCTTCTATTCCGTTCATCCCAGCCTGAATAGACACCAGGGCAGTGAAGTTCTTTAGCTGTTGGTTGGCTGTCGTCGCCGTGTTCACAGACGCAACCGTGAGCTTGAGAAAGTGGTCAATGAAGAGATCGGAAGTCCGAGACAAAATTTGCTCAGGGCAGTCCATGGCTTTCAAATCCAGCAGCAAGCGCATACCTTTCAAATGGAACAGACTTGCGCGCAATCGGGTCGCGTCGGTACGGACCGCATTGAGATAGTGAACATCTTCAATCTCTTTGAACACTTCGTGGATCGACTTGATGATGTCCGTGTTCAAACCGGACCGACTCGCCTCTTGGCCAAGGGAGTCACGAACAGCATAGTAGTCGAATTTCGATACATAGGAGAGCGGTGCGGTATTCATCTACGCAAGGAGGAATCGTTCAGCTAGTTCCTTGCCGAGATCATTGAATTCCCTTTCTGATGGAAGGCTGTCATCCTTGAGGTCCGCTTTGATCACCCACCAATCACCAGAGTGAAACGCAATGTCGCTCAACACACTTCTTTCACGAACGAACTCATTAATGTTTTTGACTATGGGTATGCGAGGGCACTTCGTTTTCAGTGAGGCATTGAACCAGACCATGAATTGGATTTCGCCCAGCACATCTAGTTCCTCAACTCGTTGCTTGATGGCCGAGCTAATTCCGATGCTGCTGTTCAATTCAAGATCCAGCTTCAGTAGGTGAATCTTTGCATCCAAGTCTGAAAATCCTCTTCGTCGAAGAACGGAATACTCGCTCAACGCCTGCGTATAGTAGACCTTCAATTTCCAACTGTCAAATACTCCGCCAAGCATGATAGCTGTTGGCTCATTTTTTCACAATGCCCTCAATCGATTCCTCTACCCGCTACACATCTCACAACTATCGGGATCATCCAGCGAGCAAGCAATTTGCGCTTGCGCATCTGCGCTCATAGCAGCCACACGGTGCGCAGCCATGCCGTTCTCCACAGGTCCGTTGCGTTCGCCCGCTTCTTCCACCAGGGTTTCGGTTTCGTGCTGCTCCGCAGTTGCGTACAGGCCATTGCGTGAAGCGATCACGGGTCCACTCATCACGGGGTCGAGCATCACGGTTGTACCCACAGCAACACCGTTCGCGTGGGCCTTCGAGGCCACTTCCGCAGCGGCTGATTTCTGTATGGTTGCCTTGTCCAGCGTGAACTTGATGGCGTCGGTGGCGGCCTTGGTGCGCAGGTAGTACATGCCCGTCTTCAGGCCGGCCTTCCAGCTGTAGAAGTGCATGCTGGTGAGTTTGGCGAAGTTCACGTTCTCCATGAAGATGTTCAGGCTCTGGCTCTGGCAGATGTACGCGCCGCGGTCCGCCGCCATGTCGATGATGGTCTTCTGGCTGATCTCCCAGGCGGTCTTGTAGAGGTCCTTCAGGTTCTGCGGGATCTCCGGGATATGTGCGACGCTGCCGTTCGCGGCGATGATCTTGTTCTTGATCTCCTCGCTCCACAGGCCGAGCTTCACCAGGTCGCGCAGCAGGTACTTGTTCACCACGATGAACTCGCCGCTCAGCACGCGCCGCGTGTAGAGGTTGCTGGTGTAAGGCTCGAAGCACTCGTTGTTGCCGAGTATCTGCGCGGTGCTCGCCGTGGGCATCGGGGCGAGCAGCAGACTGTTGCGTATGCCGTACTTCTTGATCTCCTCGCGCAGGATGTCCCACTCCCAGCGATCGGATGGCTTCACGCCTTCCCACATGTCGAACTGCAGCACGCCCTTGCTCATCGGGCTCCCCTCATAGGTCTCGTACGCGCCGTGTTCTTTCGCGAGATCCTTGCTCGCGGTGAGCGCGGCGTAGTAGATGGTTTCGAAGATCTCGCGGTTCAGCACCTTCGCTTCCACGCTGTCGAAGGCGTAGCGCATCAGGATGAAAGCATCCGCCAGGCCCTGCACGCCGATGCCGATGGGGCGGTGGCGCATGTTGCTGCGGCGCGCTTCGGGTATCGGATAGAAATTCTCGTCGATGACGCGGTTGAGGTTCTTCGTCAACTGCAGCGTCACTTCGAAGAGCTTGTTGTGATTGAAGGATCCACGCTCCACTAACTTCGGCAAGGCGATGGAACCGAGGTTGCACACCGCCACTTCATCCGCGCTGGTGTACTCGATGATCTCCGTGCAGAGGTTGCTGCTCTTGATGGTGCCGAGGTTCTGCTGGTTGCTCTTGCGGTTGGCAGCGTCCTTGAAGAGGATATAGGGCGTGCCCGTTTCGATCTGGCTTTCCAGCACGTGGAACCAGAGGTCCTGCGCCTTCATCGTCTTGCGACCGCGTCCTTCCTGCTCGTACTTCTCGTACAGCTCTTCGAACTTCTCTCCCCAGGTGTCCGCGAGGCCGGGGCACTCGTTCGGGCACATCAGTGTCCAGTCGGCGTTCTGCTCCACGCGCTTCATGAAGAGGTCCGGGATCCACAGCGCATAGAAGAGGTCGCGCGCGCGCATTTCCTCCTTGCCGTGGTTCTTCTTCAGCTCCAGGAAATCTTCGATGTCCGCATGCCACGGCTCCATGTAGATGGCGAACGAGCCCTTGCGCTTTCCACCGCCTTGATCGACGTAACGCGCGGTGTCGTTGAACACGCGCAACATCGGTACGATGCCGTTGCTGGTACCGTTGGTGCCTTTGATGTAGCTGCCCTTCGCCCTAAGGTTGTGGATGCTGAGGCCGATGCCGCCGGCGCTCTGGCTGATCTGCGTGCATTGCTTCAGCGTGTCGTAGATGCCGCTGATGCTGTCGTCCTTCAACTGCAAGAGGAAGCAGCTGCTCATCTGCGGCTTCGGCGAACCCGCGTTGAAGAGCGTGGGCGTGGCGTGCGTGTACCAGCCTTCGCTCAATTGGTTGTAGGTCTCGATCGCGCTGTCGAGATCGTTCTTGTGGATGCCGATGGCCACGCGCATCAGCATGTGCTGCGGACGCTCGGCCACTTTGCCGTGCAGACGCAAGAGATAACTGCGCTCGAGCGTCTTGAAACCGAAGTAGTCGTAGGTGAAGTCGCGGTCGTAGATGATGGAGCTGTCCAGATGATCCGCGTTCTCCTTGATGATGGTATAGACATCATCAGCGAGAAGGCTGGCGCGCGCACCGGTCTTCGGGTCGAGGTATTCGTAGAGGTCCTTCATCACCTCGCTGAAGGACTTCTTGGTGTTCTTGTGCAGGTTGCTCACCGCGATGCGGCTGGCGAGCTGTGCGTAGTCCGGGTGCTTCACCGTCATGGTGGCCGCGACTTCCGCCGTGAGGTTATCGAGCTCCGTGGTGGTGACACCGTCGAAGATGCCGTCGATCACTTTCAGTGTGACCTGTGTGGCATCCACCATGGGATCGAGCCCATAGCAGAGCTTCTTCACACGGGCAGTGATCTTGTCGAATTTCACCGCCTCCCGGCGTCCGTCGCGTTTGACTACATACATGCTTCGTGTTGGTTTTGGTCCTTCGGCTCGGCTCCCGCTTCGCCTTCGGGGTAGTGGTTTATGTGGGTTCTCGACTTCGCTCGAACTGACAAAGTGGTTGCGAGCGGGATCGGAAAGGTGGTCTTCGGTCTCTTCGTTTTCGTCGGTCGTCTTCAGCAGATCATCAACGGGCAAGTGTTCAATGCGACCCCATCCCAAACCTTCCCCGGTGGGGAAGGGGCCGACCATGTTGGAACCGTGTCTACTTTCTCTCGGAGTTGTCTTGATCGGTTTTCAGGTCCTCCCCCACCGGGGGAGTTAGAGGGGGTTCAGAAGTCCGCATCCAGCGCGAACTTGTTGCCTTCCTTGTTGGTGTTCATCACGCCCGCCTTCTGGTATTCGCCCACGCGCTTCTCGAAGAAGTTGGTCTTGCCCTGGAGGCTGATCATGTCCATGAAGTCGAACGGGTTGGTGGCGTTGTACACCTTCTCATTGCCCAGCTCCACCAGCAGGCGGTCGGCCACGAACTCGATGTATTGCTGCATCAACTTGGCGTTCATGCCGATCAGGTTCACCGGCAAGGCGTCTGTCACGAACTCCTTCTCGATCTCCACGGCGTCGGTGATGATCTTCTCGACGGTCTTGCGCGGCAGCTTATTGATGAGGTGCTTGGTATAGAGCAGGCAGGCGAAGTCGCAGTGCAATCCTTCGTCGCGGCTGATGAGCTCGTTGCTGAAACTGAGGCCCGGCATCAGGCCGCGTTTCTTCAACCAGAAGATGCTGCAGAAGCTGCCGCTGAAGAAGATGCCTTCCACCGCGGCGAAGGCGACCAGCCGCTCCGCGAAATTCCCTTTGCTGATCCAATTCAATGCCCAGTCCGCTTTCTTCTTCACGCAGTCCATCGTGTCGACGGCGTGGAAGAGCTTGTCCTTCTCGAAGGTGTCCTTGATGTAGGTATCGATCAAGAGACTGTATGTCTCGCTGTGGATGTTCTCCACGGCGATCTGGAAACCATAGAAGAAGCGGGCCTCCGTGTACTGCACCTCATGCAGGAAGTTCTCCGCGAGGTTCTCGTTCACGATGCCGTCGCTTGCAGCGAAAAAGGCGAGCACGTGCTTGATGAAGTAGCGTTCGTCATCGTTCAGCTTGCTGTTCCAATCCACCAGGTCGGCGTGCAGGTCGATCTCCTCTGCGGTCCAGAAGCTGGCCTCGTGCTTTTTATAGAAAGACCAGATGTCGTTGTGCTGTATCGGGAAGATGACGAAGCGGTCCTTGTTCTCGCGCAGGAGCGGCTCGTTGCTGTCTTCCGTGTTGGCGGGAAGCACATCTTCCAGGCTCATCTGGACATCGGTTCTGGTGGCTTGCATCGGCTATCTGGTCTCGTTAGGGGTGACGAAGTCTCTAAGGGGGGCGGCCCCCTTTTTCGAAAAATTCCGGCGTTGTGTTGGTTCCGAACGAGGACAATAGCGGTGTCGTCGTCGGGTTACAAATGTGGACGACGAACGGCCCATCGACAAGAGAAAAGGATGCTCAACTTTCCGATCTTTTCAACACGCCCCGGTTCACCGCGTGGATCGTGACGTTGATCGGATCCCGACACTCGCAAGTGTTTTTTCTTCACGATCACCTAACAACGCCGCAACGTTGCGCTGCGCGGGGAAATGTGTGTTCGACGCGGATCGGAAGGCCCGCTCGTGAAGCGATGTGGCGTTGTTGTCAATGCTCATCCGCGTGATAGCGTGACGATGATCCCGTCGCTGCTCCGCAATGGCTTGCTGTCGCACGGATGATCGGAGCGCGATGATCGGAAAGTCGCGACGGGGGCGCTTACGATCAGCGCTTCCTCTTCGATGAGGGATTTCCCGCAGGCATGGTCTTCGACCACTCCGCGTAGATCACCTCCAACTCTTCGTACCAGTCCGCACCATAAGCGCGGGTGAGCGACTCCTTCAAAAAGCGGAACACGGGCACGTCCAGCTTCGCACCGCACGAGCAGGCGGGCTTGCAGATCTCCCACTGGCTATAGTTGAGGCCGTCGTGGAACTTCAGCTTCTCCACGCGTATCGGATAGAGGTGGCAGCTCAGCGGCTTGCGCACGGGGATCTTCCCATCGCGCCACGCGTTCTCGATGCCGCACTTCCATATACCCGCCACATCCTTCTTCGCGAAGGCGCACTCCTGGAACTCATCGATGAGCGGGGTCACGAGTTCTCCGTCCGAATCCACCACGCTCACGCCTTGTTGCTCCACGGCTTTTTTCCCGCGCGAGGTCATGTACGGCCTGATCGCTTCGTAGTGCTTCTTGATCGCCGCCGCTTCGTCCACGGTGATCGGTGCGCCACTGTCGCCCGCTTCGCAACAGGCGCCCTTGCATGCGCTCAGATCGCACACGAAACGCTTCTCGAATAGCTCTTCGCTGATGAGGGTGCCGCGGTGTTCGATCATCTTCGGGGGGAAGCTATCAGGGATGCGGTGGATCATACCGCAAAGGGCGCGAAGGACGCAAAGCCGTGCAGTGTTCTTGGAGGATGAGTGGTCGCAGCTTGAGAATATCGTGCATGGCCCGATCAACGGAGATAATCGCTGATCGTCCGCTGGAGCGATCGTTCGATCCGCTCCCACGAATTACCGCGCATATCGATCGGGTCTTGCTCAGGCCGGATCTCTGGATAGGTCGATAACAGCGAAGGAATGCTGATCGCCATGACATTGGGATAGCGGTTCCGATAGGTGTCAACGAGCCATTGGACAGAATGTCGTTCCAGCAACTCATGCAACGTGACATAGTGCTGTTTCGACGCTTGACGCACAATACCATCGATCGCTTGAACCGCGAGTTCTTCCTCAGTGCTCATCGGCCGACCTCAATATGGCAGGTACACTCCTGAAGTCATGCGGAGGCGATAACATCGGAAGGCATCGAGCGGTTCCCCGATCACTGCGCTGGCCAGATAGGTTCTGTGAAGGGGCAGGAACTTGGCTTCGAGCAGAACTCGCTTCACGCGCTCATCGCCATAGTACCTGCGGCAGTTCCGGATGTCCTCCACATCCCCACGCTCGAACACGCGCTCGATAACGAAGCTCGCCTTGGCGTCGTAGTCCAACTTGTCGAAGTCTACATCCCAGAAGATGCGGCGGGCAAGGACGGGCTGTGGCTTGACAGGCATGCCGCAAAAGTAGGTGGCATCTTAGCGCGTCGAGTGATCTAGAGCTATGGCTTGTTGGCCGTTGGCTAATTTCGACCCATGCCTGTCATCTCCATGTTCTACGGGGTCATCGTGATGATGTACTTCTTCGACACGGACCGTCATCATCTTCCGCATGTGCATGTGAAGTATGGCGAATTCACGGCGGTGATCGCGATCAGCTCGCTCGAGATCCTGCATGGCGAACTTCCTTCCAACAAGATGAGGCTTGCTCTCGCATGGATGGAGATCCACCGCGATGAACTCATGGCCAACTGGGAACTTGCGGCGAACGGCGAACCGCTCTTCAAGATCGAACCATTGAAATGAACGACACGCGCAAAGTCACCGAAGTACATCCCTGTCCGGGATTCCGCTTGAAGTTGGTCTTCGACAACTACGAGACCCGCTACTTCGATGTGACGCCCTATCTGGACAAGGGCATTTTCAAGGAGCTTCGCGACGAGCAATACTTCCGGACGGTCGCCGTGCGATACGATGGTGTGGCATGGCCGAACGAGCAGGATCTCAGCCCTGACACGCTCTACATGCTGGGGCGACCGCAATAGGTGATCCCCCACCACGCATCTTTGCGCCCCGCGTCGCCGCAGGTTTCCAGGGCGCACGCACAACACATCGCCTTCGCTAAGAGCTACGGCGACCGAAGCATGAGCACCGGAGAAGACAGACTGAAGACCCTGATCGGGCACGCCAAGGAATACGGATTCGTTTTCCAGAGCAGCGAGATCTACGATGGCCTGAGCGCCACTTACGACTACGGTCCCTATGGCGCGGAGCTGAAGAACAACATCCGCCAATACTGGTGGGCCGCCATGACCAAGCTCAACGAGAACATCGTGGGCCTCGATGCGGCCATCTTCATGCACCCCACGGTGTGGAAGGCCAGCGGCCACGTGGACGCCTTCAACGATCCGCTCATCGACAACAAGGACAGCAAGAAGCGTTACCGCGCGGATGTGCTTCTCGAAGAGCACTTGGCGAAGTACCAGGACAAGATCGAGAAGGAAGTAGAGAAGGGGAAGAAGCGCTTCGCTGAAGGATTCAACGAAGAACAGTTCCGCGCGACCAACCCGAACGTGCTGCGCGCGCAAGAGCGGATCAACGCGGTAGAAGGCCGCATGAAGACGGCGTTGGAAGCGAACGATCTGGAAGCGATCCGCCAGATCATCATCGACGAGGAGATCAAGTGCCCGGTGAGCGGCACGGCCAACTGGACGGAAGTGCGACAGTTCAATTTGATGTTCGCCACTGAACTGGGTTCAGTGAGTGGCGAGAGCAGCACGATCTACCTGCGTCCGGAAACGGCGCAGGGCATCTTTGTCAACTTCCTGAACGTGCAGAAGAGCGCGCGCATGAAGATCCCCTTCGGCATCGCGCAAACGGGCAAGGCCTTCCGCAACGAGATCGTAGCGCGGCAATTCATCTTCCGCATGCGCGAGTTCGAGCAGATGGAGATGCAGTTCTTCGTGCGCCCCGGCACCGAGATGGAGTGGTACAACACGTGGAAGGAGAAGCGCATCGCATGGCACCGCGCGATCGGAATGCCTGTCGAGAACTACCGCTTCCATGATCACATCAAATTGGCGCACTACGCCAACGCCGCGTGCGACATCGAGTTCAAGTTCTCCTTCGGCTTCAAGGAGCTCGAAGGCATCCACTCTCGCACTGACTTCGATCTGAAAAAGCACGAGGAGTTCAGTGGCAAGAAGCTGCAATACTTCGATCCGGAGACGAACGAGAGCTACGTGCCGTATGTGGTGGAAACATCGATCGGGCTTGATCGCATGTTCCTCGCGGTGCTGAGTTCCGCATTCACGGAAGAGAAACTGGAGAACGGAGAAGACCGCGTGGTGCTTCGCATTCCCGCTCCGCTCGCCCCGGTGAAAGTCACGGTGATGCCGCTGGTGAAGAAGGACGGTCTGCCGGAGAGAGCGCGTGCGATCATCGACAGCCTGAAGCTTTCGCACAACTGCCAGTACGACGAGAAGGACAGCATCGGCAAGCGCTACCGTCGCCAGGACGCGATCGGTACGCCGTATTGCATCACCGTGGACTACGACACAATGACGAACGATACGGTGACCATCCGCGACCGCGACACGATGTTGCAGGAACGCGTGGCCATTGCCGATCTCGATCGTATCGTGAGCGAAAAGGTGGATCTGCGGAAGTTGTTGAAGGAGTTGTGAATCCATTCACCGCAGAGACGCAAAGCCGCCGAGGGCGTTAAGCAGAACGGATATTGAACACATGGCCCGCAAGCACCGCAAGAAAGGACTGGCCTGCCCCAATTGCGGCACCGGGCTTCAAGCTGACTTCGAATATTGCCCGCATTGCGGACAGGAGAACCACGACCTGCGCGTTCCGTTCAGGCGCTTCGCATACGAGTTCGTGGAGAGCCTCACACATTTCGACACGAAACTGTGGAACACGCTGAAGGCCATCTTCACGCGGCCGGGCCAGTTGACCAAAGACTTTGTGGAAGGACGGCGCGCGCGGCACATCAACCCGGCGCGCTTCTACTTCTTCGTCAGCGTGATCTTCTTCGCGTTGCTCACGTGGTGGGTGGACCGTGGGATCGAAGTGCAGAACGCGCCCGTACACGGCCAGGAATCCGCTGTATCCACATTGGGGCACATACTGCCTGACAGTATCATGGAGCCCCTGCTGAACGATTCTGCACTTGTCAAACATTTCTATCTGCCGATCGATCCACCTTGGTATCAGGTCGCACGAAAACGGTTGCAAGGTGGTGATGCGCTCTTGCTGGACAGCCTGATCGATGCGGCGGACGCGGATACGCTGACCGGTGCGAGGAGCAGGCTGTTGGAAGCGTTGCGCCACTTGCCCGACACCTCATCACTTGATGTGCTACGGCATGTGAGGTTCTTCGAAAGCGAGAGCATCACGTTCTCGAACAAGGCGGAGCAGGCCCACTTCATGAGGATAGGAGCGAACATGACCGACTTACAGGCGGATTCGATCCTGAGGGACGGACAGGACACCACTTCCAGCTGGATCAAGCGCCGCGCGCTACGATCCTTGGGGCGCCTGCAGGTCGGATCGCTCCAAGGCGCGCATCGCCTCGCGCATCTGGTGGTGAAGAGCGTGTCGTTGATCATGTTCCTGTTGATGCCCTTCACGGCCGTGTTGCTGCTCTGGATCTTCTACCCCAAACGTTATTACTGGGAGCACTTCATTTTTTCAGTACACATCCATACCATCTTCTTCCTCTTCTTCAGCATGCTGCTCGTGATCGCACTGCTGATCCCTGGCGAATGGCCTGACTGGACCACCGTGCCGGTGGCGCTGATCTGCCTGGTCTATTTGCTGCTCTCGCTGCGCCATGTGTATGGCAAGCGCTGGATCCCCACGTTCTTGCGCTTCCTGTTGATGAGCATACCGTATATGGTCATGTTCATCGTGCTGCTGGTCGCAGGATTCTTCTGGGGTTTCATTTCGTTGTGATCAACATCACCGTTCGCTGTGCGGATCGAGCCGTTGCCCGATCACGCTGGTAAATATTGGTGCGAAGCCGATAGCTTCATCCTGTCGCTGCGTTCGTTCACTTTCAAAACCCGATCACCATGAACCTGAAGCACTACGCATTAGCCTTCGCGATCGCGATCACCACCACGTTGCACGCACAGAACCACGGCGTGTTGAACATCAACGATGTTCACACGCGCATCTACTCCAACGGGTTGATCGGCATGGATCTCGGCAACCAAACACCGGACTACATCGTTCCCGCTGGGCAAAGCGCGAGTCCGTTGTTCTCGGCCGGTTTGTGGATCGGCGGACTGGACACGAGCAACCAGGTCCACATCGCAGCGCAAGAGTATGAGACACTTGCTACCGGCGACTTCTGGCCCGGGCCGCTGACGAACACCGGTGGCGCATCGATCACTCCGGCGGTCTCGCAGCTGTATGATCAAGTGTGGTCGGTGCTGCATTCCCAGTCCGCCGAACAAGACGCGTACTACCGATGCCTTACAACGCCCGGCTGCGATGTGAACGTGGAGTTTCCGGACTACACGATACCGCCAAGCTTTTTCTCATGGCCAGCGATCGGTGACGTTGGCGCAGGTCAGGATCTCTATCAAGCACCATTTCACGACTTCAATGGCGATGGTGATTACAACCCAAGTGATGGCGATTACCCGTGTCTGCTCGGCGACCAAAGCCTGTGGCTCGTCTTCAACGACAAGCTGAACACACACGCGCACACCGGCGGGCAACAGATCGGCATTGAGGTGCAGATGAACCCGTTCGCCTATTCCTCCGGAAATGCTGCGCTGAACCAAACGGTCTTCGTCTTCTACCGCATCATCAATCAGGGTACACTCACGCTGCACAATGCATACGTCGGGCTTTTCGCAGACTTCGATCTCGGTTGCGGACAGGACGACTACGTGCAATGCGACGCGGCGCGCAGCCTCTTCTACGTGGTGAACGGTGACAACAACGACGAGGATTGCGCTGGAGAACTGGGCTACGGCACGCAGCCGCCCGCGTTCGGCGCTGCCATCCTGAGAGGTCCCTATCTGGACTATGATGGGATCGACAACACCACGACACTGGCGATCCCCGCTCTCAACGGAACACATTTCAACGACGGCGTTGCCGACAACGAACGCTACGGACTCTCCTACTTCCACTACTTGCTGACCAGTGGCGGAGCGCAAGGTGAACCCGGCACACCCGCCGAATTCATGAACGCGCTGCAAGGGGTCTGGAAGGATGGCACACCGCAATCCTATGGCAGCACTGGTTACTCAACGGATCCGAACGCAATGCCCGCGCACTTCATGTTCCCTGGAAACAGCGACCCCACAGGCGTTGGAACCAATGGCCAGATCGAACCCGCGTGGACCGAAGGTGGCGCAGGCAATATGCCCGGCGATCGCAAAGCACTTGGCTCAATGGGACCGTTCACGATGGAACCCGGACAGTACAATGATGTCCTCGTCGCCTTCGTGTATGCGCGTGCAAGCAGCGGTGGCCCGAACGCGAGCGCTGATGCGCTGCGTTCACGAGTTGATAGCGTGCGCGCATTCGCGAATACGTTTCCTGATGGCTTCCGGGGTGATCCATTGCCTTGCGGTCTTATCGCCACCGGCGTAGCGGAGTACACGAATGATGTGGCCCCATTGCAACTCTATCCCGTGCCCGTGACGGATCAACTGCAAGTGCGCGTTCCGGGACTGGTCACGCGCGGCGACCTCATGATCCACGATGCCACAGGCAAGTTGGTGTTGAGCCATGCGATCGCGGGTGAGCGGAGCACGATCGACGTCGCAGCGCTCGCATCGGGCGTGTATGAAGTGAGCATTACATCGGCTGCTCGGCAATGGCGCGGGCGTTTCGTAAAGCAGTAGCGCCATCATTCTATCTTCGCCGCCCTTCGTAGGAAGGCACCTACCCAGGTGGCGGAATTGGTAGACGCGCTGGTCTCAAACACCAGTGATGCAAATCGTGCGGGTTCGACTCCCGCCCTGGGTACACAAGTGATCAGATGATCGGACGATCGGATGATCAGATGATCGGTGACCGTGCAATGCGCGCCGATCGAGCCGATGCAGAAGGATTCGCTTACCTACTCCGACCCCTCCAAACAGGAGCGCTACGACCGCGCCTACATGAAGATGGCGCTCGAGTGGAGCAAGCTCAGCCATTGCACGCGGAAGCAGGTCGGTGCGCTGATCGTGAAGGAAGGCATGATCATCAGCGATGGCTACAACGGTACGCCCACGGGCTTTCCCAACGATTGTGAAGACGCCAACGGGAACACGCACTGGTACGTTCTTCACGCCGAAGCCAATGCGATCATGAAGGTGGCACGCAGCACGAACAACGCACGGGAAGCGACGCTCTACTTGACACACTCACCATGCAGGGAATGCAGCAAGTTGATCCTGCAGGCTGGCATCAAGCGGCTTGTCTACCTCGATGCGTACAAGGACCCGGCGGGGCTCGAACTGTTGAGGGACGGCCACGTGCTCATACACCAACTGAGCGACCTGTGAGATCATGAATGAAAGGTCGAGGTCTTGGACGGTCGTGCTGTTCCCGCTATTGCTGGGGCTCGCGATCGCCGCGGGTTTCCTCGTCGGTGAACGCTTCGGCAAGCCCCACGTGGCCGACCATGGTTTGTTCTCGTTCCATCGAGAACGTCCGAGCGACAAGGTGGACCAGGTCCTCGAATTGATCGATCGCAACTATGTGGATACCGTGCATGAGGACAAGTTGGTTGATGAAGTGCTGCAGGACATGTTGCAGAAATTGGACCCGCACAGCTACTACATCAGCGCTGCGGATCTGCAGGCCGCGCAGGAACCGCTCGAAGGCAGCTTCATGGGCATCGGTGTGGAATTCGCGATACAACGCGATACCATCGTGGTGATCAGCCCGGTGGAAGGTGGACCGAGCGCGGCGCTGGGTATCCGGGCGGGTGATCGCATCGTAAGTGCGGACGGGAAGAAACTCGCAGGGGTGAAGGTCTCGAACGAGGAGGTGATGAAGGCGTTGCGCGGGCCAGGAGGAAGCAAGGTGACCGTGAGTCTTATGCGAAGCGGCAGGAAGCCTTTCGATGTGACGATCGAACGGGGTGAGATCCCGATCAATAGTGTGGCAGTGGCTATCATCGATCCCGATGGTACGGGCTACATCAAGCTGAACCGTTTCGCGCGCACCACTGAGGAAGAGTTCGTGAAGGCCTCGAAGGAATTGATCGGCCAAGGCATGAAGCGGCTCGTGCTTGACCTGCGTGGGAATGGCGGCGGCTACCTGATCGCCGCTACGGGCATTTGCGATCAGCTACTTCCAGCCGGAAGGAAGATCCTGTACACGCAAGGACGCACCGCGCCCAGAAAAGACTACCTCTCCGAGGGTCACGGACTGCTCGTGGATATGCCACTGGCGATCCTGATCGATGAAGGTTCCGCCTCGGCCAGTGAGATCGTTTCGGGTGCGATCCAGGACAATGATCGTGGCCTCATCATCGGTCGTCGATCGTTCGGGAAGGGTCTCGTGCAGGAGCACGTGGAACTGGAGGACCACAGCGCGGTGCGGATCACTACCGCACGCTACTACACACCCAGTGGCCGCTGCATCCAGCGACCATATGGGAACGGGATCGACTATGACGAGGACATGAGCCATCGTTTCGACCACGGCGAACTCCTCCACGCCGACAGCATACACTTGGACACGTCGCAGAAATTCACCACGTTGAAGGGCCGGACCGTCTTCGGCGGCGGAGGTATCATGCCGGACATCTTCGTCCCTGCGGACACGTCGGAGCGTTCCGCATACCTGAGCGAGCTTTTCTTCAGCGGTGCGCTCAATGACTTCGCTTTCGATATCGCCGATCGTCATCGCGACCGGATCAAAGCCTTCGGCCAGCCGGCATCCTTCGCCATTGGGTACCATGTAACAGCACTGCAACTAATGGAATTGGCCAAAGAGGCGGCGGCCCAAGGTGTTCGGCAGGACGCTTCCGGCATGCAGCGTTCGCAGCACCTGATCGCCGAACGGCTGAAGGCGGCCATCGCGCGCAACATCTGGGGAGATGCGGGCTACTACCGCATCCTCATCCAAGGGGATAGTCTGTATGCGAAGGCCCGCTCGGCTATCGCTGAACACGCGGACAACCTGCGATAGGTCATTAAAATGAGAAGGGGCCTCGCGGCCCCTTGCTCGTTCTCGTAAATGATGCCGACCTACTTGGTCGTCTTGGCGTCCTCCATCATTTTGGAAGCGCTGTCACCGGCGGCGTTCATCATTTTGCTGGCGCTGTCAGCAGCGGCGTCGGTCGCGGCCTTCATATCGGCTGCGGCCTGCTCCATCATCTTGTTGACACTGTCCTGAGCGGCCTTCATCTTGTCTTGCATGTTCTCCTCGCTGGCGCCGCCGCAGCCAACCATGAGAGCCGCCGTGGTGGCGAGCACTGCGAACTTCCTGATCATTTCCGTGTTCTGTTTTGGTGAAAGTGCGGGCGAAAGTAATCATTTCGGCTATCCGTCAAGGAGTTGCCCATCCATGCTGCATCTATCTTTCGCCCCGGCCTGCCCGGACCCTGTTCAACCCCAACACCTACATGCCTTTCCAACTGCCCCCATTGCCCTACGCATTCAATGCGTTGGAGCCACATATTGATGCCCGTACCATGGAGATCCACCACGGCAAGCACCACAATGCCTATGTGACCAACCTGAACAAGGCCATTGACGGCACGCCTCTGGACAGCTTGTCGATCGAAGACCTCTTGCGCAGTCTGGACATGGGCAATATGGCGGTGCGCAACAATGGTGGTGGCCACTACAACCACACGCTCTTCTGGAATATCATGGCCGCCAACGTTGGCGGCAAACCCGCAGGGGACCTGGCCTCGGCCATCGACTCGGCCTTCGGTTCCTTTGACGCCTTCAAAGAGAAGTTCGCGCAAGCCGCTACCACGCGCTTCGGCAGCGGCTGGGCGTGGCTCTGTGTGCATAAAGGGGGCAACGTCGAGATCTGCTCCACACCGAACCAGGACAATCCGCTCATGCCCGGCACGGGGTGCGGGGGAACACCAGTCCTTGGCTTGGACGTATGGGAACACGCCTACTATTTGAACTACCAGAACCGCCGTCCGGATTACATCACCGCTTGGTGGAACGTGGTGGATTGGAACGTGGTAGCCGGGCGCTACGACACAGGCCGGTAGTGGAGCCTTGGCCCTTCCACGAAAGTGCTGTGGGTCGGGTGCCCCGCTACCTTTTCGGCCCATGCGCGCTGTTCTGACCCTCTTCACGCTGCTGTTCCTTCGGGTCGGGGTTTCCGCCGCCGGTCCGTTCTTCCGGGTGAACGCCAACGTGCTATCGGAGGAGTGTGCCGCTACGGACAGCTCAGCGTCAAGTGCATCTGACGCGCATATCAGCCGTGCGCTGGCCGCCGCACTAGCCATCACCGTCGGACCTTTCGGGGGGCACCGATTGTACCTCGGAACATCGCCCGTAATGCCACTGATCTATGCGGTCACCTTCGGCGGTTTCGGGATCCTGGTCCTGATCGACATAGGGCACATCCTGTTCACGGATGATCTGTCCGCGTACCAGAACAGCCGGCGCGTATTCATGTGGGCGCGACCACGGTCCCAAGAGCCTATTCCACCGTAACGCTCTTCGCCAGATTCCGTGGCTGATCGACGTTGCATCCGCGCATCACCGCAATGTGGTAGCTCAATAGTTGGTACGGGATAACAGTAAGCAGCGGAGCCAACGCATCAGGTGTTTCAGGGATCTCGATCACGTGATCGGCGAGGCCCTTCACCACGGTGTCGCCCTCCGTCACGATCGCTATGATCTTGCCCTTGCGCGCCTTCACCTCCTGTATGTTGCTCACCACTTTTTCGTAGCTGGCTCCCTTCGTCGCGATCACGAACACGGGCATCTCCTCATCGATCAACGCGATAGGGCCATGTTTCATTTCGGCGGCCGGGTATCCTTCCGCGTGGATGTAACTGATCTCCTTCAATTTCAATGCGCCTTCGAGCGCGACCGGGAACGTGAAGCCACGGCCGAGGTAAAGTACGTTGCGCGTATCCTTGTAGATGTCGGCGATGTACTTCATCTGCGCTTCGTTCTTGAGCACCTGTTCGACCTTGCCCGGTATCGCGTCCAGCTCGTTGATCAGGCGCTGGAAGCGGCTGCCGGTGATCGTCCCTTTCTTTTGCCCGATCATCAAGGCCATGAGGGTGAGCACAGTGACCTGTGCGGTGAAGGCCTTGGTGCTGGCTACGCCGATCTCGGGTCCAGCATGCGTATATGCCCCGCCGTGAGTAATGCGCGCGATGCTGCTGCCTACCACATTGCAAACCCCGAAAATGGTGGCCCCACGCCCTTTGGCCAGCTCGATCGCCGCCATCGTGTCCGCGGTTTCCCCGCTCTGGCTTATGGCGATCACGATGTCCTCTTCGCTGATGATCGGGTTGCGGTAGCGGAACTCGCTGGCGTATTCCACCTCCACCGGGATCCGTGCGAGTTCTTCGAACAGGTACTCACCCACCAGTCCGGCATGCCAGCTCGTGCCGCAGCCCACGATGATGATGCGTTTCGCATTAACGAATTTCTGTTCGTAGTCCTTGATGCCACCGAGCACCACCTCGCCTTGGGCCAGGTTGAGGCGACCCCGCATGGAGTCGCGGATACTGCGCGGTTGCTCATGGATCTCTTTCAACATGAAGTGATCGTAGCCGCCTTTCTCGAGTGCTTCGAGGTGCATCTCGAGTTCCGTGATGAAGGGCGTCTTCTCCTGGTTCTTCACGTTGCGGATCTTCAAGCCCTTGTTCCGCTCGATCACGGCGATCTCCCCGTCCTCGAGGTACACCACGTTCTTTGTGTGCTCCACGATGGGAGTGGCATCGCTGGCGATGAAATGATCACCGTCGTTGCCGATTCCGATCACCAGTGGACTGCTCCTGCGGGCTGCGACCATCAGGTCGGGATGCTTGCGATCGATAACCACGATGGCGTACGCGCCTACCGCGCTTTCGAGGGCAAGGCGAACGGCCTCTGGCAGATCGACGCCTTCGGTGCGTTGTACGTCATCGATCAGGTGTACCAGTACCTCCGTGTCCGTGTCGCTCTTGAACACATGGCCGCGGTGCTTCAGTTCCTCCTTGATCGGCTCATAGTTCTCGATGATCCCATTGTGGATCAGCGCCAGATCACCACTGGTGCTCTGGTGGGGGTGCGCGTTCACATCGTTCGGTGGACCATGCGTGGCCCAACGTGTATGACCGATGCCGACGGTACCTTTCAGGTTCTTCCCGTTCACATGGGTCTCCAGGTCACTCACTTTGCCTTGGCACTTGTGGATCAGAAGTGCATTGCCGTCCAGCAGCGCCACACCTGCGCTGTCATAGCCGCGGTATTCCAGCCGCCTCAACCCATTGATCAGGATCGGGTAGGCGTTCTTGTCGCCCATGTATCCAACGATGCCGCACATGGAGAGGTCAATAGGTGGTGAAAGTTAACCGCAACTTCATTGGTCCTGTGGAATTCATGGGTCCCGCAAGAACAGCTCGATTGACGGTCACCCCGCTGGCACCGGGAATGATGGAAAGACCCGTGTTCGGGAGATCGCCGTTGATGACCTTCTGGACCCATTGGGTGATCACCAATCGATATTCATGCGTGTTCGCATCGAAGAGGCCACCCACTTGGTTCGAAGCGTTCACCTGGTCGGGCAGTACCGCATCCTTGCCGCTCGCATCCTTGCGAAAGGCGAAGATCTGCTCGGGAGGAACATAGGTGGGGAAATAGGACCCTTCCAGCGGAATGATAAGCTCCGCTTTTGCTACGGCCTTCAGCCCTTGTGCAGCGTACGTGTCCAGAAAGGGGAAACGCAATTCACCCCGCAGACCGTTGAGCGCCTGAATGTAGATGTGTCGCTGTCCCTCTGTACTATCCTGCAACGCCAACGGCAGCCCTGGCTGAAGAGCGCTTCCGTGGTCGAAGCTCGATAGCGTGTATCGCACGCAGCTGGTGTTGATGTTGAAGTCGAATTTGAGCGAGTCACCGGCTCCCGTATGGTGGTAGTACAAAGTGAGCTTGCTGTCCGCGTTCAGAAGATTGAAATAAAGGGCCGCCCGTTGGAACGGTATTGATGGCTCATCGCCCGGCAATATCATGAACCCTTTGAACCATTGGAGGAACTCGGTGCTGTTCGAAAGGGTCAAAGATCCTAGCTGGAGGATCTCTTGGCCCAGCAAGCGCTTCAGTGGGAGACGTAATTGGGGACTCAGCGAATCTCCATCGATGTACGGGCGAGTGGTGGGATCGATGGTGTATTGGTCCCTTGTCCCGTCCAACAGATCTTCCAGGTCCGCAGCGGGAACGTGGTCGTTCTTGTACACCGAATCAAGTGAAAGATCTTCGCTCAACCGGAACACCTTGAAGGACTGGGGATCCGGACTCCCATAGCCATACGCGGTGGGGTCGTAAGCCAGTGCCAGTATCAACGAGTCGCATACCACGTCAGTCCCGAAGATCACGTTGTTCGAGCTCAGGCGCACCTGCGCCACGATGCCAGTGCTCACCCGCCCGAAGTCGGCATCCAGGTATGATCCGAGCACATTGCGGCTGAGCCCGCTGGTGCGCGACGCATCCGGCACCTTGGTCCAAGCTACTATGCTCGTGGAATCGGTGACCTGCGTTCCCAACGCCTTGTCTGGATCAAGCACGTCCAGTCCCAAGCCGTCCTCCGGCTTTTTGCATCCGGGGCTTGCGAGCAGGGCAAAAAGCAACACGGCCCCGATCGCGGGCCGTGCGCTAGAACGAACATTGTATGCTGTCACCCTCAAACCAGCGCTTCCTCCAACACGTTGTGATAGAACTCCGCATGCACATCAACGCGCACGTCGTCCTCGGCGTATGCGAGCACGGGTTTTTCGCTGGCTTTGATGGCGCTCTCCATCGTGCGGGAAAGCTTGGGGCTGCCCTTCACCACGGCGTCGCAAAGGTTGAGGGCGAACTTGTTCAGATCATCGGTGGTCGGCTTGGCCAGACTTTTCAGCAGATCCTTGTTGAACCCTTCCAGGCCAAGTTTCCTCGCCAGGTCCTTGTCAAGTGTTTCTGGTTGGTCATCGTATACGGAGTAGACAAGTTTCGCGTCCTCGAAATGCGGGTCGTCACTGAAAAAATGTTTCACGTAGAGCGGAATGAAAGCGGTCATCCAGCCGTGGCAGTGAATGATGTCCGGCTTCCATCCGAGCTTGCGCACGGTTTCCAGCACGCCACGACAGAAGAACAGCGCGCGCTCATCATTGTCAGCGAAGAAATTGCCGACAGCATCGTGCGTGAGCGCTTTCCGCTTGAAGTACTCCTCATTGTCGATGAAGTACACCTGCATGCGGGCACTGGGCACGCTGGCCACTTTGATCAACAGCGCGTGGTCCGTATCATTGATGATGAGGTTCATTCCACTCAGGCGGATCACCTCATGCAACTGGTGCCGACGTTCGTTGATGCTCCCGAACTTTGGCATGAATACCCGGATCTCGTTGCCACGGTCCAGCATGCCTTGCGGCAACTGGCGGGCGGCCTTCGCCATCTCACTTCCGTCCGTAAAGGGCTGGATGAACTGGGAGATGGTGAGCACCTTGGCTTTCTTCAAACTCATCGCGGGAAGGGGGTAGGGAATGGGACCACAAAAGTATAGACATTCGGCCCCTGTTTCAACAGAACAGTAGCCGTTTCTTGTGAAAGTCCCGCGTCTACGGTGCCTTGTGCCATGGAATTGATCAACGACCCCAAGGCCGCTGCGGCGTGGTCCGCCGAACAACGTCGCCGAGGCCGCTCTGTTGGCTTGGTGCCTACTATGGGGGCTTTGCATGAAGGGCATCTTGTTCTGGTGCAACGTGCGTTGGAAGGTTGTGGTGCTGTAGCCGCCAGCATCTTCGTGAATCCGCTGCAGTTCAACGACCTGGACGATCTGCGCCTCTATCCAAGACAAGTGGAAGCGGACCAGCGGATGCTGGAGAAGGTCGGATGCCGGATGGTGTTCATCCCCACGGAGACGGAGGTCTTCAAGGAACATGCTGTGGGGTCCTACGATCTGGCCGGTCTGGACAAGGTGCTTGAAGGAGCATCGCGTCCGGGGCATTTCCAAGGGGTGGTGAATGTTGTGGAGCGCTTGTTCCATCATGTGCGTCCTGATCGCGCGTACTTCGGTGAAAAGGACCGCCAACAACTCGCTGTGATCCGCCATGTGGCGCGGGAACTTCATTGGCCCGAAGAGATCGTGCCGTGCGCCACGGTGCGCGCTTCGGATGGATTGGCGCTCAGTTCGCGCAATCAGCGATTGACCACTGAAGAACGCCGAAAGGCCCCCATCCTGTTCCAAAGCCTGAAGGTGATAGAGGCCCATGCGTTCAATACTCCGGTCGCAGAAACGCTAAGTGCCGGCAGGCGATGGCTGGACGCCGAACCCGCGTTGCGAACGGATTATCTGGAGATCGTTGACCCGGTCACCCTGCGACCGCTGCATTCGTGGGGCTCATTGAACGAGGCCATAGCCTTGGCCGCGATCCGGCTCGGCGAGGTCCGCTTGATCGATAACATCATCTTGCGCCGGTAAGTTCGCGGATACCCTCCACGCCATGACCATTGAAGTTCTTCGTTCCAAGATCCACCGCATTTCGGTCACCGAAGCGAACGTCGACTATATCGGCAGCATCACGCTGGATGAAGACCTCATGGATGCGAGCGGAATGGTGGAGGGAGAAAAGGTCCAAGTGTTGAACGTGAGCAACGGCAATCGATTGGAGACCTATGTGATCAAGGGCAAACGTGGCAGCAGGACCGTTGGCATGAACGGCCCTGCTGCGCTATTGGTCGCCGTGGGCGATGTGATCATCGTTGTGGCGTACGCGCACATGACCATCGAAGAAGCGAAGAAATTCCGCCCCACCATCATCTTCCCCGATGAACGCACCAACACACTGAAGGGGTGAAGAAGGTCCTGATAAACGTGCTGAAGGTCGCTTTGCCGCTCGGCATCGGGGTGTGGCTGGTGTACTACTTCTACAACGCACTTGAGCATGAACAGCGCGAGCAGCTTTTCGCCGCCTTCGAACAAGCCGATATGCGGTGGCTCGCATTGGCAACAGTGATCGGCTGGCTCGCGCATGTGGGCCGTGGTTGGCGATGGCGTTACCTGCTGGAGCCGCTGGGCCACAAACCCG
This sequence comes from Flavobacteriales bacterium, assembly GCA_031371785.1. GTDB lineage: Bacteria > Bacteroidota > Bacteroidia > Flavobacteriales_F > PHOS-HE28 > PHOS-HE28. Next base: position 29,819 of record JANMKC010000018.1, on the reverse strand, counting down.
GTTTCTGGAACTGCTACCACGCGGTGATGATCGGCTACTTCATGAACATGTTCATCCAACGGGCAGGTGAAGCCAGCCGGGCTGTATCCCTCTATCGCACCGAGAAGGTGCCCTTCGAACAGGGCTTCGGTACCGTGCTGGCCGAACGTGTGGTGGACACGGCGATGCTGGCCGGTATCGGGATCATCACGGTACTCTTCCAAGTGGACAAGATCGACATCTTCAAGGCGCGCATCGTCGACTATCGCGCTTCACAAGACCCGGCGCAGGCGAGTGGATTCCCTTGGCTTGTTGTCATCGTGATCTCCATCGGTATCACCGCCATTTTTGGCATCTACCTGGTCCTCACACGCCCGGTCCTGCGCGCCCGTGCGATGGGCCTGCTGCGTGGCTTCGGCGAAGGACTGCGCGCCGTGCTGCGCACTAAGAAGAAGGGCGCGTTCATCGTGCATACACTCCTCATCTGGGCAGCCTACCTCGGCATGTTCAAGGCGGGGTTCTATTGTCTGCCTACCATGGTGAATGTGCCATTTGCGGGGATCCTTGCCGCGTTCATAGCGGGCGCTATCGGCATTGTGCTGGTGCAAGGCGGCATCGGCCTCTATCCAGCATTGGTCGCCTTGACCGTCGGGATGTACATGCCTTCCTCCCCCGGTGCCGATCTGTTGAGGCCGGACGCACTCGCCTTGGGCTGGCTGCTCTGGCTCGCCCAAACCCTCATGATCATCGTGCTCGGTGGCCTGTCGCTACTTTTGACGGCCTTGAAAAAACCGGCAGCATGACTTCCGAAGTCGCACAAGCACCCGCCAACCCGCGCATCATGGATCGCATCACGCTGGTGCGCATGGTGAACGTGTGGCGTTTGAAAAGCGATCGCGTCGTGTTCACCAATGGCGTGTTCGACATCCTGCATCGTGGACATGTCGAGTACCTCGAAGAAGCCGCCGCGCTCGGCGATCGTTTGGTCATCGGTCTCAACAGCGACAGCTCGGTGCAACGCCTCGGTAAGGGACCGGACCGCCCCATCAATGATCAGGATAGCCGTGCACTTGTATTGACCGCGTTGCGCTGCGTGGATGCTGTGATCATCTTCGAGGAGAGCACGCCGCTCGATCTGATCACCGCTGTGAAACCGGATGTGCTGGTGAAGGGCGGCGACTGGAAAGCCGAGCAGATCGTTGGGAGCGATATCGTGAAAGCCAATGGCGGCGAAGTGCGTTCACTGAAACTGGTGGACGGCTTCTCAACAACGAACTTGGTGGAACGCATCCGCCATGGCGGATGAGTGACGATCAGGATCAGGAAAAGACAGCGGAACCTTGGGCGTCACGATCCACTATAACGGCACCCTTCGCTCCCCAGCGCATGCATTGCGTATGCAACTGGTGCTGCTGGCATGGGCGGAACGTTGGCGCGTGGACCTGATCGAAGTCGATGTCGCAAAAACCATGGTATCACGGGTGCGCCATGGTAGGCTCGAAGAGTATGCAGGGCCGTTGCATGGCTTCCAGCTCCAGCCCCATGCGGAGTGCGAAATGCTGAGATTCACCTTCGACGATGGACTGTATCTGGCGGATTGCTGCAAAACGCAGTTCGCACCTGTGGAAATACATATGGAGGTGATAGACCTTCTTCGTGCGATCAAACCGCTGTTCGCGGACCTGAAGGTGTTGGATGAAGGCGGATATTGGGACACCAATGACCGGGATGAACTCGAAACGCGCATAGGTTTCCTGAACCGGGCGATCGATCGTCTGACCCACGCGTTCCCTCCCGCGCCCGACGAGATCCTTCGCCGCTTCGATCGAACGCTTCGTTCAGGGGAGAACTGAGAACCGCCCAAGATGGCCAAGGTCCGCTCCGCATATGTCTGCCAGAACTGCGGCTCATCCTTCGCCCAGTGGCTCGGACAATGCTCCACCTGCAAGGAATGGAACACGCTCGTTGAGGAAGTGCAGGACCGCGTTCAGGAGAAGCGCAGCACGCCCGAAAGCATCCGCGACCGCAGGCCGAAACCGATCGCTATCGAGGACATCAGTGCCGACAGCGGCCCGCGCCTTTCGCTGGGCGATCGCGAGCTGGACCGTGTGCTCGGTGGCGGCGTGGTGCCCGGATCGTTGATCCTCATTGGCGGCGATCCCGGGATAGGCAAGAGCACGTTGATGCTGCAAACCGCGCTACGCAGCAAATTGTTACGGACGCTGTATGTGAGCGGAGAAGAAAGCGAACAGCAGGTGCGCATGCGTGCTGAGCGTTTGGAGCCGGGTGCGAAGGGCTGTTATGTCCTCACGGAAACCAACACGCAGAACATCTTCAAGCAGATCGAGGCGCTTGGTCCCGGTCTCGTCATCATCGATAGCATACAGACATTGCACACTGCGGCTCTCGATGCGGGCCCCGGCAGCGTAGGACAGGTGCGCGAGTGTACCAGCGAATTGATGCGCTTCGCGAAAGCGACGAACATCCCCATGGTGCTTATCGGCCATATCACGAAGGATGGTGCGATCGCGGGACCGAAAGTGCTGGAGCACATGGTCGATTGTGTTCTCCAGTTCGAAGGGGATCGCGACCATGCGTACCGCCTGTTGCGTCCATTGAAGAACCGGTTCGGCAGCACGAACGAACTGGGCATCTATGAAATGCAGGGCAGCGGATTGGCCATCGTGGAGGATCCCAGCCAGGTGCTGCTGGGCGATCGCGGTGCGCGCCCCAGCGGAGTATGCGTGGCCGCCACGCTCGAAGGCATGCGTCCGTTGCTCATCGAAGTGCAGGCCTTGGTGAGTTCCGCCGTGTATGGAACGCCGCAACGCAGTGCTACCGGCTTCGATCTGCGGCGCATGAACATGCTGCTCGCCGTGATGGAAAAGCGCTGCGGCTTCCGGCTCGGGCAGAAGGATGTGTTCCTGAATCTCGCGGGAGGGTTTCGTGTGGAAGAACCCGCGATCGACCTATCTGTTGTTGTCGCGGTGCTCAGCAGCAGCGAGGACATGGCCGTGCCGATGGATGTCTGCTTCACCGGCGAAATAGGACTCACTGGGGAGGTCCGACCAGTGACACGCACTGAGCAACGTATCGCTGAAGCGGAGAAGCTCGGTTTCACGCGGATCTTCGTGCCACGCGGAACGAAAGGGCTTCCGAAGAACAGCGGAATTGGAATTCTCGCTGTAGGGCGCGTGGATGAAGTGCTCGCGCAGTTGTTCGGATAGCTCATCCGGAAGGAAGCGCGAGCGGCCGTTCCTTTCCGTGCGCTCGTACCGTTCTACTCCTTCACCAGGTTGTACAATGCCTCGAGGTTCGGTGAAAGGATCACTTCGATGCGACGGTTCTTCGCCTTGTCGTTCGGGTCCACCGGCACATACTCTCCTCGCCCGCCAGCGGTGATCCGCGTGGGATCCACCTTGCTGCCTTCCTGGAGGATCCGCACCACGCTTGTTGCGCGCAGAACGCTCAGGTCCCAATTGTCCTTCATGCTCCCGCCGGGCAGGATCTTGTCGGTGTCCGTGTGCCCTTCTACCAGGATGCCGAGGTCCTTTTCGCTCTCGATCGCTTTGGAAAGGCTCACCAATGCCTCGCGCCCTTTGGCATCCACTACGGTGCTTCCGCTAGGGAAGAGCAGCTTGTTGTCGAGGCTCACATAGATCTTCCCGTTCTTCTGCACCACGGTAAGGCCCTTGCCCTCGAAACCGGTAAGCGCCGCGCTCAATCGGTCCTTGAGCCCTTTCATCGCAGCGTCCTTTTTCGCGAGTTCCGCCTGAAGGTCGGCCAGCTTCGCTTCGCGGTCGGCGAGTGACTTGCCCAAGGAGTTCAGCGAATCCTCTCGCCCCTGCAGTTTCAAGCGCGTGGTCTCCAGATCCGTAAGCAGCTTGCGGTTCTCGCTGCGATCACCGGCCATCAGCGTGTTGTACTTGTCGAGCAGTTCATTGTTCAGCGCATTGATCTTGTCATACTGCGTGGTCATGTGGCGCAGGCTGGTGCCCATGGTGAGCGTGTCGCGCTGCAGAAGTTCGCTCCGTGAGCGGAGGTCTTCGAGCGTGGCACCCTGTTCCTTCATCGCTGCCTCGCTCTGTTGCGCCTTGGTCAATGCTGCCGCTTCGCTCTCCTGTGTGCTTTTGTACCGGCTCTGCAGTTCCTCGTACTTGCGAGCGGGCACGCAGGCCGTGAACAGGACAATGAGCATGAACAGGATCGCTCCTGTGTGTGGGCGGGTCATGGGGTTCGTAGCTTTCCGGTGAACGGCGAAAATCGCCCCAAGTCATCCTCGGATCGTCCGTGAGGGCGAAACTTTTTTATGAACACACCGTTTTCCCTGTTGCGATGGAACTCCTGAGCTGTACCGGCCTTCCTGCTGACGGGCTGATATCGATCCCCGTGGACGAGGAGCTTGATCGCTATCGGCTGCTCGCCTACCTGCAGCGTGTGGAGGCGCGCTACCGGGAACACAAGCTCTATCCGCACATGGATGAATTGCGCATCCGCTTGGAACAACTGGGGCAACTGCGAGCGCGCAAAGAAGAACTTCTCGCAGGTATGCCGCGAGGCATCACGGGACTGGATCTTCGCTCAGGCGAAGTGCTGCGCGCTGCGGTGCAGGACGACGAATTGCTTCGTTCCATCGATGCCATGATCAGCAAAGCGATGCCCGAACTTCACAATGCCTTGGATCGTGGTGCCGAACTACGGGAGCAGTTGGCCGGGCGCATCCGGTTCGAACCCGTCGGCGTGCTGCCGCTGTGGACGGACGAGGGCTACTTGCTTCTGCATCAAGGTCGCGAGGCTCGTGTCTATGCCTATGCGCTTTCCGCGCTCGGCCATCGCGCGGGTCCTCTCCATCGCCAGATCCTGCGCACACATTATATGACCCGCTACGTGCTTGATTTCTCTTGCACCTATGAACATGTGAAGGCGGATCTGGTAAAGCGCTGCACGGATCTGCCCAATCCGGCGGTGTTCGCTTTCACTTCGGACCTGTCCTTGCCCGCGATCGAGACCTTCGTTCCGCTGGCCAAGCAATTGGTCTACGAAATGATCGCTACGCGCAGGACTTAGCGCGTCGGCATCTGCGGGTGGTCGAACCACACCGCTTCCAGATCGAGGTATTCAATGGCGTTGATGTGCAGGTTGCGCACCCAGGGTTGCAGCAGGAACACTGCACGCTCGTGGTAAAGCGGAACCAATGGCATGTCGGACATCGCTATGCTTTCGGCCGCGGCCAGTTCCTTCATGCGCTCGTTCTTGTCCTCGGTCTGGAGCGAACGGGCGAAGTGCTCGTCGAACGCGCTGCTGTGATAGCGTGTTTTATTGATGGAGGCTGGCAGCAAAGTGTCCAGTACGGCGTTCTTCCCGTACAGCAGGGCGAGAAAATTCTCCGGGTCGGGATGGTCCGCGGTCCAGCCCTCACGCCATAAGCGGACCTTGCCGCGGTCCACATGATCGTAGTGCTTGTCAGCAGGGAGCACACTGATCGAAATGGGCACATGCAGCACGCGCTGGAGCATATCCTGAACAGCTTCCGCCACGCGCACGTAACCGAAACCGTCCGCGTTCACCTGCAACTGGATCGAAGGAAAGCCTTTGCCCTCCGGGTAACCGGCTTCGGCCAGCAGCTTCCGCGCGCTGTCCGGCGCGAAACGCACGCCGGGCACCTGGTCATACGGATATTCCGCAAGGCCCGGTGCCACCAGACCGTGCAATGCGGGGATGGCCATCCCGTTCAGGACGGAATCCACCAGGTAGCGCCGGTCGATCGCCATGGCGAACGCCTTCCGCACCAAGGGGTCCTTGAAGGGGGCGTGGTGGGCATCGAAGCCATAGAACTGTGTGATGAGCGCTGGCATGGCCCGCATTGCGAAGCGTTGTCGCCCCGTGGTGGCGTCCACCGAATCCTTCAGGTCCCCCAACCGCTCGACCGGTAATTCCACGAGCACGGTCACACGGCCTTTGAGGAATTCCTCGAACTCCATGTTCTTGTCCTCGGCGAAGGTGACGCGTATGGCATCGAGGTAGGGCAAGGCATCGTTCCGCGCATCGCGTCCCCAATAGTGCGGGTTGCGCTCCAGCACCATCGCTTCGCCCGGATGCACCCCATGCAGTTGGAACGGTCCGGTCCCGATGGCATGCGCGTTCAGGTCATCCCCGTATGCGCGAGTGAGTTCTTCCGGCCATATCCAGCAACCTTGGTGTGCGATGATCTGCAGGAAATTCGGTGAAGGATGCGTCAACGAGACCCGTATGGTCCGCTCGTCGATCCGTGTGATCCCCTTCACCCCACCATCCGGAGGACGACCATGGGCGGAGCCTTCATAAAAGGCGTTCGCACCCTCCACACGGTCCTGGAAAAGCCAGAACATCTCATCGCCGGGGCCTTGTGTGCAGAGCAGTGTGAAGCATCGCAGCACATCATCCGCATTGAGTTCGCGACCAATGCCATCAGCGAACGCTGGATCATCGTGGAACCGCACGCCCGGCCGCAAATGGAAGGTGTACTGTGTTGCCGTGGCGTCCACGTCCCAACGTTCAGCCAGGCAGGGGATGATGTGGAGGTCGCTCGGATCGAAGGCCACCAGTCCCTGATACACTTGGGACATGATCCGGAATGCCGAGGATTGGGTGAGCGTGGGCGGGAAAATGCTCCGCAGTGCCTCGGTCTCGTTCATGTTGAACACCCCACCGAACCGGGTTCCGTTCGTGCGCTGCGGTCCGGGCGGGCCACCACATGCCGCGAGCAATGCCAAAGGGAAGAGCCATGCCGTTCGGCTGGAAGGCGTGGGAAAGCCGGCGTGCATAGGAGAAGATCAAATGTATCCGGACCCTCTCCGGGCAACGACCGGCCCGGAACGGCGTTACCAACATGCGTTTCTTGATGGACGATCCCCGGCCGCCCCAGCGATCCGGGATAATTTCCAGCCCGCGCCCTCAGTGCCCCCTCCGTTGATCCCCTTCCGCCATCGTCATGCAGAACGCGCTGCTCGCAGAGCGGGTCTGTTGCTTGCGGCGCAGGTGGTGTGGCTTTCGATGATCGCCCAAGACCTGCGCAACCTGCGATCACATCCGATCGTTCTCGATCGCGATACGGTGCAAGTGGACTCGATGAGCGTTGCGCCGGGTTCGTTCAGCCTTTGGCGCGATAGCTTGGCGATCGACACCGCGTTCTACCGCCTGGACCCTTGGCACGGCGCACTGATACGGCGCAAGGGTGCCCCCGCCGATACGCTCATCGCCCGCTATCGCGTACTGCCGATGTTGCTCGCCGGGCCAGTTCGCCACAAAGACCCGGACCGCTTGCTGAACACCTCGCCCGATCGTGCGGATCCCTTCAAATACGTTCCCACGAAACAGGACCAGGACCCGCTCGGCATACATGGCCTGAACAAGAGCGGCAGCATTTCACGCGGCATACTCTTCGGCAATAACCAGGACCTGAGCGTGAACAGCGCACTGAACTTGGAACTGAGCGGGAAACTCACCGAGCACATCAGCGTGCTCGCTTCGGTCACCGACAACAACATCCCGATACAGGCGGGGGGCAATACGGCGGAACTGCAGGATTTCGATCGCGTGTTCATCAAGCTCTATGACGAGCGGCAGGAACTGATCGCGGGCGACTTCGTGCTTGAACGCCCCAAGAGCCACTTCCTCACGTACCTCAAAAAAACGAAAGGCATCGGTTATTCCACGTTGCTCGGAAAGGAGGACGGCGCGCACGGTTCGCTGGCCATCAGCGCGGCGATCAGCAAAGGCAAGTTCGCGCGCAACATCATCCAGGGGATCGAAGGCGTTCAAGGCCCGTACCGGTTGAACTCCGAGGACGGTGGACTCTTCATCATCGTGCTCAGCGGTACCGAGCGCGTCTTCGTGGATGGTCAGCTCTTGTCACGTGGGCAGGAGAATGATTACGTGATCGACTACAACACGGCGGAGGTCACCTTCACCACCAAGCGCCTGATCACGAAGGACCGGCGCATCACGGTGGAGTTCCAGTACAGCGACAAGAACTACGCACGCTCGTTGGTGCGACTTTCCAACGCATGGGTACTCGGCCGTACCGAACTGCATGCCGATGTGTACACCGAACAGGACAGCAAGAACCAACCGTTGCAGCAAACACTTTCCGATGCGGACAAGCGCGCGCTAACGGCGGCGGGTGATGATCCGCTCGCAGCTACCACACCCGGTGTTGACAGTGTCGCGTTCAGCGTGGACGAAGTGCTCTACCTGAAGCGCGATTCGCTCGGCTACGATCCGGTCTATGTATACAACACGAACACCGACAGCGCGCACTACCGCGTATCGTTCAGTGTGGTGGGCGCGGGCAAAGGCGATTATGTCCAGCAAGAGTTCACCCCGAACGGGCGCGTGTTCCAATGGCTGGGGCCGGATACGGTGGGGGGGGCGATCGTGCATCGCGGCAACTATGCCCCTGTGCGTGTATTGGTGCCGCCACGCGCGCAGCAGGTTATTGAGATAGGAGCTGCCCACCGGTTCGGGGACCGCACGAAGGCATGGACACAACTGGCCTGGAGCAATGATGATCGCAACACGTTCAGCTCGACGGATGATGGCGACAACCAGGGTGTGGCGTTGCGCGCGGGGGCGGAACAGGCTTTCCCGCTGAGCACTTCGGATACGACGCTGCGATTGGTGCTCGGCACGGACAACGAGTGGATCGCGCGAACCTTCCGTCCGGTGGAGCGATTCCGCCCGGTGGAGTTCGAACGCAATTGGAACGCATTGCTCGTTCCGCAGGACAATGACCAGATGCTCGCGAGCCTGAGCCTGGCGCTGCGAGCAGGAAAGCGCGGTGTGGCGAAGTTGTCCTCTTCCACCTTCCGGATCTCCCAGCGCTACACCGGATACCGACAGTCGCTCGAATGCGATATGCATCCTGGCAAGTACGACGTGGCGGTCGACGGTAGCGCGCTCAGCACTTCGGCGAACTCGGTAGTGAGCGATTTTCTCCGGCACAAGGCACGCTTCGCGCGGCACATGAAATGGATCTCCATCGGCGTACGCGATGAGCAGGAGCGCAACCGCTTCCGCAGCGACACGAGCGGTGCGCTCATCGCGGGGAGTTACCAGTTCTTCGATTGGACCGCCTTCGCGCAGAACAGCGATTCGGCGAAAACACACTATGGCCTGAGCGGTGGTCAGCGCTACGAGCAGGCGTTGAGAGGCGGGGCGCTCGCCCGCAGCACCGAAGCCACCACGTACTCAGCGGATCTGGCGCTGCGTTCCGATCCGCGCAGGAGGTTGGGGCTCACCTTCACCTATCGCAGCCTGCGCATCATCGACACCACGATCGTGTCGCAAAAACCGGAAGACACGTGGCTTGCACGTATCGAACACGATCTCACACTCTGGAAAGGAGCGTTCAACTGGCATGTGTTCTATGAGCTCGGCAGCGGGCTCGAACAACGGCGCGAGTTCATTTATGTGCAGGTGCCCGCCGGGCAGGGCACGTATGTGTGGATCGATTACAACGCCAACGGCATCAAAGAGCTCAATGAATTCGAGGTGGCGAACTTCGGCTACGAAGCGGACTACATCCGCGCTTACACGCAAACGAACCAGTACGTGCGCACCTTCAACAACCAGCTCAGCACATCCGCTGAACTTCGCCCCAATGCGGTATGGTCCGATGCGAAGGGGGTCAAGGGATTCCTCGGGAAATGGAGCGACATGGCCAGCTTCCGTACCGAACGAAAAACAGGGGCCGATCGCGTGGAGGAAGCGCTGGATCCCTTCCGGCTCGATCCCGCCGACACCGCGCTCACCTCTTTCACCGGATCGTTGCGCAACACCGTGTACTATGATCGCAGCAGCCAAACATGGAGCATCGATCACAGCCACCAGAGCGATCGCAACAAGAGTCTTCTGCTCAATGGCTTCGAGACGCGGCTGCGGGAAAGCGACATCGTGCATGTGCGCTGGAACACCACGCCGCACTGGACGCTGGAAGTGGAAGGGGAAAAAGGCCGCAGCAACAGCAACAGCGATCTGCTCAGCGGTCGCACCTTCGCCATCGATCAACAAGCCACCCGGCCCAAACTCACGTGGCAACCCGGTACCAGCTTCCGCATTTCGGCCCAGTTCAAGTACATCGAGAAAAAGAACCGCTTGGAGCTTGGAGGTGAAAAGGCGACGATCCGTGACAGTGGTGTCGAGATGCGCTACAACAATGCGGGCAAGGGATCCATACAAGTGAACACCAATATCGTGAACATCTCATACGATGGTGTGGCCTCATCTTCACTTGGGAACGAGATGCTCGGCGGCCTGAAGCCCGGTGCCAACGCCACATGGAGCGTCAGCATACAGCGACGCATCAGCGATCACTTACAGCTGGATCTCACCTACAACGGACGGCATAGCGAAGGCACGCCCGTGATCCATGTCGGAGGCGTACAGGTGCGCGCGTTCTTCTGAGAACCTGTTCGCAACAGGTCGTGGATGGCGTGGTCCATATTCAAACGCAGCCCCGATGTACATCGGGGCGCGAAGGACGCAGAGTTGGATCGCGACAAGAGCTTTTGAGAACGCAGAGTCCCGACTCGTCGGGATCCTCCGCGCGCCCGATCTTCCTTTTCAACCCTGCCTCTGCGCCCCGATGTACATCGGGGCTGCGTTGGAAGGGACTTTGAAAACAGGTTCTGAGGAGGACTATTTCAGATTGAACGACGTGGTGCCCACGGTTCCCCCGCTCTCATATACCTCCACCACATACTGCCCGCTCGTCAGTTTGCCGGTCGCCTTCCAATAGATGCATGTACTGAGAGGCTGGTTCTGGTAGTCCTCTTCCCGCTTCGCGCTGAACTCGCCTTCCACACCATTGAACTTGAACCGGTTGTCCGGTTCACTGGAGGGCAGCACCGAGCCATCGGGGCTGATGATGCGCAAATAGAGGATCTTGTTGCCCGCCGTAGCCGTGAGGTTCTCGCCCAAGGTGAAACAGCACTTGATCTGATCGGCCTTGCTGGCCCGCTGGGTGTCCACCTGCTTGCCGCTACCACGCTCGAAGAACCCGCCGGCTGTCATCACGGTGCTGCGCAGCACCGATCCACGGGCGATGATCGCTTTCTGTTCGGCGCTCTGTGTTTCGAGCGCTTGCTTCTGCCCGGTCACTTCCCCAAGCTGTTGCTTGGTGTTCAGGTTCTCCGAGGTGAGTTCCTGGTTCAGGTGGTTCAGCGAATCAATGGTAACGATGTACCCCTTCATGATGCTGCGCAGGGTTTCCGCTTCCCGCTTCGCCTTCACTAGGTCGTAGTGGCCGTTCTTCACCTTCTGCATCAGCGATTCGATCTGCTGCTTCTGCCCTTCCATCTCAGCGGTCAACGATTCGTTCTTCGTGCTCAGCGTGTCGTACTGCGCGAGCATGTCTTCGAGCATCTTGGTAACGTTGTCGGTCTTCTCCGTGCCCTGGGTCACCTGTTTCTCCAGTGCGACCTTCTCATCGCCCCGTTGCGACCATAGATAAAGGAGCACGACGTTGCTGATGAGCAGCAGCACTACCAGTGCGAGCAGCAGTGCGTTCGATCGGTTCTTGCGTTCCTGCGGAACAGGTGTGGGTTGGTCCATCATAGGGAATGTTCCGGCACCCCTGCGGTACCGGCGCGGCGAAGTTACCTTGGGCGCTGATGGGCACTTTTCGGCCCCACCGCCGTTTTCAACAAAGTATTGAACCCGTGGAACAGCCCTCACATAACGCACTCTACGATTTCGTTGGCCTCTTTCTGCCCCGGCGATGCGCGGCCTGCGACGGTGCCTTGATGCGCTTCGAGGAGAGTATCTGCCTGCGTTGTGCGGAGGATCTGCCGCTCACGCGTTTCCACGACGATGCGCGCAACAAGGTGGAGCAGTTGTTCTGGGGCAAACTCCCGCTCATGGCCGCGAGCGCCATGTTGCAATTCGCGCGCGACGGCATGGTACAGCACATGCTCCACCGGCTGAAGTACAAGGGCGATCGCGAGGTGGGCCTTGAACTCGGCCGACGCATGGCCCGCGAAACGATGTCCTCGCGCCGCTTCGCTGATGTGGATACGGCCCTCGCTGTGCCACTGCATCCGCGCAAGCTGCACCAGCGCGGTTTCAATCAAGCACAAGTGCTGGTGGACGGCATGCGCGAGGTATGGCCGTTGAAGAACCTCGGCGATGAACTGCTGCGTGTGGTGAGTACCCGGACGCAGACCAAACGCGGCCGCTTGGAACGATGGAGCAATGTGAAGGAGGCGTTCCACGTTGCCGATCCGGATGCATTGCGGAACGCGCATGTGCTTCTCGTGGACGACGTGATCACCACCGGCGCAACGATCGAAGCATGCGCGATGGCCTTGTCCGCGGTGCCGGGCATCAAGCTCAGCGTGTTCACCTGCGCTTGCGCGTGAGCCGGTACTTTCGCAGCCCCGTCGCCGGAACATCCAGCGTTGAAGAACCATGACCGAGCAGTTGATCCTTCCCTCCACGGGTGATCGCGTAACGATCTATTCAGCCCTTGCGCCGCAGGTAATGGCGCTATTGGAGGAAGAGCGCGACCTCATTGCCGCGATGGCGAACATGAGCGCGGCCTTGCGCGAAGCGTTCAATTGGCACTGGGTCGGCTTCTATCGCGTGCTTGGTGCCGAATTGGTCCTGGGGCCCTTCCAAGGGCCGGTGGCGTGCAGCCGCATCGCGCATGGCAAAGGCGTTTGTGGCACCGCTTGGGCGGAAGAGAAGGTGATGGTGGTGCCAGACGTGGACCAGTTCCCCGGGCACATCGCGTGCAGCGCGCGGACCCGCAGCGAGATCGTGGTGCCCGTGCGCGACAGCAATGGCCGTATTGCCGCCGTGCTCGATATCGACAGCATCACGCCCAATGATTTCAGCGATGTGGACGCGCATGCCCTCCAACGCCTGTGCGACCTGCTGGAGCCCTTGTTCGAATGACGCGAAAGGCCGCCACGGTCCTCTGTATTTGCCTGTTGGCCGCCTGCGCACAGGTGCGCGAACCGGAAGGCGGAGCGAAGGACATCACAGCTCCCATACTGCTCAGTGCTGATCCACCGGACAGGACCGTGCGCTTCACAGGTGATCGCATCGTGCTGCGTTTCAACGAACGCGTGAAGCTCGACCGCATACGTGAGCGCCTGCTCGTTTCACCCCCGCTGGACCACGTACCGGATGTGCTCGTGAGCGGTGGCCGCGATGTGGTGATCACATTGAAAGCGCCACTGCGTGCCAACACCACCTACACCTTCAATATTGGCGAAGCGGTGGTAGACCTTACTGAAGGCAACGCGGCTTCCGGGCTGAGCTATGTGATGTCCACGGGTGACGTGCTCGATAGCCTGCGCGTGACCGGTTCCGTGAGCGATGCGTTCACAGCGGAACCCGAAGCGAGCGTGCTCGTGGTCCTGCACGAGGATACCGACCCGCTGGGCTTCACCGCAGGACGCCCTGCCTATTTCACTCGCACAGACAAGGCTGGCCATTTCGAACTGCGGCATTTGCGCGGCGGCCACTATCGCTTGCATGCGTTGCGCGACCAGAACGCGAACTACCGCTACGACCTGCCGAACGAGGACATCGCCTTCATTGATGATGTGATCGATCCGCGCGACAGCCTACCGCAGGCGCTTCGGATGTTCCGTGAACCGGCTCCGACGCAGCAAGTGATCGAGGCCATCGTGCAACCTGATCGCGGATGTCGGGCAGTGCTCGCACGATATGAGGAACGGCTCGATCTCCGCGCGCTCGACCGCACTGGCGGCTCGCTCACTTGGTGGCCCGAATGGAACGCGACACGCGACACGGTGCTGCTGTGGCCTTCCGATACCACCCTGCTCGCCGACCAGCACTTCGCCGTTTCGGACAGCAGCGGGGTGATCGACACGCTCACATACCGGGTCCTGCGGAAGATGCCGTTCTATGTGGATGCGAAGAGCGGGGGCATTTCCGCGAGCGGTGATCAGTTGCTTATTGCCACGCGGCCCATCGCACGGATACATCCTGAACGGATCACCTTACGGAGCGATTCAATGACCCTTCCTTTCGACCTGGTGATCGACACCCTGATGCCTCGCAAATTGCTGTTGCGCGCCAAGCTGCCGGAAGGCCACAGCGCCGCCCTCGAACTGCTGCCCGGTGCGATCCAAGACATTTATGGAAGCGGCAACGACACACTGCGTATCGCCCTCGGCGCACAAGCCGCCGCGCAGGTCGGTGATCTGAAAGTGGACCTTTCCGTTGATAGCTCGACAGTGGTCCAGGGGCCTTTCATCCTTCAACTGATCAACGCCCAAGGAGGCGTGGTGTTCTCGGATCGGTTCACCTCGTTGCCGCACCGCTTCGAACGGCCCGGAACGACCGCTGGGGTTTACACACTCAAACTCATCGCGGACAACAATGATGATGGTCGGTGGTCCACAGGATCCTTGCGAGCGCACCGCCAGCCCGAACGCGTTTTCCGGCAAGCGGACCAAGTGAACGTGCGCGCCGGGTGGGAGGTAGTGGTGGACTGGGTCGTGAAGGATCGCTGATCACTGGCAACGAAGAGGGTGATCATCGGTCGGCCGAAATTCCGGGCCGGTCGCCCCAGAGTTCCTGTTCGACGAGGAACCTTGCCCATGGATCTCCGTAGCAAGGGCCGCATCAAACCCGGCCTGTTGGTTCCGGGATGCGAACTCTTCGGTGGCTACAACGACACAACCGCGCATTTCCGCAGCTCTCGTCGGCCTCGTTATGGGCACGACGATCTTCGCACAGACCGCTCCGCTCGCTACGCGCGGCAAGGAGTTCTGGGTGGCTTACTTGCAGAACGCTTATGGCGCTCAAAGCCTGCGATTGAACATCGCTTCACAGAATGCTACCTCCGGCACGGTGAGCATGCCGCTCACGGGATGGAGCACGCCATTCAATGTGAGCGCGAACGGGCTTACGACCGTCATCGTCCCGAACACCGCCGAACATGTAGGCAGCGAAGCGATCGCGAACAAGGGTGTACTTGTGCAGAGTATGGACAGCGTGACGGTAACGGCCATAAGTTTCCAGAGCTTCACCACGGACGCGGCGCAAGTACTGCCGCTGCAGTCGCTCGGTACCACCTACCGCGCGGAAGCATACCGTGGACTACCGGGCTTCACCGATTTCTACAAGAGCGAACTGGTCGTGGTCGCCACTCAGGACGGAACGCAGATCACGATCACACCGAGTGTGAACACGGTCGGTGGACATCCCGCAGGCGTTCCGTTCAATGTATCGTTGAACAGGGGCGAGACCTACCAGATGCAAGGCGCGTTGGCCGCGTTGGATGTCACGGGCACTTCCGTCGCGGGCACCGCACAGAGCGGGCCATGCCGCCCGTTCGCCGTCTTCAGCGGAAGCATGTGCGCGAACGTTCCGGTGGGCTGCCCCGCTTGCGATCACGTGTTCGAAGAGATGGTGCCCACGGACCAGTGGGGCACTTCGTTCCACACGGTCACCTTCAACGCGACAACCAGTTACACCTATCGCATCCTCGCCGATCAGGCCGGTACGCAGGTTTCCGTCGATGGCGGGGCACCGATCCTCCTCAACGCGGGCCAACGCATCGAAGTGAACGGGGCAACCGCGGCGACTTGCATCACAGCGAACCTTCCGATCAGCGTGGTCGAACTGATGGAGGGTTTCAATTGCGCGGGCAACGGCGATCCGTCAATGGTGGAACTGGTACCGGATGAACGCCGCAGCACCGCAGCCACCTTCGCCACGATCGTTTCGCCACAGATCACCGCACATTCGTTGAGCGTGCTGATGCCGACCGCCAACATCGCACAACTCGCCATCGACGGGGCCACCGTGAACGCGGCCCTGTTCCAGACATACACCGGTTGCGCGGGTTGGTCCATGGCGAAGATCACATTGACCGCCGGCACGCACCGGCTCACGGCCAGCGGAGGTTTCGTCGCGTATGCGAGCGGCACCGGCACGGGTGAGAGCTATGCTTACGGCATCAGCAGCGTGGCGATCCCAGCGACCCCGCCTCCAACGATCATCTGCAGTTCCGATCCGGTCACACTCAGCTCGCCCGATGTACTTGTGAACGCCGAGTGGACAACGGCCAGCGATCCCGCTACGGTGATCCATACAGGCAGTTCGTACACGTTCACACCACAGCAGAACGACACCTACATCCTCAATGGCGAACTGCCGGTCAGTGGTTGTCCCGAACATTACGAGTGGCAGGTCGGCGTGCCTGCGCAACCGACGTTGGATGTTACCGCGAACGGACTCCCATCGGGAAGCATCTGCCAATACAACGGCGTGCAATTGAACGCTGTTCCCGCCCCCGATCCCAATGTGTTCGATCTCACTTGGACACCGACGTCCGGATTGAGCGACGCGACCATCCCGAACCCCATCGCGTACCCGAGCACCGACACTTGGTACCGCTTGGACATCGTGAGTCCCGTAGGCTGCGGCCAGGTGAGCGACAGCGTGTTCGTGAACGTGGACGCGAGCGACCTGGTCGGGATCAGCGTGACCGCATCGGACAGCGCCCTTTGCTCCGGCGAGAACAACACGCTCACCGCTCGCGCCGAACGGGTCGCGGCTTACGATCCGTTCGATGGCTCGCTCACTGCGCTCTGGTCTTCCGTGCAAGGCTGCTCGCTCAGCGCGATCTGTGGATCCATCAGCGGTACCGCGTTGCGCTTCGATGGTGCCGGAACGCGTCGCGCGCTGACAGGTCCCTTGAACATGAGCACTGGTGCGTTCCTGCATTTCGGCCTGCGGATCGCGGCAGGCGCTCCGCCATGCGATGATGCCGAGCCGGGGGACGATGTGCTTATCGAGTACAGTCCGGACGGTGTGGCGTGGTCGCCGATCACCACGCTCAACGAAGCGGCCTTTCCCAACTGGACCAACGTGACCGTGGCTGTGCCTTCCGCCGCGCAGACCACGAGCACCCGCTTCCGATGGACGCAACTGAACAACTCCGGCGCGGGCACCGACAACTGGGCGCTCGACAACGTGATGATCACGCGTTATGACAATACGGGGATCTCTTTCTCTTGGTCGCCAACAACAGGGTTGAACAACAGCACATCGGCGACGCCGTTGGCAACCCCGTTGAGCAATACGACCTACACGGCAGTCGCCACGAACGCGAGCGGTTGCCAGTTCAGCGCTTCGATCGCGATCAATGTCGCTCCGGCCTTCGATGTGGTAACGGGCGGGAACAGCACCATCTGCACCGCAGGAACACCTGTGCAATTGCAGGCCACACCGACTTCGGGAACCGGGGTCACCTATGCATGGACCCCGAACAACGGCAGCCTGAACAATGCGGCCATCGCCAACCCCATCGCGACACCTGCGGCCACCACCACTTACACGGTGAACGCCACAACGGACCATGGTTGCACTGACAATGCACAAGTGACGATCACCGTGGGACAGCTGCAAAGCATCGATGTCGCCGCGACCGACCCGCATCTCTGCCAAGGCGAACACAGCCAGCTCACAGCCACCGTGATCGGTGGTTCGCCATACAGCCTCGTTTGGACACCGAACAACAGCACGCTCAGCAGCCTTACCGCACCGAACACCACAGCGACACCTGCCGCGAACACGACCTATACCGCTACCGCCACCGAAACCGCCAGCGGCTGCTCGCTCAGCGATGCGATCACGATCGATGTGAGCCCGGCCTATACCATCGATGCCGGTAACGACCAGACCCTTTGCAACACGAACGGCTTCCAGTTGAACGTGATCAACAACGTGCCCTCGCCGACGATCACGTGGACGGATGCCGCTTTGCTCAACGCCGGGAACATCCAGTCCCCGACGATCCTCTTCGATACCACAGCCACCTACCATGTGTCCGTGACCGATGCGTTCGGCTGCGGCGTGAGCGATTCGGTGAGCGTGAACGATGCGTTCGACACGATGATCACTCCGATCACCCTTTCCGCTTGCGCGGATCAAAGCCTCGTCCTCGATGCCGAATTCCCCGGTTCGAGCTATGACTGGAACACCAATGAAACGTCGCAGACCATCGTGGTCTCCACATCGGGCAACTACATCTGCACCATCACCGATCAGCAGGGCTGCCAAGCGGTGAAGAGTTATTTCGTCACGATCCACCCACTGCCAGCCCTTGAGCTGGGTCCTGATACGTCGCTGTGCGGCGCGAATTCGTTCGTGCTCGACGCCAACAGCCCCGGCAATGGCGTGCTATGGAGCACCAGCGAGAACACGCAACAGATCACCGTGGCGCAGACGAACACCTACAGTGTGACGGCGACGAGCGCACAAGGATGTCATCGTGCCGACTCCGTGCATGTGGCCTTCAATGCGATGCCGATCGATGTGTTGCAGGATGTGACCACCTGCGTCAGTGCACCACCGACGCTGGATGCGGGCAATGCCGGTTGCACCTACTTGTGGAGCACAGGAGCGATGTCGCAGAGCATCATCGTCCAGGAGAGCGGAACCTATGGTGTCACCGTCACTACACCACAACAATGCAGCACCACCTTCGATGCGAACGTGCTGCTTCTGCCCGTACTCGTCCTTGATCTCGGCCCGGACACCACGCTTTGCCAAGGCCAGTCACTGCTGCTCGATGCAGGCGTGCCCGGCCTCAGTTATTCATGGAATACCGGCGCGCACACCCAATCGATCAGTGCGACCACCGGCGGCACATACAGCGTGCAAGCCAGCAATGGCGGATGTTCGGCCAGTGATTCCATCACGCTGGCGGTGATCGCTTCTCCCCTGGATGTGCTTGCCGACCACACCTCCTGCATCGATCAACCCGTAACGCTCGACGCGGGCAACGCGGGTTGCACCTACCTGTGGAATACGAATGCGGCGACGCAGCAGATCCTGGCCAATGCATCAGGTACATACACGGTGGTTGTTACCAACAGCGCTCATTGCAGCAGCAGTTTTGATGCGGTCATAACCCTCGTTGGCTATCCGTTGGTGGACCTCGGACGCGATACCGTATTGTGCCAAGGGGACATCCTTGACATCGACGCCGGGAATCCCGGTGCTGCTTTCAGTTGGAGCACCGGCGAGCATACCCAAGGCATTTCCGTCGCGCATACCGGAACGTACAGTGTGCAGGTGAACAACGGTTTCTGTACTGGCGCGGACAGCCTCTTCGCCACGTTCAATCCACGACCTTCACGTCTCAGCACACATGCGTACTTCACCTGTCTGGATGAAGAGCCGCACTACGTGGTGATCAGCGGGGGCAACAATGGCAGCGACTACGATTGGAGCACCGGTGAGAACACGCAAGTGATCCTTGCGGGAGCATACGGTTGGTACTATGTCAGCATCACCAACCAGTTCGATTGCAGCCAGCAGGATTCAGCGGTGGTCAACGAGTTCTGTCCGCCGAGCATTTATGTGCCTAACACATTCACACCGAATGGTGACGGCATCAACGACGTGTGGTACGTTGTCGGAAAGAGCATCGGCCAGTTCGAGATCAACGTATTCGATCGCTGGGGCGCGGTCATCTTCCATACCGACAACCCTGCGCTGGGTTGGGATGGGAAGGTGAACGGTGCCGAAGCGCCCAACGATGTGTATGTATGGCGGATGGGCTACAAGTTCATCGAGAAGCGGGACGGCACCGAAGGGTTCGAGCAGAACCAGATGGGCCACGTCACGATCATGCGCTAAAGGCGCAGTTCGAAATCGTCAGCGTCTTTTTCCACCGGGAACTTCTCACGGAAGTCGTCGAGCGCAGCGCGATCGAGCAAGCAAGTGATGATACGTTCCTGGCCCGCATCGCACGAAGCGAACACCTGTCCTTTCGCATCGATCGCCACGGAATCGCCTGTGTAGTGGTGTCCTTTTCCATCCATGCCCACGCGGTTCACGCCGATCACACAGCACTGGTTCTCGATCGCGCGGGCGATCAGCAATTGGCTCCATGGGTAACGCCGAGCCTCCGGCCAGTTGGCCGCGTAGATGATCGCGTCATAGTCGCTGCGTCCCGCAATACTGCGGGAGCGTGCGAAGACGGGAAAGCGAAGGTCGTAGCACACTTGCAAGAGGATCCGCCAGCCGTTCAGTTCCACGATCACACGTTTGTCGCCGCGCGCATAGTTGTCCTTCTCCTCCGCCATGCGGAAGAGGTGGCGCTTGTCGTATGCTGTGACTTGTCCTGACGGCGTAACGAACAGCCCGCGATTGAAATGGTTGCCGCCGTCGGCGATGATCACACTGCCATAGATCGCGGCGTTCAATGCAAGCGCCTGCTCAATCATCCACTTCACGGTAACGCCATCCATTGTCTCCGCGAGTTCCCTGCTGCGCATGCTGAAACCGGTCGTGAACATTTCCGGTAGCACGATGAGGTCCGTGGTGCCCTTCAATGCGGCGAGCTTCTCCGCGAACATGGCACGGTTCGTTGCCGCATCTTCCCAGTGCAGCATGTTCTGCACGAGCGTCACCCTCAGATCGCGCATAGCTTCTCGATGGCGTTGTCCAGCGTTTCACCCTCTTTCGCGAAACAGAAGCGCAGGATGCGTTGGTCCTTCGGTGGATCCTTGTAGAACACACTGATCGGGATCGCGGCGACACCGAACTCCTTCGTCAAGCGCTTCGCGAAATCGATATCAGGTTCATCGCTGATGCGGCTGTAGTCGGCCAGTTGGAAGTAACTGCCTTCGCAGGCCAGTGGCGTGAAGCGCGATACGCGCAGACCGATCAGGAAGCGGTCGCGCTTGTCGGCGTAGAAGCTGGACACGCCCTCGTAGTTCATCGGGTCCTTGAGGTATTCGGCGAGCGCGTGCTGTATCGGGGTGTTCACGCTGAACACATTGAACTGGTGCACTTTCCGGAACTCCGTCATCAACTCTTTCGGCGCGAGCGCATAGCCCATTTTCCAGCCGGTGGCGTGGAACACCTTGCCGAAGCTGAAGATCACGAAGGCGCGTTCGCGCAGCTCCGGATAGCGGATCACCGAAGCGTGCTCCTCGTTCTCGAAGATGAGATGCTCGTACACTTCATCGCTCAACAGGATGATGTCCGTGCCGCGCAGCATATCGGCGATGCGCTTCATGTCCGCGTCGCGCAGGATCGTACCAGCCGGATTGTGCGGCGTGTTGATCATCAGCACGCGCGTCTTCGGTGTGATGGCCCGTTGCACCGCATCGGCATCGAACTTCATATTGCCACCAAGCCGCACATGCACGGGCGTTCCTCCGAAGAGTTCCACCGTCGGTGCATAGCAGTCGTACGCAGGGTCCACGATGATCACTTCATCACCGCGTTGCACCACCGCACCGATCGCCGTGAAAATGGCTTGCGTTCCACCGGCCGTCACCGTGACTTCCGTCTCCACATCATAGCTGAAGCCATAGAGCCGTTCCACTTTCGCAGCGATCGCCTCGCGCAACGCGGGCAGGCCCGGCATGGGCGCGTACTGGTTGTGACCCGCGTTCATAGCGGCATGCACGAGGTCGCTCAGTTTCTCGTCGATCGGAAAATCCGGAAAGCCCTGGCTCAGATTGATGGCGTCGCACTCCTGCGCCAGCTTGCTCATCACCGTGAAGATGGTGGTGCCGACGTGGGGGAGTTTGCTCTTCACGACGGGCAAAGCAGAAGAACGAACGATCATGCGCGTTGCTTGGCTGCGGTACGCCTGCGCTTGACCACGGGCCTTGCTCGCTTCACCACGCGGGGCTTTTTCTTCGTCGGGTCGATCGCGCCGAGGGAATTGATGTAGGCGATGCGCTCTTCCGGCGACATTGCCAGAAGCTTCTTGTTCAGCACGTCGCGGAGAGATCGCAGATCTTCCATCATGGACCCTTGGATGTTCGGTTTAGCTGCCATGTGCAAAAAGTTCAATGGGTGTGCGCATCTCCAACAGGCCAAGTCCAAGCCGCATGTTCACGGAGTTGTAACCACGGATACGCGGCACGTTCACGATGTGCTTGAAGTTCCAGCTGATGAGGACATCCGCGTGAACGAGCGTGGCCAACGCGATGTGTTGGCAGTCGGTGAAACTGGTCTCTCCGACAACCTTGGCCTTGACGTATTCCAAGGCAAGGTCATCCACTTGCTTGCCGGTTTCTATATGTTCCACACAACGTTGAGGTATCACCGTCAAGAGGTTCCGGACATGGACTGGCGCACCCTGCAATTCAATATCCACCAATGGCGAACGCAGCAACTTGTGATCGCCGTCCATGATCTTTTGGAAAAGCGGCTTCGTCCACTTCTCGAACTCAGGCTCGAAGTAGCCGCCGTAAACCGAAGTGTCCAAGTACAAGCGCATGTTCAAAGGTATGAGCGACCGCTGCGCCGTTGCCGACCGGCTTGCTCATCACCGTGAAGAGGGTGGTGCGAACGTGGGGGAGTTTGCTCTGGATCGGTCGGCCCGATGTGATGGAGGACATTTGGGCCGAAACTAAGCCGACCGGCTTCCGCCATCCATGTTCCGATGATCGAAATGACGTGCGCCACGTTCCCGTTGTTGCCGGACGAAGGTCTTACTCCTTCATCACCTTGCATCTTCGGATACCATCGTCCACAATCGCCTTCACCACGTATTGGCCCGACGCAAGTCCTGTGAGGTCCAGTTCCAAGGAGGCCCGTGCGATCACCACCCGGGTTCCCGGAACGATCAACTCTATTCCGAGCAGGTCGAAAAGCCGCACGTTCCGGATCCGTCCGGCATCGTTCGAGGAACGCACCACCACTGGCCCGGATGTAGGATCCGGGTACACTTCGAGCCCGGCTTGTTCTCTGCCCGCTTCATCCATGCTGTTCGGCGCGTTCACTTCGATCAGGCTGCCTTCTGGCCGGGCTGTTTCCGGCTCATCAAAAAGATGGATGACGGAGTAAGCGTTCGCGCCTGGATCGTATTTGAAGACCGAACCGGACACTCCGACGTACCCGGTCGAAGTCGTGCCGTACATGTTCCCATCGCTTGCGAGCAGCAGGCTGCCTTTTGGCCCGAGACCGTCCGTACCGCCGTCGCCGAAATCATGGAGGATCTCGAACACGTTGCTCGACGTGGCGAAACGGAATAGCGTACCATAGCCATGATCGCCGCCGCCACCGGTGGTTCCGTATAGTTTGCCATCCGCACCAACGACCAGACTTCCCTCCGGATCCGAGCCGTACACGCCATGGAACGTGTAGGTGTTCACACATTCGTTCGCCGTGGAATCGAACCGGAACACGTTCCCCTGGAGCCAAGGGCCGCCTTGTGAGGTAGTGCCGTAGTAGTATCCGTTGGGGGCCATGCACAGGTTGCCCGTGGGATACTTTCCCACCAGGTCATCGAAGCCGTAGAACTCGTGCTCCGCGTGACCGGTTGCCAGGTCATAGCTGAATACGCAACCCTTGTTGAAGTAGCCACCCGACCGGGTGATCCCGTAGAGTTTGCCGTTCCCCGGTGACTGCACCACGCTCTGGAACGGATAAGCGCCGAGGTAGCCCGTGAAGTCGATCAGCCGAGTATGCATGCCCGTGGCGATCTCATAGCTGAAGAAGGTGCCTTGATGCCAATTCCCGCCCTCGTAGGTCATGCCATAAAGCAGACCATCACTCGCCTGCATCAGGTCGCCGTACGGATGTGCGCCGATGGTGTCGTGGAGGTCGAGCAGTTTGTCGTACACGCCTGTGGTTGGATCGATCCGGAATACCGCGCCGCTGTCGGACAACCCACCGAAGCGTGTCATCCCGTAGAGCAGCCCGTCGTTCGCCAGGCACAAGCTGCCTTCCGGCCCGTAGCCGGAGAGCGAGTCGAAGGAGAAGATGGTCTCGTACCCGCTGCCATCACCGAAGATCCTGAATATGCTGCCGAGGTGGTTGGTGCCTCCGCCAGAGGTCATGCCCCATAGCTCGGGCGTCTGCGCGGAACCTGTTCCTTGCAAAAGCCAGAGAATGAAAAGATGGGAATACCGCTTCACGGGAGAGGATGTTGCTCGTGCGAAAGATAGCCGGGCCCCGATCGGGAACAAACGTCCAAGGCCATCGCTCACTCCTTCGTCAACGTCGCTGCCAAGTACTCCCTGTTCATCCGCGCAATGTGCTCCAAGCTGATGTTCTTCGGGCACTCGATCTCGCACGCGCCTGTGTTGCTGCAATTGCCGAAGCCTTCCTTGTCCATCTGCTCCACCATCGCCAGCGCGCGCGACTTGGCTTCAGGACGGCCTTGGGGCAACAATGCGAATTGTGAGACTTTCGCCGCAACGAACAACATCGCTGATCCGTTCGGGCAAGTCGCGACGCAAGCGCCGCAGCCAATGCATGTAGCAGCATCAAAGGCCTTATCAGCATCATCCTTCGGGATCGGCACCGCATTGCCATCGACGAGGTTGCCGCTCGTGTTCACGCTCACGAAACCGCCGGCCGCTTGAATACGATCGAAGGCGCCACGATCCACCGCAAGATCCTTGATCACCGGGAACGCCTTGGCGCGCCAAGGTTCCACATGGATGGTGTCGCCATCCGTGAACCTGCGCATGTGCAACTGGCAAGTGGTGATCCCGCGACCCGGACCATGCGCTTCGCCATTGATGAAGAGGCTGCAACTTCCGCAGATGCCTTCGCGGCAATCGTGATCGAAGGCGATCGGATCGTCACCCTTTCTAATGATCTCGTCGTTCAGCACGTCGAGCATCTCGAGGAAGGACATGTCCTCGGACACGTTGCTCACGGGATAGTCCTTCATCTGGCCCTTGTCGTTCGGACCTTTCTGGCGCCAGATCTTCAGATTCAGTTTCATGGTAAGGGAAGTAAGGGAAGAGATGGATGTAAGGGAGGAGCGCCCTCATCGCCTCTTCACATCCAGCTTGGTGATGAATTTGAGCAAGGCCGAACTGAGGCCGTTCAAGAGATCGATGACCGGCTTCGTTTCTTCTGGGGTGATGAATTGCTGATCGATGGCGATCAGGAGTTGCGTTTCGATCTCGGCGATAGAGCCGCGCGCATAGGTCAGTCCCATTTGAAAGAAGCCGACTCGATTGCGCGCCCAGCCTTCAGCAACATTGGAAGGAACGGATACAGAAGCTCGGCGCAACTGCGATGTTAGGCCGTACATCTCCTCTTTGGGAAATTTCCGCGTGGGCGAATAGACTTTGTTCGTCAGCACCATGCCTTGCTGCCACACCCATAGATCCTTGAAACCATTCACCTTTCGGCCATCCGGTTCGGCCACAACCGAAATCGTCTCACCCATTTCGAAATAGCCTTCGATGTTCCAATCCCTGACCGTCGGATCGTTGGTTGTGTTCATGGTCGCCGTGCTTGGTACTTGACATCCATTTCTTCCCTTACCTCCATTGCCTCCCTTACTTCCCTTACCTCCCTTACCTCTATCCCTTCCATCACCCTAATTACTTATAGCTGCGTTGCGTCAGTTTCACCACATCGAATTGCAAGGGCTCTTTGTGCAGGTTCGCAGTACCAGCATCTCCCGTCCATTCCCATGCGGAGACGTGCGCGTATTTCGCATCATCCCGCAGCGCTTCACCATCCGGGGTTTGGAACTCCTCGCGGAAGTGACCGCCGCAACTTTCGTTGCGCTCCAGTGCATCCATGCACATCAGTTCACCTAGTTCGAGGAAATCGGCCACGCGGCCGGCCTTCTCCAGTTCCTGGTTGAACTCGTTCCCCTTTCCGGTAACGCGCACATCCTTCCAGAACTCTTCGCGGATCTGGCGGATCTCCGCGATAGCTTCCTTCAACCCTTTCTCATTGCGCGCCATGCCGCATTTGTCCCACATCACCTTGCCAAGGCGGCGGTGGAAGTCATCGACGGGCTTTGTGCCTTTGTTGTTCAGGAAGTGGTTGATGCGATCGGTGACGGACTTCTCGGCTTCATCGAACGCGGCGCTCTTGGTGTCGATCGCGCCGGTGCGGATGTCATCGGCGAGGTAATCGCCCACCGTGTATGGCACAACGAAATATCCATCGGCCAACCCTTGCATCAGCGCTGATGCTCCGAGGCGATTGGCACCGTGATCGCTGAAGTTCGCTTCGCCCAGTGCGAAGAGACCGGGAACTGTTGTTTGGAGGTTGTAGTCCACCCACAGGCCACCCATGGTGTAGTGTACGGCCGGGTAGATCTTCATCGCGTGCAGGTAGGGATCCTCGCCCACGATATTCTCATACATCTCGAAGAGGTTGCCGTACTTGTCGCTCACCACCTTGGTGCCGAGTTCGCGGATCTTCTCGGGTGATGCGTTCTCGATCTTCTGGATGTTCGCCTGTTGCGTGCCGTAACGTTCGATGGCCGCACCGAAATCGAGGTACACGGCCTCACCGGTCTTGTTCACGCCGAAGCCCGCATCGCAACGCTCCTTCGCAGCGCGACTGGCCACATCGCGTGGAACAAGATTTCCAAAAGCTGGATAACGGCGTTCCAAATAGTAGTCGCGATCGCCTTCCGCGATGTCGCTGCCTTTCTTCTTGCCATCGCGGATCGCTTTCGCATCCTCCAAGCTCTTCGGCACCCAGATGCGGCCATCATTGCGGAGGGATTCGCTCATCAGCGTCAGCTTGCTCTGGTGCGTGCCGCTCACCGGAATGCACGTCGGGTGGATCTGCGTGTAGCACGGGTTGCCGAAATACGCGCCACGCTTGTGCGCCTTCCATGCCGCTGTGACGTTACAGCCCATCGCGTTCGTGCTCAGGAAGAACACGTTTCCGTAGCCGCCGGTACACAACAGCACCGCGTGCGCGCCGTGCCGCTCGATCTCGCCTGTGATCAGGTTGCGGGCGATAATGCCGCGCGCCAACTTCCCGCGCTTTTCATCATCGATCACAACCACATCGAGCATCTCGTGGCGGTCGAACATGGTCACGGCCCCCTTGCCCACTTGTCGCATCAACGCGCTGTATGCACCGAGCAACAACTGTTGACCGGTCTGTCCGCGTGCATAGAAGGTGCGGCTCACTTGCACGCCACCGAACGAGCGGTTGTCCAGCAACCCACCATAGTCGCGCGCGAATGGCACGCCCTGCGCCACGCACTGATCGATGATGTTCGCGCTGACTTCCGCAAGGCGGTACACGTTCGCTTCTCTCGCGCGGTAGTCGCCACCTTTCACGGTGTCATAGAACAGGCGGAATGTCGAGTCGCCATCGTTCTGGTAGTTCTTCGCGGCGTTGATCCCGCCCTGCGCTGCAATGCTGTGCGCGCGGCGGGCGCTGTCCTGGAAACAGAACGCTTTCACGTTGTAGCCCATCTCCGCGAGCGACGCGGCGGCCGCACCACCTGCGAGGCCCGTACCCACCACGATCACGTCGATGCGGCGTTTGTTCGCCGGTGCCACGATGCGGATGTGGCTCTTGTGATCGGTCCACTTCTTCTCGATGGGGCCGGGCGGGATCTTGCTGTCGAGTTTCATGAAAAGCAGTTGATGGTTGTTGGTTGTTGGTTGTTCGGCTGGATGGCAGCCAGTGCTGGGCACCAACAACCATCAACCAAGAACCAACCACCGGCGCGGGGCTTGTGCGTGCTCATCGTATCCAATCCAAGTACATACTGATCGGCATTGCGGCGAAAAGCGCAGGGATGATGATGCTGAAGGCCGTTCCCGCCAGCGCGATGATCGGCGAGTAGCGTTTGTGGTTGATGCCGAGCGATTGGAACGCGCTCTTGAAACCGTGCAACAGATGCCAGAAAAGCGAGAAGCAACCCAGCACGTAGATCACCACGATCCACTTGTTGGTGAACACATCCACCATGCGCGCGAAGAGGTTCTCTTTTCCTTCCGCGTCGATACCATAGCGATCGATATCGCCGATGATGTGGCGCGTCTTCACCCAGAAATGCCAGAGGTGAACGATGAGGAAGAGCAGGATGAGCGTACCGAGGATCCCCATGCTCGCACTGTACCAACGACGGTTCGCACTGCCCTTTTCCACAACATACTTCACCGGGCGCGCCTGGCTGTTCTGGTACCAGAGCATCAGGCCATCGATGATGTGCAACAACAGCCCGGCGAAGAGCACAAGCTCCATGGTGCGGATGATGAGGTTGGTGCCCATGAAGTGCGCCCAGAAGTTGAAGGTGATCCCGCCGTCGTTGAAGAAGATCATCGCGTTGATGCCCGCGTGCACCACCAGGAAGGTGATAAGGAAAAGGCCCGTGAGGGCCATCCAGAATTTCTTTGCGAGGGAGGAACCGAAGAGTCCTTGGCGGGCCATGCTGATGCGTTGGGAACGGTTTGCGCCTATGCCGGAGGCTTCGGCGAAGGCGCCGCAAACTTACGGGCGGGGTGGTTGGCGATGAAGCAAGTAGCGAACGCGGGGGTGTTCGGAATTGTTCTGGGCGAAGACGGTTTACGGTGCAAGCGATCCCTTCCTCAGCAACTCGAACAGCCTACTGTTCAGGTAGAAGTTCGTTCGACCCACCTTCACGAGTTGCAACAGGCCCATGCCCACCAGTGCATTCAGGTAGCGTGTCGCGGTGATGCGCGTCACATCCATGTCGCGCATCATGAAGTCGATCTTGGTGTACGGGTGACGGAACAGGTTGTTCAGCAGATCCTGGCTGTACAGTTTCGGCTGTTCGGCACGAAGGCGGCGTTTGTACTCCTGCATCAACGCCTTGATCCCCTTGATCAACGCGATGGTCTGTTGTGAGGTCCGCGCAACAGCTTCCAGCATGTAGAGGACCCATTGATCCCAGTTGCCGTCGGCACGCACTTGTTGCAACAAGCGGTAGTAGTCTGCCTTGTGTTGGATGATGTACCTGCTCATGTAGAGGATCGGGAGATCGAGCAGATCATGCCGCACGAGGTAGAGGATGTTCAGGATGCGGCCCGTACGCCCATTGCCGTCATAGAACGGGTGGATGCTCTCGAACTGGTGGTGCGCAATGGCCATCTTCACCAAGGGGTCGACGTTCATCAGCGCATCGTCGTTCAGGAACTTCTCCAGGTTGTTCATCAGGTCCACAATGATGGCGTGGTCCTGTGGTGGCGTGTACACCACTTCCTGCGTACGCTCGTTCTTCAGCACCGTGCCCGGCAACTTGCGCAAACCGGCGTTGTTGTCCTCCAACTTGGCCTGTATGCGCAGGATCGTGTTCAGCCCGATGCCGCCCGACTTGCGTACCTCTTCGAAGCCGAGCTTCAGTGCCTCGGCGTAGCGATGCACTTCTTTGGCCGCCGTTGTGGTGAAGGCCATGGTGAGATAGTCGCTCCGGTACACCTCGTCGTCGGTGGTAATGATGTTCTCGATGGCCGAACTGTCCTTGGCCTCTTGCAACGAGATGGTATCCACGAGGATCCGCTCGTTGGGTATCGTCCCAGCAACCCCCTTCAGTTCAGCGAGATAGCGGTGCGCCTCGGCGGCTTTGCGCAGCACGGCCGAAGTCTCCACGGGCTGGCCGGGAGGTAGGGGGTGTATGGTATAGGAAGTGGCGGCCATCTATACAGGTCGGGGCAAATATGTATAGAAAACGGCTGTTTTCTATACACGTTGGCGGAACATGTATAGTTCGGTTGAAAAGGGGACTACTTCTACGGATAGGTCTTCCGCACCAGCGCGATCGACTTCTTCAGCAAGGCCTTCAGCACCTTCATGTCGATGTCCTCCAGTCGCTTCACGTAGAGGCAAGCCTTGGAGGTCTTGTGCTTGCCAAGCCTCGCTATCAACTCCGGCTCTTGCGCGAAGGTGCCGGGCATGAAGTAGATCGTCATGTCGGGTTTGCGTGGACTGAAAGCAGCCAAGGGTGCATCGCCTTCATGACCGCTCGCGTAGGTGTAGTGATAGATACCGAAGCCGATGATCGTGGGTCCCCACATATGGGGCTCCGCGCCGGTGAGCTCGTGCATCAACTTCATCAGCGCGCGGCAGTCGTCGCGCACGGTCTCGCT
>JANMKC010000493.1:0-15546 GCA_031371785.1 Flavobacteriales bacterium | reverse complement strand
GCCGCCGATCAGATCGCCGTGGCGCCGGGATCATTGAAAAAGGAGTGGATGGCGGACGGCAAGCACTACTTCCAGTACGAACTGGACCACGCATCGATGAACTTCTACTCGTTCCTGAGCGCGCGCTATGAAGTGGCCCGCGACAAGTGGACGCCAACGACCGGTGCAGGACAACCGGTGGATGTCGAAGTCTATTACGACAAGGCCCACGCGGTGAACGTGCCGCGCATGATCAACAGCATGAAGAAGGCGCTCACGTATTACACCACGCACTTCGGGCCCTACTATCACAAGCAGGTGCGCATCATCGAATTCCCGCGCTACTCCTCGTTCGCCCAGGCCTTCCCCGGCACGATGCCATATTCGGAGAGCATCGGTTTCATCACCGACTTTACGGCGAAGGACGATATCGACATGGTGTTCTATGTGGTGGCGCACGAGATGGGCCACCAGTGGTGGGCGCACCAGATCGTGGGTGCCGACATGCAGGGTGCCACCTTGCTCAGCGAGAGCATGGCGCAATACAGCGCGCTGATGGTGATGGAGAAGGAGTTCGGCCGCGACCACATGCGCAAGTTCCTGAAGTTGGAAAGCGACAAGTACCAACGCGCGCGCGGCGGTGAAACGCAACGCGAAGTGCCGCTGCTCAATGTGGAGAACCAAGGCTACATCCACTACAACAAGGCCAGCGTGGTGATGTACTGCATGCGCGACTTCATCGGTGAGGACACGCTGAACAAGGCGTTCAAGGCGCTCATCGACAGCTTCGCATACAAGCCGCCGCCCTACGCCACCGCACTGGACATGTACCGCGAGTTGCGCAAAGTGACGCCGGACAGCCTCACGTATCTGCTGGAGGACAACTTCAAGTACATCACGCTTTACAACAACCGCCTGATGAGCGCGAAGGGCCGCATGCTACCGGACAGCAGCTACGACATCACCATGACCTTTACCGCCGAGAAGAACCACGCGGACACGCTCGGTCGCGAAACACCCGTGCCGATGAATGACTGGATCGATGTCGGTTTCCTTGCCAAACCGCGCAACAGCAAAGAGGAAGGCGAAGTGCTCTTCAAAAAGCGCGAACGCGTGAAGACAGGCGAGAACACCTTCACCTATCACCTTTCGAAGAAGCCGTACCAAGCCTCCATCGATCCGGACCACCTGTTCTTCGACCGCGTGCCGGATGACAATGCGAAGAAGGTGGAGGGGGAATGAGGATCAACGCAGAGGCGCGGAGGGAATCATCATCATTGTACCGCACGCTTAAAGAAAAGCGCTTTGTCGATCTTGGTCAGGCTCTCACGCCAATCGTCTATTGGTATGATGAAGATGTCCAAGGTCTGATCGAGCTTCTCTTCCTTTAGTGCTTCATGGACGGCTTGAAGAGCAGCTTGCTTTGAGTTCTCGTTCACTGGTTCAATTTTCAATCCGATCATCAATGCATGTTCCCCTTTCATCGTCTGTGCATAGTGGAATGCTTCCTTCACGATGGATAGCTGTTGGAATCGTGTCCTCATCTTGTCCAGGATCCGGTCATTCAATGGTCTTGCTGGCGTGCCGATCTGCACTTCCGTCGCTTCCTCCACTGTCGACTTCTTGAACCTTGCTCCGGCACCGTGCAAAACGTACATCGTGCTATGGTCGCTATTAATGACCAACCGGCCTATCCCTTCGGTCTCACACATTTCGAGTACTGAATGAGCGGGCATTGTCGTGAAGGTTGTTGGCCGTTTCGCCCATTGGAGAAGGGCCTGTTCATCTGTGAACGCACCAAGGACTTTGAGTCCGTCGACATCGAAGACGGTCGTCAACTTCAGTTTTTCACCTCTTGCGATTGTCCTCCAGCCGACTTCCTGATGTCCATCATTGATGGATGGTAACAATAGGGTCGCTGTTTTCTTAAGCAGCTCTTCGTAGACGTGATCCGCGTCTTTAGGATCGTGGGTCCGACTATGAACGATAAGCAACTCCATGAGTCGCGTGTTGTCGTGTTCGCCAAATCCAAGTGTGTGCTTGGCATTGCTGAAAAGATTCTTCCAGAGAGACATCCGATCGGTGTTGCGCAGCCAAACTAATCACTCCACGCGCCGCTCACCATCCCTTTACCAGCAAGGCGACTTGCAGAACGCATCACCGATCCCCATACCTCGGATCCGGCTTCCACGGAAGTCGTCTCCTCAGAACTTCAACTTGGACAGGTCCCTTCGCCCATCGATCACGCGAGCAATATGGATGGTTGTTGGCGTAACGGAATAGAAGAGCTTGTAAACACCGACCAACATCACGCGGAGACCTTCGTAG
The DNA here is from genome assembly GCA_031371785.1 of Flavobacteriales bacterium. GTDB lineage: Bacteria > Bacteroidota > Bacteroidia > Flavobacteriales_F > PHOS-HE28 > PHOS-HE28. The sequence continues at coordinate 13,239 of JANMKC010000493.1, read as the reverse complement.
TCGGTCGCTCGGCCCATGTAGGGGTTTGTGGAAATGACCAACGTCGCTTCGCGGAACCGCAGGAACAGTTTCCGGCTGTATGTCTTGGAAGCGTTCCGCTTGGTCCAGTAAGACAGGATCGATCTACGATCCTTGAGCGCCGGTTCTGTCCAGACTATTTGGCGAGCCATTTCTCTATGGCCTTGTCAGCTTGCGCTGCTGGGACAACACGTCCTTTCTTGATCGCTTCGAGCCCCGTCTTCAGCAGGCGTCGTTCAGCGGCGGTCGTCTTGTAGACTTCGATCGCCTCCCCGGCTTCCTTCAGCCTGCGTTCAAGATCGCGCAGGAGCACGGTGTCCTTGGTCAGCTTGACGCGGGCGAACACCCATATGCGGAGCTCTGCTGTTGAAATGCCCCAAATGTATGATCACTTCTCCCCATACCTCGGATCCGCTTTCCACGGAAGTCGTCTCCTCAGAACTTCAACTTGGTCAAGTCCCTTCGCCCATCCCAGATGTGATGGATGACGATCACGTCCCCGGTCACTTCATAGAACAGGAGATACTTCTCCACCGCCTTCACTCGGATCCCTTCTATGTCAGAAGGTCTTCCGATGAACGGGTTGTTGATGATGGTTTTCACGCAGGCTTGGAAAAGTGCGTTCAGCTTGAGGCTGTAGGTCCACGAACCGTTGCGCTTTTTCCAATAGGTGAGGATGTCTTCGCGGTCCTTCTCCGCAGGCCCTGTCCAAACTACTTGCCCAGCCATTCCATCATGGCTTTATCCGCTTCAGCCGCAGTGCGAACGCGGCCCTTCTTGAGGGCGACGCGGCTCTTCGCGATCGCCTTCTTCTGTTCGGGCGTGGTCACGAACACGGCGATCTCCTTGCCGGCTTCCTTCAGCCTGCGTTCAAGATCGCGCAGGAGCACGGTGTCCTTGGTCAGCTTGACGCGGGCGATCACCCATTTGCGGAGCTCTGCTGTTGACATGCCCCAAATGTATGATCACTTCTCCCCATACCTCGGATCCGCCTTCCACGGCAGCTTCTCCATGAATTGCGTGCGCAGTGAGAAGTGCCCGAACTCTTCCTCGACGTAGCCGGTAAGGCGATACACGCCACGCCCACGGAAGGGGAACTGCGCAGCTACAGAAGGGAACTGCGTGCTGTCCCAGAAGTCGCCGGCGGGATCGATGAAGGAGCCGAAGGTCATGCGCTGGCCGCTGTGCGTGTCGGTGGCTTTCACATGGATCATGTAGCCGAGCATTTCCACTTTTTGGCCAACGCATGAACTCATCGCGCGCGCGAGGATGGTTGTCGGTTGCTGCCCCGGCGAAGGCCGGGGATCGGTTGTTGGGCGATCCGCATCCGCTGATCCCGCATTCACCAGCGTGAACGGATCGCACAGCGGGAAGCCGAGCAGTTCCAGTTCATCATAGGCATCAGCGAGCGGGTAGTGCTCCAGGTCAGGCAGCTTTGGCTGTTCCACTTTGGTGATGAAGAGATCGCCATCGCGTGAAGCATCGCTCGCGCCGTGATGCATCAGCGCGAGATCCCACAGCAGATGCGGCTTGCTTCTTCCCGTGAAGCGCAATGCACCCACGCGTACGAGCACACGCGCCTGCTCCACGTGAAGCGGCACACGATGCAGCAGATCGGGAAGATCCTTGAACGGTCCATTGCGGCGGCGCTCGTGCAGGATCAGTTGCACGGTGTGACTTTCCAAGCTCTTGATGTTGGCGAGACCGAGGAAAATGAGTGGCGATCGATGAGTGATGAGTGGCGAGTGCTGCCTGTCACCTCGAGCGGAGTCGAGAGGAGCAGCACTCGCCACTCGCCACTCACCACCCATTGCTTTTTGAAGGGAGCATAACTCTTCACCGGTATTGATGCACGGCGCTTCGATCTTCGCACCTGCGCGCTTCGCTTCATGCAAATAGAACTCGGTGTGGTAGAAGCCTCCGAAATTGTTCGCCACGGCCACCATGAACTCCAGCGGATGGTGCGCTTTGAGGTAGAGGCTCTGGTAGCTCTCCACCGCGTAGCTGGCGCTGTGGCCTTTCGCGAAACTGAAATCGCCGAAGCTCACGATCTGCGTCCACAGTTCTTCGATCTCCGGCAATGGATTCCCGTTCGCGAGCGCGCCCTTGAAGAAGCTGTCCTTCACTTCCGTGAACTCCTTCCGGTTGCGGAACTTCCCGCTCATGCTGCGCCGCAGGATGTCGGCTTCAGCGAGCGATAGCCCGGCATATTCGTAGCCCACCTTGATCACATCCTCCTGGTACACCATCACGCCGAATGTGTCAGGCATCAGCTTCAGCAGCTTCGGTGGCGCCAGCTTGCGGCGTTCGGGATCGTGGTAGCGCAGCAGGAATTCGCGCATCATGCCGCTGTTCGACACGCCCGGCCGGATGATGCTGCTGGCCGCGACCAGTCCTTTGTAATCCTCCACTTGCATTTTCTTCATCAGCATGCGCATGGCAGGGCTTTCCACATAGAAGCAGCCGATGGTGTCGCCAGTGCGCAGCATCTCTTTGATCTTCGGATCCTGTTTGAAACGCGCGATGTCGTGGATGTCGATAGTGGTTGTTGGTTGTTGGTTGCTCGTTGTTGGTCGATCGGACCTTTGGGTCGCTGATCCCTCCACCAAGGCGTTGCCATTGCGCCGAACAACCAACAACGAACAACTATCACCCGTGCCCTCATCTTCTGATCCTCTGATCCTCTGATCTTCTGATCGAGCCACCAGTTCGACCGCGTCGCGGATGTGTCCCAGCCCTCGCTGGCTGAGGATGTCGAACTTGTACAAACCCACATCCTCGGCTTCCACCATGCTGAACTGCGTGGTGGGAAAGCCCTTGGGCGGCATGTGCAACGCGGTGTAGTGCGTGATCGGTTCTTCACTGATGAGCACGCCGCCCACATGGATGCTCAGGTGGCTGGGCATGTTCAGCAACCGCGGTGTGTAGCGTTGGATCGCGCGTATGATCGGGTCCCCGGCCACAGGAGTTTCCATCCGTCCACCGAACTGCAAGCGGTCGCCTTTGCCGATCCATCGCGGGCGCGCGGGATCACCATCGGAGAGCGCGGCGATCTCGTGCGGTGGCAGGCCGAAGACCTTGCCCAACTCGTTGATGATGGCGCGCTGCTGGAACGTGCTGTACGTGGCGAGCAGCGCCACGCGGCGTCCTTCGCCGTACTTCTCGAAAAGCCTGCGCGTCACATGGTCGCGGTCCTTCCAACTGAAATCGATGTCGAAGTCGGGCGGCTTGTCGCGCGCGGGATTGATGAAGCGTTCGAAGTAGAGGTCCAGTTCGATCGGATCCACATCGGTGATGCCGAGGCAATAGGCCACGAGGCTGTTCGCACCACTGCCACGCCCCACGTGGAAGAAGCCCTGCGCTTTGGCGAAACGCACGAGGTCCCAGTTGATGAGGAAGTAGCTCACGAAGTCCTTCCCTTCGATCGTGCGCAGCTCGTGTTCCATGCGCTGGCGTTCCACCTGCGTGGGCTTGGGATAGCGGTAGCGCAGCCCTTGTTCCGCCAGTTCATGGAGCAAGCGTCGGTCCTCTCCGGCACTGCCGCTCCAGTTGCGGCGGTTCTTGCTCTTGTCGAAGGCGAAGTCCACCTCGCATTGATCGAGCAGCGCTTGCGTGCGCAACAACAATTCGGGCGCATCGGCGAAGGCGCGTGTCATCTCTTCCTGCGACATGAAGCGCTCATCGCTCGGCGCGATGTCGTGCGCGGTGAGTTTGGTGTGCAGCGTGTTGTTGTGCATGGCGCGCAGCAAGCGGTGCGTATTGTGATCGGCCTTGCTGCGGAAGGTGGCCGAGGTGAGCGCCACGAGTTTCTCCTTCGGATACACGCTCCGCGAAAAGCGCAGCCGGTTCATCTCGCTCGCGCGCACGCCGATGAACTCGTTCTCGCGGAGTTGCCCGGGAATGTTCGCCGCGCCGAACGGATAGATGATGAACACATCGGGCAACACGGGGGCGCGTTCGGGAAGTGCTTCACCATCGAGCAGTTGATCGGTGAGCAGGCTGTTCAGTTGGTGCAGTCCATCATTGTTGAGCGCGATGCCGACATAGAGTTGTCGCATGCCCAGGCGGAAGTCGATGCCCGCGACCGGTCGCACGCCGTGGTCCCTCGCCTGCCGGAAGAACTCGCTGTGCCCGGCGGAGCAGTTGATGTCGGTGAGCGCGACATGCGTGTGGCCGAGTTCCTGCGCCTCCTTCAGCACATGCTCCGGGGAAAGCACCCCGTACTTGAAACTGAACCAGCTATGGGCGTTGAGGGACATCGGAAAGGCGATGGGGGCATTTGGAAACTTCGAATACGCATCTACCTTTGACGCATAAACCGTCAATTGATTGTCGGTAAATTAGTCAGAAGCGGAATGTGATGAACACCAGCAGCAGAATCAGAAAGGAAGAGGTCATGCTGGCCGATGAGGAGATCACCGGGAAGATCCTGATGATACGTGGACAGCGGGTGATGCTGGATCGGGATCTGGCCGAACTCTATGGGATGCTTCCGTTCCGGCTGCGCGAACAGGTGAAGAGGAACTTGGAACGGTTCCCCAAGACCTTCATGTTCCAACTGACGGCCAAGGAATTCCGTGATGTGGTATCGCAGTTTGCGATACCATCGAGAAAACATGCAGGTGGCTCACTTCCCTATGCGTTCACGGAGCATGGCGTGCTGATGTTGGCCAATGTGCTCCGCAGCGCTCGCGCGGTCCAGATGAGCATCCGGATCATCGAACTCTTCGTGCGGATGCGGGAGATGGTGTTCACCCATCAGGACATCCTGCACAAGCTGGAACGTATCGAGGACAAACTGGCTGCGCATGATGGGGACATCGGCACCCTCTTCGACCACATACGGCAACTGCTCACACCGGTGGAAGAACCACTCTCGCCCCGTCAACGCATCGGCTACTAGAAGGACGAACTATAGCACACAACGACCATGTCAGGCAACAGCACATTCGGAGGGAACATCAAGCTGCTTCGCGCGCGCCGCGGCCGCAGCCAGGAGGAGGTCGCCATCGCGCTCGAAGTGAAACGATCGAGCTGGAGCGGCTATGAGAACGGCAGCGCGGAGCCACACTTGGATCTGCTGGTGCGCATTAGCGAATACTTCAAGGTGAGCGTGGACAAGCTGCTGAAGCACGACCTCACCGCGCTGAGCGAAAGCCAGCTCGGCATCCTGGAGCGCGGCGGCGATGTGGACATGACCGGCAGGCACCTGCGGGTGCTGGCCACCACGGTACACCGGGACAACACGGAAAATGTCGAACTGGTGCCGGTAAAAGCGCAGGCCGGTTATGCGCTGGGCTATGCCGATCCGGAGTACATCAGTGTGCTGCCCGCCTTCCACATGCCCTTCCTCGGGCGGGATCGCAAGTACCGCACCTTCCCGATCAGCGGAGACAGCATGCCGCCCGTGGGCGATGGCTCCTGGGTAACCGGCGAGTACGTGCAGAACTGGCACACCCTGCGCGATGGGCAACCTTACATCATCATCACCAAGGATCAAGGGATCGTGTTCAAGGTGGTCTACAACCAGCTCAAGGAGAAAGGCACGCTGTTGCTGTGCAGCACCAACCCGATCTACTCGCCCTTCGAAGTGCAGGTGGGCGACGTGCTGGAGGTATGGAAGTTCGTACACTTCATCAGCAACGAGCTTCCGGAGCCGAACCTCACACGCGATGAACTTACCCGCAGCGTGGTGGACCTTCGGCGCGAAGTGGGCCAGTTGCGCATGAGCATGGAGCAGCAAGGGCGATTGGCGCTCTGAGCAGGCACAGGGGCTTTGCCCACTGTGGAAAAGATGTCTTCACCGAACACCTGCCGATCGGCGCGGCTTGGCTATGTTTGAAGACCCTACGAAAACCCTCTTCACGGCGGCATGTTCCGGCCGCCAATCCCACATCCGATGAACAAGCAGTACGCACTCCTCCATAAAGCCGTTCGCGCAGCACAGGCCACGTTGGCACTGGCCCTCCTTCTGACCACGGCGCAATCGCGAGCGCAATTGAACGTCGCAGCGACGAACACGGCATACGTGATCAACTTCGATGGCACGGTGGGCGGGGTCGAAAGTGGGGCTTGGGCAGGTGGCGGTTTCCAGCCCGTGCCTATTGCCGGTCGCTTGGACAGTGATGGCTGGGCCGTTACTGGTTGGAGCAATGGCAACCTGGCCTTCGGCGGGACGCAGATCACAGCGGGAACGGATTACCGGCGCGGAACGACCGCACCCGGCAATGCGGCGGTGGCGACCGGCGGCATGTACTCCTTCGGTGGTGCACCCATCGTCGGGCGCGCGCTCGGCTTCCAATCAGGTACCGCCGACTGGGCACCCGGCACCATCACCCTGCGTGTCCAGAACACCACGGGCAGCACGCTTACCACGTTCGATCTGGCCTACAATGTCTACTACCGCAACGACCAGAACTCATCCAGCGACTTCAACCTGTACTACAGTGTGGATGATGTCACCTATACCCATGTGGGATCGCAGGATGTGACCTCGCCCGCGGCATTGGTGGGTGCAGCGTGGGTGGCCAACGCGCGTGCCACCAGCATCAGCGGTGTGTTCATCCCGAACGGTTCCTACTTCTACATCCGATGGAAGGGTACCGATGTGAGCGGTGCGGGTGCGCGCGATGAGTTCGCCCTCGATGACATCAGCGTGACCGGCCGTGCATACACTTTGGTGCGCCTCACTGCGGCTACCTCATCGGTAAGTGAGAACGTGGGTACGACATTGATCACCGCTTCGATCGTGAACCCGCACCCCACCAATGCGACAACTGTTCAACTGGCATTGACCAGCGGATCAGCGGCGCGCATCAACAACTACACGACCCAGACCTTCACCTTCCCCGGAGGCAGTATTGCCAACCAGAGCAAGACTATCACCGTGACGGACAATGGAGCCTGCGATGGGGATGCCATTGAAGTCTTCACCCTACAGAACATCGCTGGAGGCTTGGGCACACCGAGCATCGGCTCGCCGAGCGTGCATACCCTGACGATCGACGACGACGAGACCGCACCAGTGAACTTCGCGCAAGCCTTCGATAGCGGCATAGGCGATAACTGGACGATCACTGGAGGAGCTGGCAATCAGAGTGCAGCGACAGGTGCCGGGGATACACCGGCCAGCCAACGGGTCTTGAGCACCACGAGATCCTGGCAGGTGATCAATGCGACCGCGCAACTCGACCTCGCCTCGGTGAGCACCTTGGACTGGAGCAGCATTACGCTGAGCGCACGCGTATCGAGTACGGCCCAGACCGGTGCGGAAGGTGCGGATGGCGCGGATTCGATCGCGTTCTATGTGAACATCAACGGTGGTGGGTTCCCCTCGGATCCCGATGTGCGCATCGCAGGGAACAGCAATGCGCGCTGGGGCTACAGCACGGGGACGGGCACCGCGAGCACCACAGCCGGAACGCCGTTGAACTTCGCGCCCGCCGCCGGTGGCAACCGCACCACCGATGGATACAGCACGGTGAACATCACCATTCCGAACGGCACCAATACCGTGGCCCTCCGTGTGATCGCCAAGAACAATACGGGCAACGAAGTATGGAACCTGGACAACGTGCAGATGACAGGGATCCAGTGTTCGCCCATCTACTATAGCCGCGCGAACGGCAGTGAGACCACCGGTACGTGGTCGACCTCCCGCACGGGAATACCCGCTCCGGGCGTGGTCACCTTCAACAAGAACAGCAGCATGGTCGTGCAGAACGGCCACACGGTGAACACCACCTCCAACCCGACCATCGACCTGCGCGACTTCACGGTGGAAAGCGGCGGCGTGCTCACGCTCACCAGCATCGGCACGGTGAACATCAATGGCACTGTCCTCAAAGTGGACGGCACGCTGAACTCCAATGACGACAACATCGACCTGAAGGGCACGACCACCACCACCATTTCCGGTGCGGCCGGCACGATCGATGTCTTCAACCTGACACAGGATGATGGCGGCGCGCTCGTAACGGTGAACACCTTGAAAGTGCGCGGCACACTGCAATTGAACAAAGGCAACTTCGATGCGAACAACAAGGAAGTGCAGCTGATCAGTGATGCGGCCGGTACCGCGCGCCTTGGTGCGGTGGCGGCTACGGCCAGCTATACCAGCAAGCTACGGATCGAGCGCTTCATCTCCGCTGGTGCCACCGACTGGCGTTTGCTCTGCTCACCCATGCAGGGCAAAACGGTTTCGGATTGGACCGACGACTTCTACACTGCGGGATTCCCGGGTTCATACTATCCCAATTTCATCGTGATGGGAAATCCTTGGCCGAGCGTGCGCCAGTATGTCGAATCCAACCCCGGCCTTCTGGACAGCGATGGGCTGATCGGCGTTTCCAACGTGACCGATCCGCTCACCATCGGCAAAGGATTCGCAGCATGGAGCGGTACCACGCTCAACACCACCACGGCGTTCAATGTGGACGTGCGTGGGCTGCCCACAGTGGCCAGCACGCCGTTCACGATCCCGATGAGCTACACGAACTCACCCGCCACCGCAGCGATCGACGGATTGAACCTGATCGGCAACCCGCTTCCTTCACCGATCGATTTCGGCTCGCTCAGCCTCGGAGCCAATGTGGACAATCAATACTACATCTACGATCCCGGAAGTGGCGTGAACGTGGGCTGGGACGAGAACACCTTGATCGGCACGGGCGGATGCAACGGAAACATCCAGAGCAGCCAGGGTTTCTGGCTGCATTGCACCGGCGCGGCGAACACGGTGACGGTAACAGAGAGCGCAAAGGTGTTGGAGCCGATCAATGGTGGTGTGTTCACCGATCAGCAAGGGATGCGCCCGACGGTGCGCCTGCGTTTGAGCGGCGGTGGAAATGCTTACACCGATGAAGCGTTGGTGCATTTCATTTCGGGCGATCCCACGTTCGGCACTCCCGACATGATCAAATTGACCTTCGCGAACGACAATGCGATGCGCATCACGACAAAAGCTTCAACCGGCGAGGATCTCATGATCAATGCCTACGGTGAACTGGCGTCTGCCGTGAACATCCCGGTGAAGATCCAAGTGCCAACGAGCGGCGATTACACCATCACCCTCACGGACCTCGAAGGGATCTCCGGTCGCACATGCATGACGTTGGAGGATCTGCTTACAGGCATCAGCACACCAGTGGTCGAAGGCGGTACGTACGGCTTCAGCATCGATGCGAACGCGCCCGTTGAACCTGCCCGGTTCGCGTTGCATATCGGTCAGCCTGTTTCCACCGAAGCGCACCAAGCCACTTGTGCTGGCGCGGAAGATGGGACCATCACGGTGACAGGACCCGGTGTGGGACCTTGGAACTACACGCTCATAACCCCGGACCAGAACGTGGTCTCCGTGTCGGGCATTCAGGGAGCACAAACATTCACATCATTGGTCGCTGGCAACTACCTGCTTTACGTTGAAGGCAACACGGGATGCGGCGCGCTTGTGCAGAGCATCGGCATCGAAGAACCCGGCGCATTGGCGGGAGAAGCGACAACGCAAGCATCAAGCTGCGTTGATGCGGAGAACGGTTCCGCCGACCTCATGGTCATGGGCGGCACTGCACCTTACACGTTCCAATGGAGCGATGGAAGCATCGATGAGGATCTGCAGCAGGCACCGGCCGGTAACTACCATGTGACCATCACCGATGCGCATGGTTGCGCAGCTGAGGTGGCGAATGTGCAAGTGGCAACTGCCGCTGGACCCGTGGCCGCGTTCGAGATGTCTTCCGTGGAAGTGCTGCCGGGCGAGGATGTGTACTTCTTCAACACCGGTACCTACGGGTTGAATTACGCGTGGGCATTCGGCGATGGCAGCACAAGTACGGAGAACGAACCGCTGCACCAGTATGCCACACCGGGAGTATACACCGTTACGCTCACAACAACGGATGGTGCCTGCTCCGCAATGCAGAGCCATGATGTGACGGTGGAGACCACTACTGGGATCAACGCACAGGCCTCGGGAGGTTTCAGCGCATGGACCGAAGGTGCCCAGTTCATTGTTCAGTGGCAGGTCGAGGGGACTACGGGCCTAACGGTAGAAGTGATCGATGCCACAGGTCGCAAGGTGATCGAACGCAGCGCCAAAGGAAGCATGGGCCGCATCGTGATGTCCGCACAAAGCCTGCCCTCCGGCATGTACCTGTTGCGCACGAAAGCCGGCAGCACGGAGCGCACCTTCAAACTACCGCTCACCCATTGAGCGGCCAACTGGAAATGGAAACGGAAGCCTTCCCGAACGGAAGGCTTCCTCTTTTTTACGGATCCGGCCAGATGCAGGAAGCATCCGTACTTTGCCACACACCATCTTGCGATCCATACCTATGATCAGCTTTCCGGTACCGACCCGCGTGTGGATGTTCCTGGCGATCACGCTGCTGGCGACCGGCTGCCTGACCATCGAGGAGAACTATCGATTCAAGAAGGATGGTTCCGGCAGTATGGAATACGTGGTGGACATGAGCGAGATGGCCGATCTGATGAAAGGACTTCCCGGTGGAAAGACCGAAGGAAAGGATGATGGCATCGGTCGTATGGACATGCAGGACGATCTGGGCAAATTGAAGAAACTGCCGGGCATCAGGAAGGTGAAACTGAAGAAGGAGAAGGATGGCTTCCTGCAACGGCTGAGCTTCCGGTTCAACGACATCAACGCCCTGAACGCTGCGCTGAACAGCCTGATGCCGGACAGTACCGGCCAGCAGCATGAGTTTTTCCGCTGGGAAGGGAATGCGCTCGTGCGCACCAACAACCGGCATGCGGACGAGATGAGCAGCGGCATGGGTGGCGGATCGGGCGACTCCACCGACATGACCTCGATGCTGCAAAGCATGCACTACAAGTACAGCTTCCGGTTCGCCGATGAGATCAGTGATGCACAGGTCGCGCAGGGCATGGCCAAGGAGGCCGATGGCAGCAATGGCATGAAGTTCAACACGGACTGGTCGGTGATCAGCAAGGACCCCACAGCACTGGACCTGCGCATCGTCCTGAAGAAGTAATGGTGAACATGGAACATCACCACTTGGAGAGCGCCATACGACTGGCGGCCAAAGTGCATAAGGGCCAGTTGGACCGGTTCAACAAGCCGTACATCCTGCATGTGATGCGGGTGATGATGAAAGGACATGATCTCGAAGAGCAGGTGCTCGGTGCCCTGCACGATGTGCTGGAGCGCTCGAACCTCACCATGGCGGAGATCCAGAAAAGGGAATTCTCCCCGCGCGTAATGAAGGCGTTGGACCACATCACCCGGCGCAACGACGAGGATTACGACGGCTACATTGAACGTGTGATGCAGGACGGCTTGGCGATGCGCGTGAAATTGCACGACCTGGCCGACAAGATGGACCTGCTGCATGTGGACGAACTGAGCATGGCCGACCTGAAACGCTACAACAAGCAGCTCGCGGCTTATCACCGGTTGAAGAAGTTGGTGGAGGAGGCCCGCGCCAACATGACCGTACAGGCGCGCAAGGTGAAGACCGGGGCGTGATCCGTGGGGTGCGCGATCGATCCGGAGAGAACGTGTTCACGTCCTACGCTCCGTAACTCGAAAGACGCGTGCAGGAATCTATCTTCGCGCCCCATCCAAACCCCCATGAAACGTTCGCTCCTTGCGCTTCTCGCGCTCCCTTTGTTGTTCGCCTGCGGTGGCGGCAGCACCACTGATGCGGATGCATCGAAGAAGGACACGGTGGCCGTGGCCGATACCTTCAAATGGCAGGCGGAGCAGTTCGCTGATGTGCGCGTGCTGCGCTATCGCGTTCCCGGTTGGGAGCAACTCACCCTCCAACAGAAGAAGCTCGCATACTACCTGGTGATGTCCGGCCTGAGCGGGCGGGATATCATGTGGGACCAGAACTACAAGCACAACCTCAAGATCCGCCGCGCGCTGGAGAAGATCATCCAAAGCGACAAGGTGGCGAAGACCGGTTCCGATTGGGACCACTTCCTCGAATACGCCAAGGAGGTGTTCTTCAGCAACGGCATCCATCACCACTACGGCATGGACAAGTTCACGCCCGGCTTCGGGCGCGCGTATTTCGAGCAGTTGCTCTCGCAAAGCGGCGCCACCCTGGCCAAGGAAGTAGTGGACGTGATGTTCGACCCGGCGATCGACGCGAAGAAGGTGAGCCTTGATCCCACCAAGGACCTGGTGCTCGCTTCCGCGGTGAACTTCTATGGCGATGACGTGAACCAGAAAGAAGTGGAGACCTTCTACAACAAGATGAACGTTGCAAGTGACACCATGCCACCGAGCTATGGCATCAATAGCAAAGTGGTTCGCAAGGATGGCAAGCTCACCGAACAGGTCTACAAAGTGGACGGCATGTACGGTGCCGCGCTGAAGGAGGTGGTGAAGTGGCTCGCTTTGGCCAAGGGTGTGGCTGAGAGCCCCGCACAGGCCGATGTGATCCAGAAGCTCATCGATTTCTACACGACCGGTGACCTCAGGAAATGGGACGACTTCAATATCGCTTGGGTGGCACAGAAGAACAATACCATCGACTTCATCCAGGGGTTCGTTGAGGTCTACAATGATCCGTTGGGGAAACGTGGCAGCTATGAAAGTTGCGTGGAGATCATCGATGCCGAAGCGACCAAGCACATGAGCGTGATCCAGAACAACGCCCAGTACTTCGAGGACAACTCGCCCATCCTGGCCCAGCACAAGAAGAAGAGCGTGAAGGGGATCACCTACGGATTCGTTCAAGTGGCCGGCGAAGCGGGTGACGCGGCACCGAGCACGCCAGTGGGAGTGAACCTGCCGAACGCCGATTGGATCCGCGCGAACTACGGTAGCAAGAGCGTAAGCTTGGGCAACATCGCCGATGCTTATGATAAGAGCGGTGGCAAGGGCGCGTTGCAGGAGTTCTGCAACGACAGCGATGAAGTGAAGCGCGCCACTGAATTCGGTGCCTTGGCAGGGAACCTCCACACCGCATTGCACGAAGTGATCGGGCATGCGAGCGGCCAGATCGAGCCGGGCATTGGCCAGACGGATGAGACATTGAAGAACTACGCGAGCACATTGGAAGAAGGCCGCGCTGACCTTGTGGCCCTGTACTATCTGATGGACCCCAAGCTCGTGGAATGGGGAGTGATGCCCTCCTTGGAGGCTGGCAAGGCCGAGTACGATGGGTATATCCGCAACGGGCTCATGGTCCAGTTGCGCCGGATCAAGCCGGGCAACAACATACAGGAAGCGCA
>JANMKC010000045.1:0-2823 GCA_031371785.1 Flavobacteriales bacterium | reverse complement strand
ATCCCGATACCAGTGTCGAATCCATTGGCAGAGCAGCACGGTTCCACAATGAGCGCTACTATGGAGTTGGTGGTGTATGGCATTCAGGCAACAGCGGCCAGATGTTCCTGGCCGCACTGGATACGAACGGCACGCTCTTATGGACGCACGAATACGGTACCTCAGTGCGAGACGAAGCCTATTCGCTCGATACGGTAGCCGATGGTGGTTTGGTCATCGGCGGCACCCATTGGGCTAGCAGTTCGGACTGGCAGGGTTATGTGGTGAAAACAGATTCCTTTGGTAACGAGCAGTGGCATCAATATCTCGGTGGTCCGTACCAAGACAGCCCTGTCAAGGTGACCAGTAGCCGCGAAGGCAAGGTGATCTGCGTGGGCGGGTATGCTACTTTCCAACAAGGCGGCACTACGAAGACGAGGCTTTATGTGGCTGAGTTGACGAGTGATGGAGCGGTGGGTTGGGAGCGCCAATACGCCGGCCAAAGCGAAATCAACGGCTTTTCCTCAGTGACCGAACTCAACAACGGAACATTCCTTGCACCTGGAATGTATGATGACGCGCAAGTTGCAAAGGGTGTGCTGGTGCACTTTGCGGCTAATGGTGACAGCCTTTGGATGCGAACCTATCAACATCCGCCTATCGCTGGACCTTCAGGAGTGCATTGGTTCCAACATGCGATCGAAGATCCCGACGGAAGCATTGTCGCAACTGGTACACTAACGGATGGCCAGCAAGACCTCTGGGTGATCCGCGTAGACAGCTTTGGGTGCCTTGTGCCTGGCTGCCAGTTGTACGATCAGGTAGCGGAACAGGACGAAGGCTTACACGTTGGGATCTATCCGAACCCTGTAAGTGATCGGTTGTACATCAGCTTCCGTATCGGCGAGGTTCCCAATGGGGAGTTCACGCTGCTGGATGCCCAAGGCCGCATCGTGCGGCGGTTCGCGCCCGGTGGCAAGAGCGAGGAGATCGACCTGGATGTGCGACCGCATCCCCCCGGCGTGTATGCATTGAACTACGCCGACAAGCAAGGGGAGCGGTGGACGCAGCAAGTGATCATTGAATGAACATGGGGCAGCTTAACCGCGTTCGGCCAAGCATCTGCGCTCCTACGGTACGCGACCTGAAGCGCTGAAAGTTCACCTCACGAGATCGCCGATCGCGTGACGCACGGCCTCCGGATACATTCGCGCCGCCCGCCTTCGCCTTTCAGGTTATGGCGAACACTGCATGCGACCCGGCGAGCCCATCCTGATCATCAGCCACACCTTCCCGCCGTACAAGGGCATTTATCCTCTCGCAGGGTCTCCGCCTCGGGACCCTGCGCTCTCCTACTTCCCATCCGCGTGTATATGTTGCGTTCATGTCTGTGCGTACTCTCCAGCGGACCGATGGTGCAATGTTCTTCTGCACATTCACCTGCTGGAACTGGCTGCGCCTGATCGAAGCTACCGCACTTTACGACCGCATCTACAACTGGATGCATCTGGCGCATGCGAAAGGTTTCCGGATCGCAGGCTATGTGATCATGCCGAACCATGTACATCTCATGGTGTGGGCTCCGGAAGGAGCTTCGATCAACGCGTTGCTCTCCAATGCCAAGCGGTTCCTCACGTACGACATCATCGGCCGTCTCCAACAACAGGGGAACACTTCGTTGCTGAAAGAACTCAGCCAAGGTGTGCGAACAGACGATGCGAGGCGCGGCCAGAAGCATCGTGGCTTCGCCACCTCGTCCGACATCCGCGAGTGCTTCGACGAGGCGATGATCGAACAGAAGTTGGACTATATGCACGGCAACCCGGTGAGCGACCATTGGTCTTTGGTGGAGAACTGCCTCGACTATCCGCATTCAAGCGCAGCGTTCTACGCGCGCATGGTGATCAACTCCGCACCGTTGGTGCACTATCATGAGATCATGGATGCGTGATGGGATTGCGCAGGGTCCCCCACCATGTTGGAATGCACACCAGGTTTGGGGAGACCCTGCGAGAGGAAGTGGTTGCGCAGGGTCCCCTGCCATGTTGGAACGCACACCAGGTTTGGGAGACCCTGCGAGAGGAAGACCCATCGTGTACCTGTAAAATCCGTACTGAGAGGCGATGACAGCGAATGCGTGAGCGCAGAGGCCCGGTATTCCTGGAGAACCCCGCCTATCTCAGGTTCACTGCACGAACTCACCAATCATGTTACGTACGGCCTCCAGATACTTTCGCGCCGCATGCGACCCGGCGAGCCCATCCTGATCATCAGCCACACCTTCCCGCCGTACAAGGGCATCGGGGGAAGGCGCTGGGCGAAGTTCGCGAAGGCGCTGGCGAAGCGGGGATATGCCGTGCATGTGATCCACAGCGCAGGCGGCGAGGAACTGAAGGGTTCGCTCTGGAACGAGGATGTGGTGCATCCGAACATCATCACGCATCCGCTTCCGCAGCGCTACCCGACGGTGCTGTTCAAGAGGCCGCTCAGGTCCATCGCGGACAAAGTGATGTACCGCGTGTGGCAACGCGTGCTGCCGCTGATGACCGAAGGCAACTGGCTGGACAAGGCCGTGCGATGGAGAACACAATTGCTCGCCAAAGCGGGCGAGCTGATCGAAGCGCAGGGGATCCGCAACGTGATCGTTACCGGCGCGCCGTTCGGGTTGATGACGCATGCGGCGGAACTGAAGAAGCACTTTCCGCACATACACCTCGTTGCCGACTTCCGTGATCCATGGACCTGGGGGCATTACTACGGGCAGCGGTTGTTGAGCGCGAAGAAGCAGGGGCAGGAACAGGAGCAGGAGGCGCAGGTCGCGCGTGTATTCGACAAGTTGATCTC
>JANMKC010000463.1:0-17949 GCA_031371785.1 Flavobacteriales bacterium | reverse complement strand
GCGGGTCCCCATCCGGTTTCAACCCCGCCTTGGTCCACACCATCGATGCGACTGCGCACGCGCACGTTGAGCAAGGTGTTCAGCGGAAGGGCGGGCGTGCAACCGTTGCCAAGCTGGAAGAGGCTCAAGGCGAAATATGCGGGTCGGTCTTTCATTGCCATAGTTGCGGCGATCCCGGCGGCTCCGGGGGTCTTGATGCTCTGGAACATCCGGCGTGCATAGTTGCCGTTGGGATCGAAGATCCAGAACGAGTAACCGGTGATCAGGTTGTGCGCGGGGGAGCCAGCCAACACGGCCGGATCGATCTGGCTCTTGATCACACCGATCGGCGTGAGGTCCATCTGGTCGCAGCCGTAGCCCGCTTCGAGGCTTCTTGTATTGGTGAGCGGCATGCAGAAGCCGAGCGGCTGTGCGAGTGGATCGTTCAGGTACAGGTGGTGGCAGTTCCATGATTCGCTCACCGTCCAAGTGCCGTTGCTCGGTGTGTTGTCGATGAAGCGATGGCCGACCAGGTCCGTGAGCACATAGCCCCCGCCAAGGAGGATCCCGTCGCCTTGGCTGTCGAGTACGCGCAGGGTATAGCACCCGTTGGGAAGGCAGCAGTCCAGTACGATCGTGGAACTGCTCGGATACCCCGTTCCGGAGCAGGCGGTCACTTGTGTGGTCAGGTCCACGATCTCCCAACTCGTATAGTTCCATCCACCTTGTTCATCGGTGTTCAGCGTAAGGTGTACCGGATTCGTTGTGCAATTGATCGGCGTGCCGGCACAAACGCAGGATGCATCATAGACATCGCTCGCGGTAGCGGAATTCAGGTCGTTGCACGCTGCGCCGGTAGTGCAATCTTCCAAGAGCCGTGCGATGCAATTCTGGGCGACGAGATCCACATAGTTGAATCCCCCGCCAAGGATCACCTTGCCGTCCGGTTGCTGGGCGAGGCTGTTCACGAACGAGCTGCAACCGGGCGGCGCGAAGCCCGCATCGCGGCTCCCATTGCTGTTCAACCGGGTGATGCCCGAAACGATCGATCCCTTGTAGCGGTTGAACAGACCTCCGACGATGATCCTTCCATCGGGTTGAACGGCCAACGCGTAGATGAGGCTGTCGAAGCCGAACTCCGAATCGAACGAAGGGTCACGATCACCGTTCGCGAACAGGCGCACCACGAGCTGGTGGTATGTTCCATCCGGACCCTGATGCGTTGCTCCCAACAGGATCTTGCCATCGGGCTGGAGCTTTACGCATTGTGCGTTGTTGAAGTAGGCCGTTCCCAGGTTGAACCCCGCATCAATGCTTCCATCACTGTTCAGGCGGACGACTCCCATGACCGGCGTTCCATTGTAATGGAAGAAGGTGCCCACGGCGATGATCTTGTCATCGGGCTGCACCGCGAGAGCGGTTGCACGATAAGAGTCTATCCCGCCTCCTGCGCTGAAGCTGGCGTCGATGGTGCCGGACGGGTCCAACTTCGCGATGCGGTTGCAGGAGACACCGTTGTAGCTGGTGAAATCACCGGCGGCGATCACGCTGCCGTCCGAAAGCAGTGCGAGCGCGAACACGGTGGCGTTGAACCCGGTGCCGGAATTGAACGAGGGATCGATAGCGCCGACCGCGTCGATCCGCACGATCCGGTTCAAGCCGGCGGTTCCGTTGTAGCTGTGGAATCCACCCGCCGCGATCACCTTTCCATCCGGTTGCAGCGCCAGCGCGACGACGGAGTTGTCGAACCCGCTCCCGGGATCGAAACCGGTATCCAGCGTGCCATCACCGTTCAGTCGCGCGATGTAGTTGCGTGAGACACCATTGAACATCGTTGAACCACCACCGACCATGATCTTGCCATCGGGTTGCAGGGCGACCACCGAAACACCATTGCTGAACCCGGTCCCGATGGTGAACGTGGGATCCAAGCTGCCGGGTTGGGCGAAGGCATGTTGGCCACACATCGCACAGAGCGCGAGGGCCACTATAGAAGGAAGGAATGAGCGTTTCATGGGGTGGTGGGCCTTTGGTGAATGGTAGTTTGAAAGTGGATGTTCCGTTGCGGTCGGGCGCACTTCAATGTTACCTCGCGATCACCAGCCGCTGAGTGAACACCTGTTCACCCGCCTGTCCCGACTTGTCGGTGGCTGTAATGTTCACCACATACAGCCCATCGCTCAACGCGTGCTTCAGATCAAGTACGGTGTTCAACTCGCTGCCATCCACAGGAACATTCTCGCTCATCACGCGCTTTCCGAAGACATCGATCACATCGATCGACGCGGTGGAAATTTCTTCACCCAGATCACTGATGCTGATGAAAAGCTGCTCACCATTGTTGGGGTTGGGCCAAACATGCAAGGCATCTCTCGCGGCCACCACTTGCAATGCGCGACCGTTCTCCGGCGGGCAAGTGAAAGTCACTTGGCACACCGGTCCCCATGGGCACCATGTCGCTCCGTTGTTGAAGCTCACGCGCACACGGATGTTGTAGGGGATGAAACAGGTCGGCAGCGCGACAGCGTTGCCCCAGGTGTTCATGTTCAGGTTGCGTGTGGGGCTGCTGATGTTGCGCAGGAAGACGAGCGTGTTGGCGTTCACGAACTCGAACTGGTACTTGTTCGCGAGCAGCACATTGTTGCTCCAGAGCACACCGGTCAAGCGGTTCAACAATGTTGCGCCGCACGAGATCAGCGGCGTGGGTGTGGTGGTCAGTTGTGTTGTGGAGCAGTTGGTCACCGTGCCGATCGTCAGCCTGCACGCCGGGCCGAACTCGCCATACACGTTCGCCACGCGGCTACGCACACGCACGTTCAACATCACATTGCTGGGGATCGTGGGCACGCTGCTCATGGCGCTCAGTTTCAGATATGCCGCGCGCTGCGCCACAGGTGTGAGTGGCGGCCAGCCCGTGCCTGGCGCGGCATGGCTCAGGAACAAGCGCCTGCTGTAGCCGGTATTGGGGCTGAATATCCAGAACTGGTAGCCGCTCGTTGCGTTGGTGATGCCGTACTGCGCCGTCACGTTCGCGTTGATCTGCGCTTGGATCACGCTATTGATCGTAAGGCCCGTCTGATCGCAGCTCGAAGGGACCAATGCATCCGTTCCGAGGGGCACGCAGAAGCTCACAGGCGTGTTGCTCACATCGAGCACTTCGCTGAGCGAACTGAAGTTCGGTCCGTTGTTGCTGTTGTCGATGATGCGGTTGTTGGCCGCATCACGCAGCACATAGCCGCCCGGGTTGATGCCATCGCCGAAGCTGTCGTAAACGCGCAGATCATAGCAGCCGTTGGCCAGGCAACAGTTCACGGGGATCACACTGTTGTTGGCATAACCGCTGCCGCTGCAGATCACTGTGTTGGTGTTGCCCACCACGATGTCCCAACTGGTCTGCGCCGCGTTCCCATCGGTATTCAGGGTGAGGGTTACCTGGTTGGTTATACAGGATGTCGGGTCGAACTCATAGAAGTCGTGTAGAAAACCGGTCCCCAAATATCCCTTGGTACCGATGGCGAATGATACGGCACCGTATCGCGTTGCTCCAGGAACAGATGCTTGTTGCGTCCATGTGTTCGCAACGGGGTCGAGCGCCCAGAAGTCGGAACTCAACGGGACCCCACCCGTTCCTATGTAGCCGATACCACCGATGCTGAAGCCTGTCGCCAAGAACGAGCCTGCACCAGGATAGTTCGGTTTCGCGGCCCATGCGTTCGCGCTGGGATCGAATTCCCAGATGTCGGAATAGTAAACGCTTGTGGTATCCGTGCCCAAGCCCACATAGCCCTTGTTCCCGATAGCGATACCCAATGGGCACCATCGAGGTCCACCGGGGAAATCGGTCATCTGCGTCCAGGTATCGGCTGTGGGGTCGTATTCCCAAAGGTCCTTTTTGTAGCCGCTGAAGCTGGTGCCAAGTCCTGCATAGCCCTTGCCACCAGCGCTGAACCCGATCGCTGTTCCACGGCCACCGCCGCCGAAATTCGCTTTCGGGGTCCACGTGTTAAAGGTGGGATCGTACGCGTACATATCAGCGAAATAGCTGGGGTAACCCGTGCCCACATATCCTTTGTTGCCGATCGTGAAGGAGAAGGCATGGAAGCGGTCCGGTCCGGGCAGATCCGCTTTCTGGCTCCACGATCCCAAGGAGGGATCGAACTCCCATAGATCCTTGAGCGACCCGCCGTTCGAGAGGCCGCATCCGATGTAGCCTTTTGTTCCTATGCTGAAACCAACAGCGCCGAACCGGTCCACGCCTCCCAATCCAGCTTTGATGGTCCATGCATCACCGATCGGGTCGTAGCGCCAGAGATCGTTGTTGTACTGGCCCATGCCCGCGTACGCATTGCCGCCCACGGCGAAGGAGGAATACGCGTAACGCGCGCCTCCGGGAAAAGCGGCTTTGCCGGTCCAGCTATCGGTTCCCGGATCATACGCCCACAGATCGGACAAGGCCCCCGAGAAATTAAAGCCCATGCATACATAACCCTTCCCACCCGTGCTGAAGCCACCAGCGAAGTAGCGCGGGGTACCTGCCAGGTCGGTCATTTGCGACCATGTGTCCGTGAGGCTGTTGTACCGCCAGAGATCTTGCCTGAACGTTACGGAGTCCTGGCCTGCGCAGATGTAGCCATCGGTGCCGATGGAGAACCCGCAGGCAGCAAAGCGCTTGTCACCACCGAAATCCGTCTTCTGCACCCAGGTGTTGCTCCCTGGATCGAATGCCCATAGATCCTTGAAAGAGTTCCCGACGCCGTTGAAGCCCGTGCCGATGTAGCCCTTGCTTCCGATGGTGAAGGCGACCGCATCGTATCGCGGTCCGCCGCCGAAATCGGCCCTTTGCGTCCACGTGTTCGATCCGGGATCATACTCCCATGTGTCTTTCAGGAACGCGTTGCCGATGTTGTCGATCCCTCCGCAGAAATATCCTTTGCCGCTGATGGCGAACCCCATTCCGCGTTGCCGTGTAGGTCCGGGCAGGCTCGCGCGTTGCGTCCAAGCGTTCGCAGAGGCATCATAGCTCCACAGGTCGTTCAGCGAAACGCTCCCATTGAACCCGCCGCCCACATAGCCCAATGTCCCCACGGTGAAGCACAAGGCTCCACCACGCTGGCCCGGCCCATTGATCTGGTTGAAGGCCACATCGTTCTTCTGGGTCCAATTGCCCGGAAAGGCATTGCCAGAACAGGGATAGAGCAACGCGATCAGCAGGAGTGGAAGTGTCAGTTTGCGCATGGTTCAAGGGTTTTTGTTCAATAGGTGCAGGGGTGGTTCTTCATGGTAGAAGCGGGTTACGTTCATCACTGAACGATCAACCGCTGCGTCATGCGTTTTTTTCCATCATCGATCCGCACCACATACACACCCTCCGTGAGTGCGCGCTTGAAGTCGATCGTCGTATTCACTTCACCATCGCTCGCAGGGTACACGTGCGTCATCACTTCTTTGCCGAACGCATCGAAGATCACCAGATCGATGTGATCATCATTCGCATCGAGGCCAGAAAGCGCGAGCGTGAATTGCTCCCCGTTGTTCGGGTTCGGCCAGATGCTGAGCGTGCCGTGGTCCGCGATAGCGGTTTCCATTGCGCGCCCGTTCTCCGGCGGACAGGTGAAATTGACCTGGCACACGGCTCCCCACGGGCACCACGTAGCGCCGTTGTTGAAGCTCACGCGCACGCGGATGTTGTAAGGAATGAAGCAGGTCGGCAACGCGATCGCGTTGCCCCACGTGCTCATGTTCAAATTCCGCGTGGGGCTGCTGATGTTGCGCAGGAAGACCAGCGTGTTGGCGTTCACGAATTCGAACTGGTACTTGTTCGCGAGCAGCACGTTGTTGCTCCAGATCACACCGGTGAGACGGTTCAACAGGACGGCACCACAAGAAACCACGGGGGTTGTGGTAGTGGTGAGTTGTGTGGTGCTGCAATTGGTGACGGTGCCGATGGTAAGCCTGCACGCCGGACCAAATTCACCGTACACATTCGCCACGCGGCTGCGCACACGCACGTTCAGTTGCACGTTGCTCGGTATGGTCGGCACACTGGTCATCGCGCTCAACTTCAGGTAGGCCGCGCGTTGTGCCACGGGTGTGAGCAGTGGCCAACCGGTGCCAGGTGCGGCGTGGCTCTGGAACAGACGCCTGCTGTATCCCGTGTTGGGAGCGAAAACCCAGAATTGATATCCGCTCGTCGCGTTGGTGAAGCCGTACTGTGCAGTCACGTTCGCATTGATCTGCGCTTGGATCACGCTGTTGGTGGTGAGGCCCGTTTGATCGCAGCTCGTCGGTACCAGCGCGTCCGTACCCATGGGCACGCAGAAGCTCACGGGATTGTTGCTCACATCCAGCACTTCGCTCAGCGAACCGAAGTTCGGACCGTTGCTGCTGTTGTCGATCAGCCGGTTCGTAGCCGCATCCCGCAACACGTATCCACCGGGGTTGATGCCGTCGCCGAAGCTGTCGTACACGCGCAGGTCGTAACAACCGTTCGCCAAGCAGCAGGTTACAGGGATCGTGCTGTTGTTCGGATAGCCGTTGCCGCTGCACACTATCGAATTGGTGTTGCCCACCACGATGTCCCAACTCGTTTGCGAAGCGCTCGCATCGGTGTTCAGCGTAAGTGTGACCGCGTTGATGCAGGTGCCCACGCAAACGCACGACCCGTTGATCACATCGTTGCTGGTGTTCGGGTTGTTGTCATTGCATGGATCGCCCATCAGGCCATATAGCAGCGGGCAACTGTCTATGCAGTCCGGGTAACCATCGTTGTCGGGATCGGGCGTGGAGCCCATGCACACGCAACTGCCATTGATCACATCGTTCACTGAGCAGAAGTTGTTGTCGTTGCAGGGATCGCCCATTTGGCCATACAGGTTCGGACAATTGTCCACGCAGTCCAGAAAACCATCGCCGTCGCTGTCCAACGGCAGCGAGCCGATGCACGCGCAATTGAAAGCGATGATGTCAATTGCGGTGCACGGGTTGCCATCGTCGCAGCTGGCGCCGGGTTCCAGGTTGCCGCAGCCGCAGGTACCGGGCGATTGCTTCGCCGGGTCGAAGGGACAGAGGTCGCTCTGGTTGTTCACCCAGTTCTGGACGGGTGGGTTGCAATCAAGAATGCCTAGCGCACCGGCATCGCCGAAGCCGTCGCCGTCCGAGTCAGGGAACCAGCCGATCGGCGCTTGCAACAGTCCGTTGAAGGGGCATCCATCGATGGCGTCGCAGAATCCGTCCCCATCCGAATCCGCGCTGGAGGCACCTCCCATACAAAAGCAATTGGGACCAAGCTGATCGCCGATGGTGCATGGGTCGCCATCATCGCAGGGATCGCCAGGGGAAACGACATAGATCACCGTGGTGGGTCCTGAAGGGTTGCCGATCTCAAACGGGGCGCTACTTGAAACCCGGATCCTGTATCCTGATCCGGTCGCAAGGCCAGCAGGGAACACGACAGGGATGCTGCCGCTCGATGCGTTGGAGACCATGCTGCCCAGAAACGTCGGGCTGGCAAAGGAGCCCGACGCATCGCTCAGGTGAACGGTAAAGACATTGCCCGGATCGAACGACCCGTTGTACACGGAGTAAGTGGCGAAAAAACCGCTGGTAGACGCTCCCGAGCAGATCCCTAAGACAGAGCTCAGTCCGCAGTTGATGTCCAGGGCATTGAATTCCCAAAGCCCCCCATAGAAGGCTTGGGCGATCCCACTGGCGACATAGCCTTTGTTGCCGATCACGAAGGTGGCTGACAAGGATCGCGGTGGACCACCCACATTGTCTCTCTGCTTCCACGGAGTGAAGAAGTCGTTCGGGTCGTACTCCCAGAAGTCGCTCAGGTAGTTGCTCGCGTTCCCATAACCGGCGCCTACATACGCGGTGCTGCCGATCGCCATGCCAATGGCCTGAGTTCTTCCAACGCCAGGGAAAGAAGCCACTTGCGTCCATGTGTTGACGCTCGGATCGAAGCGCCACATGTCACTCACCGAAGTGGTGCCATTATACCCCGTTCCCAGGTAACCATAGCCGCCGAGACCGAAACTCAGCGGGTTGAACCGTGGCCCACCAGTGAAGTTCGCGCGCTGGGTCCAGGAGTTGGCCGCGGGGTCGTACTCCCAAAGGTCGCTTTGCAGGGTGCCTACATAGACGCCGTTCTGACCGCAGGCCACATACCCCTTTGCCCCGATGGTGAACGCGGTCGCGCCTCGCCGTATACCCGGAGCGAAGTTCGCCCGCAGGGTCCAGATGTTGGTCACCGGGTCGTATTGGTAAAAATCGTTCAGCGCGAAGCTGAACTGGTCTTCGCCAAGCCCTGCGTAGCCCTTGGTGCCGATGGCAAAACCGATCGCGAGCCAGCGAGCGCTTCCCGGCATGTTGGCCTTCTGGGTCCAGGCATCCGTACCAGGGTTGTACTCCCATAGGTCGTTGTAGGTGTTCGGCCCATCATTCCCGGTGCCGATGTAGCCCTTGCCACTGATACTGAATCCGAACGGGCTGCGACGCGGAGCGCCGGTCAGGTTCGCCTTCTGTGTCCAGATGTTCGCCATGTTCACCTCTGCCCAGCCGATGGTCAGGCACAGTAGGATCATCATACGTCTTGGGTTCATGGTGTGAGGGTTGTGGGGATTCTTGGTGGATCGGTAGCGGGTCGGGCGATCGTCATTCGATGATGAGCCGCCGGGTGTATCGTTCTTCCGCAGCATCGATCCGCACCACATATATTCCTGTAGCAAGTGCATGAACGAAGCCGATCGTCGTGTTTACCTCGCCGTTGCTGGCCGGGTACACTTGCGCCATCACCTCTTTGCCGAACGCATCGAGGATCACCACATCGATGTGGTCCGCGTTCGCATCGATGCCGGAAAGTACGAGCGTCAGTTGATGACCATCATTCGGGTTCGGCCAGATGTTGATATTGCCGTGGTCCGCGATCACGCTTTCCATCTCACGTCCTTCTTGCGGCGGACAAGTGAATGTCACTTGGCACACGGCTCCCCACGGACACCACGTCGCACCATTGTTGAAGCTCACCCGCACGCGGATGTTGTAGGGAATGAAGCAGGTTGGCAACGCGATCATGTTGCCCCACGTGTTCATGTTCAAGTTGCGCGTGGGGCTGCTGATGTTGCGCAGGAAGACCAGCGTGTTGGCGTTCACGAACTCGAACTGGTACTTGTTCGCGAGCAGCACGTTGTTGCTCCAGAGCACACCGGTGAGGCGGTTCAACAAGGTCGCGCCGCAAGAGACCACGGGTGTGGCTGTAGTGGTGAGTTGTGTGGTGCTGCAGTTCGTCACCGTGCCGATAGTAAGCCTGCACGCCGGGCCGAACTCACCGTACACGTTCGCCACGCGACTGCGCACACGTACGTTCAGTTGCACGTTGCTCGGTATGGTCGGCACACTGGTCATCGCGCTCAACTTCAAATACGCAGCGCGTTGTGCTACGGGAGTGAGCGGTGGCCAGCCTGTGCCGGGTGCGGCGTGGCTCTGGAACAAGCGCCTGCTGTACCCCGTGTTGGGAGCGAAGACCCAGAATTGATAACCGCTCGTTGTGTTGGTGAAGCCATACTGCGCCGAAACGTTCGCGTTGATCTGCGCTTGGATCACGCTGTTGGTGGTAAGGCCCGTTTGATCGCAGCTTGTCGGTACCAAAGCATCCGTACCCATCGGCACACAGAAGCTCACAGGTGTGCTGGTCGCATCCAGCACTTCGCTCAGTGAACTGAAGTTCGGTCCGTTGTTGCTGTTGTCGATGATGCGGTTCGTTGCCGCATCGCGCAGCACATATCCTCCCGGGTTGATACCATCGCCGAAGCTGTCGTACACGCGCAGGTCATAGCAGCCATTTCCGAGGCAGCAACTCACGTTGATGGTGCTGTTGTTGGTGTAGCCGCTGCCGCTGCACACTACAGAGTTGGTGTTTCCCACCACGATGTCCCAACCGGTTTGCGAAGCATTGCCGTCGGTGTTCAGCGTAAGTGTGACTTGATTGCCGTTGCATGTACCCACACAAACACACGACCCATTGATCAGATCGTTGGTCGTGTTGGGGTTGTTGTCGTTGCAGGGGTCGCCGATCAGGCCAGGGACGAAAGGACAATTGTCGAGCGCGTCACAGAACCCATCACCATCGCTGTCCTGGAAGGTGCCTGTGCAAACGCACGCGTTGCTCCAAACATCGTTCATCGTACACGGGCTGTTGTCGTTGCATGCTGAGCCGGGAACGTCGGGACCGGCGAGCACACCAAGGCAGTCGAAAGGATCGAACTCCACGAAATTGGACCCCGGTTCGCGCACATAGCCCTTCGTGCCGATGGCGAAGCTTCCTCCACCGGCCGCCTGAAGGGGCGGAGCAGGGTAGGCGGTCCATGTGTCGAACCCGGTGTTGTAGCTCCACCAATCGTTCACATATTGCAGGGGTGGCACAACGTGGGTGCCCATGCCCATGAACGCGATGGGACCCATGATGAAGCTGCGGAAATTGCCTCGGCCGATCCCGGGAAACGAACTCGCCTGCTGCCACGCGTCGGCCGCGGCGTCATAGCGCCACATATCCGCGTAGTAGGTGGTGGCATCCGTGCCAAGTGCGCAGTAGCCATAGTTCCCGTTGGCGAATCCTTGCGCGCCCCCTCGCGGGGCCCCGCCTACGGGTGCTTTGGCCGACCAGGTGTTCAGGGTCGGATCGTACGACCACATATCAGCGAAGTAGGCACCTGCGAAGGTGGCGGCCCCCATCCCCATATACCCTTTGCCGTTGATCTCGAAGGTGGTCATCCCCACGCGGCCACCACCCGGATAGTTGCTCTTTTGCGTCCATGTGTTCCCTGTCGGGTCGTACTCCCACAGATCGTTCTTGAAGTTGCCTAGGGTGTCCACCCCTGCCCCCACATATCCCTTGACCCCAATGGTGAAACCGGTGGCGTACCACCGCCTTCCTCCACCAAAATCCGCCTTCTGGCTCCATACGTCGCTGCCAGGGTCGTACTCCCAGATGCTCTTCGAATAGGTCGGTCCCGAAATGGTTCCCAAGCCCATGTACCCTTTTCCGTTCACGGCGAATCCAACGCCGTCCTGGCAATTGCCTCCGGGAAAGGGCGCTTTCGCCGTCCACTGCACAGCGACCGATACCAAGCTGGTCAATGTCATGGATGCAGTGAGCATCAACCTGTGTCTCGTGTTCATGTTCGATTGTTATTGATGGATCGGATCGGGTTCGGGAGTGCTCACCTCGCAATGATCAACCGTTCGTTGTAAACGTGATCACCGATGGTGAGGTGGGCCAGATAGACGCCATCGGCAAGGTGGTCCTTGAAACGGATCACTTGGCTGTTCGCGCCGTTCAGCGCAAGGGTGCTGTTCATCACGCATTGGCCGGCAACATCCATCAACTCGATCGAGGCCGTGACGATCCCCTGATCAAGGACGTTCAAGCTGATGTACAGTTCGTCCCCATCGTTCGGATTGGGCCAAAGCGAGACAGCAGAAGGCGTGGCCGATGGATCTTCCATTTCACGTCCGTTCTCCGGCGGACAAGTGAAGGTCACTTGGCACACCGGCCCCCACGGACAATACGTGGCGCCGTTGTTGAAACTCACGCGCACGCGGATGTTGTAGGGGATGAAACAGGTAGGTAGCGCGATCATGTTTCCCCAAGTGCTCATGTTCAAGTTGCGCGTGGGGCTGCTGATGTTGCGCAGGAAGACCAGCGTGTTCGCGTTCACGAATTCGAACTGGTACTTGTTCGCGCTCGGAACATTGTACGACCACAGCACACCGAAGAGGCGGTTCAACAACGTCGCACCACACGAGATCACGGGTGTTGCCGTGACGGTGAGTTGTGTGAGCGAACAGTTCGGTGCCGTGCCGATGGTGAGTCGACAAGCGGGACCGAACTCCGCGTAAACGCCGTTCACACGACTGCGCACGCGGATGTTGAGCAGCACATTGCTGGGGATCGTCGGTACGTTGTTCATGGCGCTCAACTTGAAGTACGAGCAACGCTCTGCCACGGGCGCGGCACCGGGCCAACCACTGCCGGGCGAAGTATGGCTGAGGAAAATGCGCCTGCTGTATCCGCCGTGGGGATGGAAGACCCAGAACTGGTAGCCGCTGTTGGCGTTGTTGACGCCGTATTGTGCAGTTACCGCAGGGTTCACCGCAGCGCGCAACACGCTGTTGATGGTGAGCCCCGTCTGGTCGCAGCTGGCGGCCATCATCGCATCGGTGCCGAGGGGCACACAGAAGCTCACCACATTGTTGCTCACGTCGGTCACTTTGCTGAGCGATCCGAAGTTGGGTCCATTGCCGAAGTTGTCGATGATGCGGTTGGTGGCCGCATCGCGCAGCACGAAACCTCCGGGGCTGATGCCATCACCGAAGCTGTCGTACACACGCAGGTCGTAGCAGCCGTTGGGCAGGCAACAGCCGGGTGTCACGGTGCTATTGTTCGTGTACCCGTTGCCGGTGCAAACGAAGGTGTTCGTATTGCTGTAAGCGATATCCCAGCTTGTTTGCGCGGCGTTCGCATCGTTGTTCAGCGTAAGGGTGAGCAGGTTTCCCGTGCAGGTGCCCATACATACACAAAAGGCGTTCAGAACATCATTGGTGGTGTTGGGGTTGAAGTCGTTGCATCCATCGCCGATCTGGCCGGGAACGAAGGGGCAGTTATCGCACGCGTCACCGATGGCGTCACCATCACTGTCTGTTTGGCTATCGTTGGCTACGGTGGGGCAGTTGTCGCAGGCATCGCCGAAACCATCCGCATCCACATTCGCTTGCGATGGATTGGCGAGGAAGGGACAGTTGTCGATGCAGTCGATCACCCCATCGCCATCGCCATCAAGCGGCAACGATCCCATGCATACGCAGGCGAAGTTCAGCGCATCGTTCAACGTGCACGAGTTGCCATCATTGCACGGGTCGCCGATCAGGCCGAAGGTGTTCGGGCAGTTGTCCAAGCTGTTCGACACCCAACCCGGAGGGCCGATGCATTGAACAATACCGAACGGATCACCGTAGCCATCCCCATCCGTGTCAGGGAACCACGGCGTGGGGCCACCGACCTGCGGATCGTTCGGGTCGCAGTCGTTGCCATCACAAAAACCGTCGGCATCCGTGTCGAGGTAAGTGCCAACGCACTGGCAACTCCCGTTCAAGAGATCGTTGACCGTGCATGGGTCGAAGTCGTTGCAGGCACTTCCGATCAGCCCGAACACCGTAGGGCAATTGTCGAGCGCATCGCAGAACCCGTCGCCATCAGTGTCCTGGAACGTGCCAACGCATTGGCAACTCCCGTTGAGCACATCGTTGATCGTGCAGAAGTTGTTGTCATTGCACGCGCTGCCGATCTGCCCGAACACGCTGGGGCAATTGTCGTTCGCATCACAAGTGCCGTCACCATCGGTATCCTGGAACGTCCCGGTGCATACGCAGGAAGCGGAGTATACATCGTTGATCGTGCAAACGTTGCCATCGTTGCAAGCAGTGCCGGGAACGGCGCTTCCGCCTGGCACACCGAGACAGTCGAGGCTGTTGTATTCGTAAAAATCCGTGGTAGTGAGATTGTTGTATCCTGTGCCAACGTATGCCTTGGTGCCGATGGCGAACGCGGTGGCATCATAGAGCGGTGTTCCGGGGATGTTGGCAATGGCTGTCCATGTGTTGCCGACCGGATCGAATCGCCAGAAGTCTACTTGGTTCGCCCCCAAGTAATATCCGCTGCCGATGTAGCCCTTGTTGCCAATGGCGAAGCCCACCGCCCCGTTGCGGCCCACTCCGGGCAAGGAGGCCTTGGCGGTCCATGTATTGGCGATCGGATCGAATTCCCACAGGTCGTTCAGGTGGATACCTGTGCCGTTGAATCCAGTACCCAGATAGCCCTTGCTACCCACGGCGAATCCGCAGGCACCCTCGCGTATCACACCAGTAAGGTTGGCTTTCTGTGTCCACGTGTTGGCTATTGGATCGAACTCCCAGAAATCCTTTCTTCTCGCCCCATCGAAGCCGGTTCCAACGTAGCCCTTCGAACCGATGGAGAAGCCCACTGCCCAATACCGCGCGGTCCCTCCGAAATTGGCTTTCGCCGTCCATGTGTTCCCCACAGGGTCGTATTCCCAGAAATCATTGGAAAGTCCAGCTCCGGTGCCGATATAGCCCTTCGATCCAATGGCGAACCCCACGGCCCTGAACCGTAGTCCGCCACCGACATTCGCCTTCTGGCTCCACACGTTGGACGATGGGTCATATTCCCAAAAGTCATTCGTGTATCCGCCCTGGTTGCCCGTGCCGATATACCCTTTGCTGCCGATACTGAAACCTGCCGCGCCTTGGCGATTGGTACCGCCGAAGTTGGCCCGCTGTGTCCAATAGTTGGCGGTTGTTGTTGTGGTGCATGCAAGTGCAACAAGGAATGTGATGATCGTTCTCCGTTCCATGGTATAGGGGCTTTTGTTGTGGTTCGAGTTCTTCAGTGGTTCGGTCCGAGTGTCTTCGATTTGTATCATGTCATCGGCTTCGCGTGGATCACTGGATGATCATCCGCTGCGTGAATTGTTGTTCTCTTGAAGTGATCCGCACCACATACACACCCGCCGCGAGCGCATGATCGAAGTCGATCGTGGTGCTCACTTCACCATTGCTCGCAGGGTAGGAATGCGCCATTGCTTCCTTGCCGAACGCATCGAAGATCACCAGGTCGATGTGATCCGCGTTCGCATCGAGGCCCGAAAGCGCGATGGCCAGTTGCTTGCCATCGTTCGGGTTCGGCCAGATGCTGAGCGAAGAGTGGTCAGTGACCGCGGTTTCCATTGCGCGCCCATTCTCCGGCGGACAGGTGTAGCTCACCTGGCACACGGGTCCCCACGGACAATACGTAACCCCATTGTTGAAGCTCACGCGTACGCGGATATTGTAAGGTGTGAAACAGTTCGGCAAGGCGATCGCGTTGCCCCAAGTTGTCATATTCAGGTTGCGCGTGGGGCTGGCGATGTTGCGCAGGAAGACGAGCGTGTTCGCGTTCACGAATTCGAACTGGTACTTGTTCGCCAGCGGCACATTGTTGCTCCAGATCACGCCGAACAACCGGTTCAGGCCCGTTGCACCGCAAGAGACAAGAGGCGTTGGTGTCGTGGTGAGCTGCGTGGTGGCGCAGTTGATCACATTCCCGATGGTGAGCCTGCACGCCGGTCCGAACGCGCCGTACACACCTGCCACGCGGCTGCGCACGCGCACGTTCAACAACACGTTGCCCGGAATGATCGGCGCGTTGTTCATGGTGCTCAGTTTCAGATACGCCGCGCGTTGCGCTACGGGGGTGGCTATTGGCCAGCCATTACCCGGCGCGGCGTGGCTCTGGAACAAGCGGCGGCTGTAGGTCGCGTTCGGACCGAAGATCCAGAACTGGTAACCGCTCGTTGCGTTGGTGATCCCGTACTGCGCGCTCACGTTCGCATTGATCTGCGACTGGATCACACTGTTGATCGTGAGGCCGGTCTGATCGCAACTGGCAGGCACTAGTGCGTCCGTTCCAGTGGGGATGCAGAAGCTCACTGGCGTGCTGGTCGCGTCGAGCACTTCGCTCAGCGTGCTGAAGTTCGGGCCGTTGTTGCTGTTGTCGATGATGCGGTAGCTGTTCGCATCAGTAAGCACATAGCCTCCCGGATTGATGCCATCGCCGAAGCTGTCGTACACGCGCAGATCATAGCAGCCGTTCGCGAGGCAGCAGTTCACCGCGAAAGTGCTGCTGTTGAGGAAGCCGACACCGCTGCAAACGATGGTGTTCGTGCCGCCGAGCACGATGTTCCAAGTGGTCTGCGCGCCGTTGATGTCGGTGGTGAGTGTGAGCGTTACCGGTGCGCCATTGCAAGTGCCTGTGCATTGGCAGTTCGGATCGATCACATCGTTGCTCGTGAACGGATTGTTGTCGTTGCAGGGGTAGCCCGTCAGACCAAAGATGTAGGGGCAATTGTCGAAGCAATCAATGAAACCGTCCCCATCGGAATCCGGTGTGATTCCCGTGCAATTGCAGTTGGCGTCGATCACCTCGTTCACTGTGCATGGGATGTTGTCCACGCACGGATCGCCCACTTGCCCAAAGAGCATCGGGCAACTGTCGAACGCATCGCAAGTGCCATCCCCGTCAGAGTCCTGGAGCGTGCCGAAGCATTGGCAGGTAATGTCGTACTGATCATTGATCGTGCAGACATTGCCATCGTCGCAGACCTGTCCGGTTATCGGGCAAACCTCCGGAGTGAATTGCCAGAAGTCCGCAGCGAAGTTGTTCATCCCGACATATCCGCATCCGACATAACCCTTCGGGCCGATCGCGAAGCCCGAAGCTCCTTGGCGACCGACCCCGCCATAGTTGGCCATTTGTGTCCACGCGTTCGTGGTCGTATCATAACTGTACAGGTCGGGCAAATAGGAGCCGGTGCATACATAGCCCTTCGTTCCAATGGTGAAGCTTGCCGGGTAACCGATGTTCGATCCGGGATAACTCGCAAGGGATGACCAAGTGTTCACCGATGGATCGTACGACCAGAAATTGGTACCGGCACTGCCCAAGCCCGCATAGCCCTTGGTGCCGATGCTGAACCCCGTTCCCCCGACGCAGTGGGCCGGAATGTTGGCTTTTTGCGTCCATGTGTTCAGCGCGGGGTCGTATTCCCAGAAATCGAGCGGAAGGTTGGGGGGTACAATGAACGAATAGCCACCCCCGATGTAACCCTTGCTACCGATGCTGAAACCGAAAGCGGAATCTCGGCCTGACCCACCGAAATTGGCTTTTTGTGCCCATGTGTTCGCCACGGGGTCGTATTCGTAGAAATCGTTGGTGAAGCCATCGCCCGTTCCAACATACCCCTTGGCACCGATGCTGAAACCGACGGCCTGTGACCGAGGGAAGCCCGGTAAGTTGGCCATCTGCGCCCATGTGTTCGTGCCGGAGTCGTACTCCCACAGATCCTGAAAGTCCCCTACACCATTCCATCCCGTGGCGAAGTAGCCCTTCGCTCCAATGGAGAAGGAGACGCCATACCCGCGTGCCCCCCCCCCGAAGCCGGCCATTTGTATCCAATAGTTCGCACGTGCGCCCATGGCGGTGGTCAGGGCGATCACCAGCACGATAAGTTGAAGTTTTCGGTTCATGGCAGTAGGGTTTTGAGCGGTGAGTTGAAGGATCAGTGAAGTACTTCGAGCTTCTTCAGTTCGTCGGTGGTCACCGTCGGTGGCATCTCACCCTTCTTGATCTTCCCGATCACGAAGGCGGCGAGTTTTTCGGCGTCGGCCTTGGTCTTGCAGCCATCGTTGCCGGGCTGGCCGGGCAAATTCGTTTGGTGCAGGAAAAGTTTGCCGTTGCTGAAGATGTCGTAGCCGAAGGTGGCGTTCGGCGCATCGATGATGGTGGAGGTGAGGGCGGCATCCGCGTGTTCGCTCGCAGCGGGAAAGGTCGCTTGGGTTGGCGCGCCGGAAGTGTCCGCCGCCGCAGGCGATAGCGCTTGGGGCGGTTGGGGTATTGGCCCTGCTTGGGCCGTCGGAACCGATGGCTCGGTGCTCACGGTCGGGGCGGTGCCGCAGGCAGCCAGGAGCATGGTAAGGCTCGTAAGGAATGGAAGTGGATGTCTCATGGATCGATGAAGTTCGGGCAGGGTGGTTCTTAGAAGCTGTTTTCAAAGTCCTTTCCAACGCAGCCCCGATGTACATCGGGGCGCAGAGAGGTGGAGTTGCGCAGAGGTAGGGTTGAAAAGGATGACGGTCCGTGCGCGGAGGATCCCGACTTGTTGGGACTCCGCGTTCTCAAAAGCTCTTGTCAC
Organism: Flavobacteriales bacterium; assembly: GCA_031371785.1. GTDB lineage: Bacteria > Bacteroidota > Bacteroidia > Flavobacteriales_F > PHOS-HE28 > PHOS-HE28. The sequence continues at coordinate 169 of JANMKC010000463.1, read as the reverse complement.
GCTTCGAACACTGCGCGCTTCGCGCCTTTGCGCCCCGATGTACATCGGGGCTGCGTTTGAATTTGAACCACGTCGAATGTGACACAGTGCAAACAGCTTCTTAGCCTCAGCAAGGTAGAGAAGCCCCACTACCCCGCAAGGGCAAGTTTTTCACGATCGGCTCTGTTGT
>JANMKC010000044.1:0-4103 GCA_031371785.1 Flavobacteriales bacterium | reverse complement strand
GATTGGAGCGCGAGGGCATGCCCCGCACCACGCTTTCCTTCTACCGATATGTGCGGCTGGCCCAGGTCGAGGAGCTGCGCCATGAACTCTACGCCGAATGGGAGGCAATGGGCGTTCTGGGCCGGGTCTATATCTCTCAAGAGGGCATCAACGCCCAAGTGAGCCTGCCGACGGAAAACCTCGAAAGCTTCCGGACCGCGCTCGATGCCCGCGAGGCCTTCAACAACGTGCCGTGGAAGATCGCAGTTGAAGATGACGGCAAGAGCTTCCTCAAGCTCGCGATCAAAGTGAAGAAGAAGATCGTGGCCGATGGTTTGGCCGACGATGCCTTCGACGTGACGAATGTGGGGACGCACCTCGATGCCGCGACCTTCAACCGGAAGATGGAAGAAGGGGCCCTGGTGATCGACATGCGCAACAACTACGAGAGCGCGATCGGCTACTTCGAAGGGGCCTACCTGCCCAAGGCCGATACGTTCCGTGGCGCGATCGATGAGGTGCTGGAAATGCTGAACACACGATCAACGCAGGATCATTCCCCTGGCACCCGTACCGTCGGCCCTCTGGGTCGACCTAAACAACCCGAGATCCTGCTGTATTGCACCGGCGGCATCCGCTGCGAGAAGGCCAGTGCATACCTGAAGCATCACGGCTTCGCGAACGTGGGCCAGTTGCACGGCGGCATCATCGATTACGCGCGCCAGATCATGGCCCAAGGGCTGGCGAGCAAGTACAAGGGCCGGAACTTCGTGTTCGATGAGCGGCTCGCCGAACGCATCACCGACGATGTGGTGAGCAGGTGCATGCAGTGCGGCGCATCGAGCGACCTCATCAGCAACTGCCACGAAGTGACCTGCAATATGCTTCTGGTGCAATGCGAAGCGTGCGCTGAGAAATACGCGGAATGCTGCTCGCCGAGCTGTCGCGAGATCCATCTGCTGCCCGAAGAGATGCAGCGCGCCTGGCGCAAAGGCCGCAGCACGCGCAGTACGAAGACCAAGGCGATCAATGATCCTGCGGCGCTGCGCGCGCGCATTGCCAAGGAAGAAGCTCTTCTGGCTGCTGGCCACGAGCTTCGAGCCACGAGCTTCGAGCCGATCACCGCAAGTACCGGCGAGGCCAAGCTCGCGGCTCGCGGCTCACAGCTCGAAGCCCAAACACAGAACTGAGTTCCATGCCATTCTATCATCAACTGGGCAACATCCCGCACAAACGGCACACGCAGCACAAGAGCCCGGAAGGAAAACTCTACTACGAGCAGCTCTTCGGCACGGTGGGCTTCGATGGCATGAGCTCCTTGCTCTACCACGTGCATCGCCCTACGCAGGTGAAAGAGATCCGTAGCAGCAAGGATGTATCGCCCAAGATCGCAGTAGAGAAGAACCTGAAGGCACTGCGGCTGCTGGGCTTCGACGTGAAGCCTGTGGCCGATCACTTGGACGCCCGCAAGACCATCCTCACCAACAGCGACGTTTCGCTTGTGCTCGCTGCACCCAGTTCGAAGAAGGTGGACTATTTCTACAAGAACGCCGACTGTGATGAGCTGATCTTCATCCACAAAGGCTCCGGAAAACTGCGCACCTTCCTCGGCAACATCGACTTCGCGTACGGCGACTACCTGATGATCCCGCGTGGCATGATCTGGACGATGGAGTTCGATGGCGATGACAACCGCCACTTCATCACCGAGAGCCACCGGCCCATCTACACACCGAAGAAGTACCGCAACTGGTTCGGGCAACTGCTGGAACATTCACCCTATTGCGAACGTGACTTCCGCAAACCAGCGGATCTGGAGACGCACGATGAGAAGGGCGAGTTCCGTATGCTGATCAAGAAGCAGGGCATGTTGAACGAGTTCATCTATGCCACGCATCCCTTCGACGTGGTGGGCTGGGACGGATACAATTTCCCCTACGCGTTCAGCATCCATGACTTCGAGCCGATCACCGGCCGTGTACACCAGCCGCCACCTGTTCACCTGACCTTCGAGACCGATGCCTTTGTGGTGTGCAGCTTCTGCCCGCGCCTCTACGACTATCACCCGCTCAGTATTCCCGCGCCATACAACCACAGCAACATCGACAGTGACGAAGTGATCTACTACGTGGACGGCGACTTCATGAGCCGCGTGAACGTGGGGCACGGCAACATCACCCTGCATCCTTCCGGCATTCCGCACGGCCCACAACCCGGAGCGATGGAGAAGTCGATCGGCAAGAAAGAGACGAACGAACTGGCGGTGATGGTGGATACCTTCAAGCCTTTGCAGATCACCGAAGAGGCGATGAAGATCGACGACGGGAAGTACTACAAGTCGTGGTTGGAGTGAGGATGGATGATCGGGGCGTTCGCTGGTCGATCACATTACTTCCTTGCCTTCGCACAAATTGATCAGGCTTGCCAGTGCATATACCGCACCTCTCCGACCACTGCCCTCTCGACGAACTTTGATAATGCCTTTCTCACGCATCGCGCGGAGCAAGTTGCTCACTGTTGCTGCCGTCGGGGGCGTGCCTTTGAAAGTGAAGTGACTGCTTTGGAAGATGGGTCGCTCGAACATCTGGTCGAGCAGCGGCACTGCGTACTGTGAATGAGTGGCGAGCCGGGCTTTCTCCTTGAGATCCTCGTAGAGGGCCATGATCGCCTTCGCCTTCTCGGAATTGTCCTTTGCCTGTTCGGCAATGCCGGTCAGGAAGAACTTCACCCATTCGTTCCAAGCACCCTTGGTCTTTCCAATGGCACGGAGCCGTGTGACGTATTCGTCCCGATGTTTCTCCAGCCAGCCGCTCATGTAGAACATCGGTTCGTGCAAGAGCTGCTTCTCATACAGGAAGAGTGGAATGATGATGCGCCCCAATCGACCATTGCCATCCAGGAACGGGTGGATGATCTCGAACTGTGCGTGAACCACTGCCAACTGCACTAGGGCGTCCGGTCGTTCGGCATGGTAGTACTTCTCCCAATCGCTGAGGTGGTCCATCAAGCCAATGGGCGACGGGGGGATGAAGTAGGCTTGCTCGATCGTGCTGCCCGGACGACCGATGAAATTCTGATCCGTTCGGAACGCACCCCGCCGTTTATCACGTCCGTGCACCGAGTCCAACAGGATCCCATGCAGCCGCTTAAGAAGGTTCAGGTTGAAGGGCTTCGTTCGCAGCTCCCGCTCCGCTTCCCGCAAAGCCCTGCGGTAATTCATGATCTCGCGGATGTCCACTCGTCGCGACTCCTGTTCAGGTTCCTCGCCCGCTTCGAAGCCAAGGACATCCCCGAGCGTGGCCACCGTTCCTTCAATACTGCTGGAAAGGACCGCCTCTTGGGTGGTCAAGGGCGAAAGCAGTACCCCGGGGGACGGCACCCCGTGCAGGATCCCCTCGTAGTGAGCAATGGCCCGGTTCGCCCGGCTTATCGAGGGGATAAGCCCCTCCCAATCAATGTCTTTGATGGGAAGCTTGTCCGGGATGAAGGGCTCCATTCTTATAGCTCGTCTAATGGTCACAAAGTTCGTTGTATAAAGTGAAACAGCCATCGGCTTTAGACAAGTTGTTTTGTGGTGTTCAGACTTTGCACAACCGGTTTAGCGGTGGTGGTGGTGTGGTGGTGAACTGGTGGTGTGGTGGCGGTATGCCCTCGACCTGCAACCCCCAGACCTCGGGACACACCGCATGGGCCGCATCCGGGCGCCATGGAGCGCAGCATCGGCAAGAAAGAGACGAACGAACTGGCGGTGATGGTGGATACCTTCAAGCCTTTGCAGATCACGGAAGAGGCGCTGAAGATCGACGACGGGAAGTATTACAAGTCGTGGTTGGAGTGAGGTTGGATTTGGGCGTGCCCCGGCCCAAATGCGTCCGGGGTCGGGCTATCCGCAGTAGTCCTCGCTGCGCTGCGGGCTACTTGCTCCTATCCCTTATTCTATGACATGGCCAAGAAGTTTTTATTGTAGGGTTCACCTTTGCGAAGAACGGCAAAGACACGATGGATCAGCTTTGCGCGGATAGCGTTGATCACGGATAGTTTCGGTGTGCCCTCTTCGACCTTTCGCTTGTATTTCGCAGCCAGCCCTGGATCATTCCGCATCGCGACGATGGCGCCCATGTGCA
>JANMKC010000403.1:0-3286 GCA_031371785.1 Flavobacteriales bacterium | reverse complement strand
AGTAATCCAGCGCCTTCTCACGGAAGGCCGGTTCCGTGGCCATGCGGTACAGATCGGCGATGTGGTGCTTCCTGTACGGACTACCAATGGTCTTTGGAAGAAGCACTTTGCCCGCCGTGATCACACCGGCAAGGAGTGCGTCGCGCTCACGCTCGAATTCTTCATACGGTATGTACCAGCCCGACATGTCCGCAGGTCCGCTGAATTCAAACTTGTGGATGGGCGTCCCCTTGATCAATTCTTCACCAACTCCGTTTTGAAGCATGACCATCGCTACGAGGCTATTGCCCCCTTGCATTGATAGGGCTTGCCGGTTCGAGACGTTCATTGTGAAGAGGCTGGATCCTGTGCGGTAGAGATTCATCGCCAGTCTGGGATCATCCGCAGACAACTCCAACTTATGAACGACCTCATTGCACGCATCCAGAAAGTGCTCCCAATGTGCTCGGCTGACTTTCTTGATCCACTTCGCCTGACGCCATTCGCCGTTAGTGGGGTCCTTGAGTTCCTTTAGTTGTTCCTGTTCCAAGGGCATGATGGGTGGGGCTTACAGCGAGCAAGATAGAAGCGTGGTGCAAGGACTTGGCTGCGATCCATAGCTTGCGAGAGTATCGGCGCTCTAACGGTCTTCCAATACGGTGCTGGTCGCTCCCCCTCCCGCGCTCGCGTGTTTCGCGAGTGCGCATTCCTGTTACGGCCTCTTTCAGCCGACGAAGCGCTTCGCGAAGGCGTGCCGGCCACCTGATCGCTTCAAAGCCAAATGCGCCCTGAACTTCTGAGCCAAGAACCTTGAGCCCAACTCACCCTGAACTCCCGCAGGGTCTTCGTCATCGAGACCCCGCGCATCCGGAGTACGAAGATGAACGCACAAAGCTGCGCCATCGGTGCTTGCTGGGCAGCCCGCCGCACGCAATGGAACATGCGTTCCTACACGGGCATCGAGACCAGGACGGGCTCGATCACGGTGTGCCGTTCCTTGATGGCGGCGTTGGCGGGATCGCTCACCAGGGCCTGCATCTTCTCCATGTCGGTCACCTCCGCCACCATCACAATGGCGTTCGGGTCCGCAGCATCGCGGAAGGTCTTGAAGCTGGACATGGCAGGGGCGAAGAGCTGCTCGCGCTCCTGATGGCCTTTCATCCAAGTATCGAAATCACCTACGCGGTGGCGGACAACTACGGTGGGCATGGGAGTTTGTTTTATGGGTGGGATGCGGACAAGGTAGAACGGCGCAGGTCGGTTCCAACCGTGGAGCGCAACTTTCCCGATAGTGTCGTTCGGCCCTGACCCTGAACTCGCGCATGGTCTCTGACCTCCAGCAGGCTCTCGCCTCGGACCCCTGCGCATCAGGGCTGGGGAAATATTCCCATGTGGTGCAGTGTTGTGCACCGGCAAGCTACTGGTGCTACCGATCACCGCCCTACCACCCAATCGCTATACGCGAGATAGAACCGCACGATCTCCGGTTTCTTGAAGGGGATGTCCCACAAGCCATCGTACTTCACGTAAGTCGGAACCAGATCGCCGTTCACGATGGCATTGTCCACGCTGATGCTGATGTCGAAGTCCAGGAGCAAGCTCGCGTGCGCGATGCGATACTCACGGGCGATCACCTGCATCGTTGACTGATCGAACCAGGTCAGCATCCTCTTGATCACCGTGTCGTCATCGTCGGCCACCTTGCCTCCGATGCTGTCCTTCGCGATCGCGCTGAACAGCCAACACGGATGTCCGTTGCGGAATTCGCTCGCCATGCTGAAGTCGTACAACGGCACCATCTTCGGATCGAAGAGCGCCAGCTTGTCGCCGATGAACGGCACACTGGCGATCTCCTGTCCGGGGTTGAACATGAACTTCTTCAGTTCGCTTTTGTACTTCTGGATGCGCCCCTCATGGCTGATCTCCTGCTCGCGTGATGCGATGCGGTTGCTCGCCTTCCACGAGCCCTTCGGAAAGAACACATCATCGTACATCTCCGCGGTGAGGAAACGGATCTCCCCGTCCCCCGGTCTTGAACCGGGGTCCCGCAAGCGGCCTTCTTCGCGCGAACTGTCCACCACGATCGTCGCCATCGCCCCGTTGCGCATCAACCGGCCAGCGCGATAGAGATAGGCGGTCTCCTTTTCCTTCTTGTTCCGCACGCGCAGTTCGCTCTTGACGTGGTGCGGATAGTACTTGGTATTGAGGAAGGCATGGTAGAAGGTGGTGTCCTCCATCACCTGGTGAACGAAGCCTTCCAGGTTGAGGCCCTGTGTGCCGCCATGCACAACCACTTCACCGAGATCATAAACGTTGATGATGGTGTCGTTCTCTTGCGCGGTCGCCTCGAAAGAGTTCGCGCACCAGCCGAACAACCAACAACCAAGAACCAGCAACGAGCGCGCAAGCATGTGATCAAAGATCGCTCCGGCCAGAACGCCTCGCGATGACGGTAGGGTTAATGTCTGCGCGTAGGGCCGAGGCTCGAGTACAGTTCATACTTCTTCTTCACGTACACCAGGAAATCATATTGCGACAGCCCCTTGATCGCTTCCTCGGGCACAGCGCAGAAATCGATGAAGTCATCGAAGCTCTCGTTGCCGAGATTGATGATATCGTACTCCACATACTTGTGCAGCAGTTCGCGCAGCAGTTCGCGTTTGCGGTCCTCGTTGCGCAGTTCGGCCACCTGCCGTTTGCTGCGTTCGCGTCGGCTGAACTCCTGGTAGAGGAAAGTGATCGGGCTCTCCAGCGCGTCCACACCGCTGGTGCGGTAGTCGCTCTCTTTATAGCCCAGCTTCGCGATGTCCGCCTGGATCTCCTTCAGCGTGCGTTCGGGAAGCACTGCCACTGGCTTCAGTTCGATCTCCCATGGCCGAAGTGTGATGTTCAAGGAACGCAGCTCGCTTTCGTCATACTCGCCCAATGGAACGGTGCGGGTCACATAACCACCCGCGCCGATGAGCAATGTGTCGGACCGTAGTGCGGTCACGGTGAAGGTGCCGTCCACATTGCCAAAACTGCCCGTGCGCAGTCGGCGGTTCACGATCATCAGGTCGTAGAAGACGTGTTCGCCATCACCGGCCAGCACCTGCCCATGCACAGTGACCTGGTCTTGCGCGAAGGAACCGCACGCGGCGGAGAACAAGAACAGTGAAAGGATCTTCCTCATCGGCAGCGGCGAAAATAGGCGGGCACCTGAGCCAACACCGTTCCGTTGTGGATGCGATAACAAGTGTTCACAGGACAATGTTGTCGGTCGGTCGGTCAGGATCAAAGATCGCTTCGCGGCCAGAGCGCCTCTCGC
>JANMKC010000375.1:0-8856 GCA_031371785.1 Flavobacteriales bacterium | reverse complement strand
TTTCAGGCTCAGCTTGCGGGTGATCTCGGCAGCGATGTCGACGCCCATGCGCAACTGCTTGTTCTCGCCTTCGAGCTTCGTGCGCCACAGTTCATCGTCGAGGTAGGGTTCCTTCTGCACGGCCTCGCGCCACTCGGTGATGAAGATGTCGCAGGTCTTCTGCTTCTCGTTGAGGAAGATCGGGAAGGTGAGGTGCAGGTCCGGGTGCGCGAGCTTCTGCACCATCTGGCAACTTTGGCAAGTTCCACAACTGTCCGCGCCGCCTTGTTGTTGGCATAGCAAGTATTGCGCATAGCCCAGCGCCAAGGGAAGCGTTCCACTGCCACGCGGCCCGAGGAAGAACTGCGCATGCGGCACGCGGCCCTCGCGGATGTTGCCGATGAGCTTCGCCTTCAGCGCGGCGTGGCCGATGATGTGGGAGAAGAGCATGGATGCGAAGATGATGATTAGCTGATGTGATGATGGACCAATTAGCTGATGAGAAGGCTGCATCAGCACATCAGCTAATTGACACATCAGCTAATCTACTTTCGCCCCATGCTCTCAATGGACTCCTACAACTTCAACCGCAAGAAAGCCTTGGTGCGCGTGGACCTCAACGTGCCACAGGATGCGAACGGAAACGTGACGGACGACAATCGCGCACGGGCCATCGTTCCCACGGTGAAGAAGATCCTGAACGACGGCGGAAGCGCCATTCTCATGAGCCACCTCGGCCGACCGAAGGGCAAGCCGAACCCCGCCATGAGCCTGCAGCCGATCGCGAAATACTTGGAAGGATTGCTGGGCTTGCCTGTGCAGTTCGCGAGCGATTGCGTTGGCGAGGACGCGAAGACGAAGGCCGCTGCGCTGAAGCCCGGCGAAGTGCTGGTGCTGGAAAATCTGCGCTACCACCCGGAAGAAGAAGCGGGCGACGAGACCTTCAGCAAGCAACTCGCTGCGCTCGGCAATGTGTATGTGAACGACGCGTTCGGCACAGCGCACCGCGCGCATGCGAGCACCACCATCGTTGCGAAATTCTTTCCCAAGGACAAGCTCTTCGGCTACCTGATGCAGGCCGAGATCAACAGCGTGGGCAAGGTGCTGGGCGATCCCAGTTCGGGCACCGGTCCGCAACGACCGTTATGCGCGATCATCGGCGGGAGCAAGGTGAGCAGCAAGCTCGCGGTGTTGGAGAACCTGATCGGCAAGTGCGATGAGGTGATCATCGGCGGTGGCATGGCCTTCACTTTCATCAAGGCGCAAGGCGGACAGATCGGCACCTCGCTCGTGGAGGACGATCAGCTCGAAACAGCCAAAGCCATTCTCGCCAGTGCCATGGACAAGGGCGTCCAGTTGCACCTGCCGACCGATGCCGTTGTAGCCGATGCCTTTGCGGACAATGCCAACACGGATGTCTGCGCGGCCAACGCGATCCCCGATGGCTGGATGGGCTTGGACATCGGACCGGAAACCATTAAGGCCTTCGGCATGGTGGTGAAGCGCAGCAAGACCATTCTGTGGAACGGCCCGATGGGCGTGTTCGAGATGAAGAGCTTCCAGAAAGGAACGATCTCCGTGGCGAACGCTGTGGCCGATGCGACGGCGTATGGAGCCTTCTCGCTCGTTGGCGGCGGTGACAGCGTGGCAGCGGTGAACCAGTTCGGGCTTGCCGACAAGATCAGCTACGTGAGCACTGGCGGCGGCGCGATGCTGGAGTACTTGGAGGGGAAAGTGTTGCCGGGGATAGCGGCGATCCAGGGATAGAAGGGGGCGATCGCTTCAAGACGATGATCAGCCTGTTCCCGAGCAAGACATTCAACGTCCGGCTGTCGTCGAACGACCCATCCGCTTGGACCCGTTTGCGCGAGAGCACTGAGCTACGGGATTCATTGGTGTCGGTGCGCACCAGCAAGACCTTCATCGGGCAAGTCCGTGCCAGCTACTTCAAGCTGATCTCTTCACGCATCGGCCATGGCGCGTTCTGCACGTTGGAAGGCAAGTTCACAACGTCCGGTGGTTCGGGCACGATCCACATCGAAGTACACAAGGCCTTCCGCATATTGATCGGGTGTTGGACGCTGGCGGTCGGTGGCCTGATCGCCTTCACGGTCTGGCAACGGGGCTTTTCAACAGGATGGATCGTCGCGGTGCAGATCGTCGAGGTCATCGTGTTCATCATCATTATCCGCTTCGTCGTCATCGGGGGGCTGTTCCGGTCATTGGTGAAGAGCGGGATGGAGGCGCTGACCACCATACTCGGACTCGTTGATGTAACGGAGGTGGAATAGTGCTCTCCGCCCGGCGCTCGTTCCGGTATTTCCAAGGGGTTCGAGCGGGTTCCGCCAATAAGGCTGCCTCGCGCTCCGTTCCCCAACGGTCCATTGCGCTTTCCTTCGGACCAACCTCTCATGCCCTCTCCACTCCAACACCGCGCCTGGTCGATCTCGCACTGGTTCATCGGCATCTTCCTCGCGCTCTTCGTGTTCCGGTTCATTTATGGCTTCGCACTACCCGATGCTGTTCAAGGAAGTGATCGCACCGGCGATTTCTTCAGCGGTATCGAACTGCGCAAGAATTACGCGAGCGAAAAATTCTCCATGAAAGGAGAAGGAGGAGGAAGCGGGGTCCAAGCGTCGGCCTTCGCGTCCTCCCAGAAATATGAGAAGACGGCCACCACGCGCTCACGATCCACAGCGTTCGAAAAGGACAATGCGTTGCTGGACAGGCAGGTCAAAGCGTTCAACGGGGTGGTGCAATACGAGCAGCGATCCGGCAATCCCGGAGATCGGCAACTGCACCTGCTCATCGGCGTGGTGCCGGAGAAGTTCGATACGTTCTATACCGCCGTGCAGTCCATCGGGCGGGTGCGCTTCACGGAGATCACCAAGGTGGACAAGACCAATGAGTACCGGCAACTGAACGCCAAGAAAACCTCCTTGGAAAAAACCCTGGTCTCGTTGAACGAACTGAAGGCGAAGGGTGGGGAGATCACCGACTTCATCGCGCTGCACGAGAAGATCCGCGACATCGAATCGGAACTGCAGACCCTCGGGGTGGACCTCGGCAACTTCGACTCGGAGAACGAGTTCTGCTCCGTGCGCTTCTCCCTGTACGAAGGTGTTGCGGGGAAGAAGATCGGCGTGATGCAGCGCATCAACGTGGCGCTGGAATGGACCCTCCAGTTCTATGCGCTCGCGATCGTCTGCATCGTGGGGATATCGCTCGCCTCGCTCCTGGTCGTGGTGCTCGTGGAGAAGCTGAGACGGATGATGACCAGCGCGGAAAAAACCAACGTGTGATCGCCGCCAGCGTCAAATGGTATCTACGAAGCGAATACCTTCCCCTGCGATCCGACCGGTATGATCCGCACGCACAGAACCCTGGCCGTTGCGGCCCTATTGATACTGTTCTCCTTGGACAGTGCCGCTCAAACGGGAGCTGACACGATCGAGGTCAGGAAAAAGCTGAGCACCACGTACCGCCTTCGGGGCAGAATGCTGACCCCTTCGCAGTTGCTCGACCATACGCGCGGTTTAACGCCAGCATACGATGAAATGAGGCTGGCGAAGAAGAACTACGACTGGGGATACGGGTTCGGATTCGCAGGAGGGTTCCTGGTCGGATGGCCGTTAGGAACTGCAGTGTTCGGAGGCAAGCCCAATTGGGCATTGGCCGGGATCGGGGCAGGACTGATCGGGGTTTCGATCCCATTTTCGTCAGCCTTCAATCGGCACGCCAAGCGGGCGGTCCGGATCTTCAATGATCATGCGTTGGGGCGATAATGACCAGCCCCGGGGATCACTTCGCCGCTGCCTTCCCCACTTTCTCCTTCACCTCCTCGATCGCCCGTTTCACCCATTTCGTTCCGCGCAGCGCAGGGAGGGGATCAATGCCTCCTTCTACCTTTGACGGCATGGAACTGAAAGTGGACATCCCGTTCGATCAGGTATTACGCCTGCTCGAACAATTGACACCGAGCCAGCGGAAGAAGGCGGAAGCCGCATTGGAGAAGTCCGCGCAGGGTCGTAAGACAAAAACGGACGACTTCGACAAATTCCTCTTGAACGGCCCGGTCTTCTCCAAGGAGCAACTGAAGAGGATCGCGGAAACCCGGAAGGCGTTCGCCCGATGGCGCAAGAAGTGATCCTTGTGGACACGTCCGTCCTGATCGACTATTTCAGAAAGTCGGACAAGAGCCGTTCCCTGTTGAGAAAGCTGGTGAACAGCGGTCAGCCGTTGAGCATGTCCGTTGTAACCGAATATGAGGTCTATGTTGGTGCGAAGCCGGACCAATTGGACTTCTGGACCGGACTCTTGGAACGGTTCGCCGTTCTGCCCCTGCGCTCTGCGGAGGTTAGAAGGGCCGCAGTGGTGCAATCCGAGCTGAAGCGATCGCGCAAACAGATGGCCTTGCCGGATCTGTTCATCGCGGCGACTGTTCTCGAATTGGATCAGCCCATCGCGACGTTGAACAGGCGTCACTTCGCGCAAGTTCCAGGCATTGTTCTGCTGGATTGAACCAATAGGCGCTGGGGCCTCATTGGGGATCACCGCACGCCGAATATCACTTCGTGACCGCCTTCCCCACTTCGGTTTTCACCTCCTCGATCGCCCGTTTCACCCACTTCGTTCCGCGCAGCGCAGGCACGATCAGCGGCGCGAAAGCACTGAGCGGTTCGTAGAGCTTCGATCCTTCGCGCGTTTCCTTCGGGATCATCGCCGAACCTCGTTCATGCGCCATCAGGATGTTCAGCAGCACGCTGATCACAAAGGCGGAGCGTAGCATCCCAAAGAACACGCCCGCGACCTTGTTCGGCAGGCCAAGCTGCGCCATGTCGATCGCCTTGGTGAGCGCCCGGCCAAGCAGGTGCACGAGAACGATCACACCGATCAATGTGATGAGAAAGGACAAGGCCTCCTTGTGGGGATCCAGCCCGAGCCAACCGGCCACGCGCGTGTTCAGATGCACGCCCGCCCAGATGCCGATGATGAGCCCGAGCAGCGAGCAGGTCTCGACGATGAAGCCACGCATGAAGCCGCGGATCGCCGCACCGGCGAGCATGATGATGAGCAACCAGTCGAGCCAGTTCATCTGTGCAAGTGTACCAGTGAAACAGTGGACCAGTTCACCGCGATCCCACTTGGCCTGCGATCGCCTCGCTGCGCCCGAGGTATCGACGTTTCGCAGTGCGGCGCGGGCTGTCGCGGCCGGTGCATAGCGCGCTACTGTTCCTCTGTTTGACCGGTACACTGGTACACTTGCACCCATGGACCTCGCATTCGACAAGCGCTGGCGCGACCTGCTGAAGAAGATGGAAGTGCGCTTCGAGGGGCCGCTGGACCTCAACGCGCTCATCTTCCTCATCGGCGTGCAGGAACTGGGGCAGCACGCGCGCGAATTCAAGAAGGACGAGAAGGTGGCTCTCATGCACATCGCGATCTGTGTGCTGCTCACTCCCTTCGGCTACTACAAGGAACTGGGCCGCGATGCCGATGGCTGGCCGCACTTCGAACGGGTGAAGGACCTGCCTGCATTGGATGCCAAGGAGCAGGAGCGGCTGATGAAAGAGGCGATACTGGGATACTTCGAGGGGTGAGAAACGCAGAGGCGCGGAGGTGCGCAGAGGAACGCAGAGAAGGACATTACAACCTGTAGGGAGCAAGGGAACTCCGCGCTTTTCCGCGCGTCCTCAGCGTCTCTGCGCTTGAAGATCCCTGGCTTCAGTAGGCGTACTTCAGCTTCACGGTTTCCTCGTTGGTCTCTTCCTCCAGGATCTTGATGATGCCTTCGCCCACGGTGCTATCCTTGTAGCTCACGATGTCCAACACCGCGAAGCCCGCCTGGCCCTGTTTGTACAACTGGGTGTAATCGAACTCGGCGGCTCCTGAGCCATCGGTCAATGCTTCACGGAGCAAGCGGCTGGGATCACCCTGTGGGTAAGCCAGATTGGCGAACAACTTCACATAAGCGCCAACCACCGGATGGTCCAATGAATCCACGATATGGATGATGGCCTTGGTGTCCTTTTCCTTGTTGCAACTGGAACCGGTCGCGCCGAGGATGGCGAGGGCCAGGGAGCCTAATAGTGCCTTGCGGATCATGGGCAGCGGTTGGGTTACTTTTCGCCGCTTTTCGCGGCCCGGCCTTTGGTAAGGCAGCCAAAAATAGCAGCATTGCCCGATGCGCCCACTTTCCCTCCCCCCTATCCGCCCCACTGTACTGGCATTCCTGTGCCTGCCGATGGTCCTATCCGCCCAAGAACAGGCGGCAGCCAAACGCCCACTGGTGGAGATCAATACCACGGCCGGGAGAATGGTGGTAGCGCTCTACAACGAAACGCCTATCCACCGGGACAACTTCCTGAAACTGGTGCGGGAGCATTACTACGACAGTACACTGATCCACCGCGTGGTCCCGCACTTCATCATTCAAGGGGGCGACCCCGACACCAAGAAAGCGGATGACCGAAATATGGTCCTCGGTCGCGGGGGGCCCAACTACACCCTCGCTCCTGAGATCGTTCCGGCGTTGATCAATTCGAAAGGTGCCTTGTGTGCCGGTCGGCAAGAGGTGGATGTGAACCCGGACAAACGCAGCAATGGCAGCCAGTTCTTCATCGTGCAGGGCCAGCCGTGGTCGCCTTCGGACCTGCGTGCGGAGGAACTGCGCAAGAACGAGTATGATCCCGCGCACGACCACATGCATACCCCGGACCAAGTGAAGACCTACGCCACCGATGGCGGGTCGCCGCACATGGATGGTGAGTACACCGTGTTCGGCCATGTTGTGCAGGGCTTGGATGTGATCGATCACATTGCTGCGATGCCGGTGGGCATGGGCGAGCGTCCGTTGCAGGATGTGCGTGTCTGGATGCGTGAGCTGCCATGAGCCTGCGGGAAAAGATCGAGGAAGTGGAGGTGGTTATCGCCAAGGCGATCGCGCATAGTGAGGAGGACGTGGAGCGTTTCCGGGTGTCCACGCTTGGCCGTAATGGTTCCGTTACGGAGTTGTTCGAGGATTTCAAACTGGTGGCCTCGGAAGAGAAGCGCGAGTTCGGCCAGCGCATGAACCGGTTGAAGCAGGCCGCCCAAACGCGCTGGGAGGAATTGAAGGCTTCCGTGGGCCAAAGTCCCGTCGCGGAACCGGCAGCGGATGATCCCACGCGCCCCTCGCTCACCGAGCCTGCCGGCAGCCTGCACCCCATCAGCATCGTGCGGCAGCGCATCGTTGATGTGTTCGGGCGCATCGGCTACACGGTGAGCCAAGGTCCCGAAGTGGAGGATGACCACCACAACTTCAGCGCGCTCAATTTTCCGCCGGACCATCCCGCGCGCGACATGCAGGACACGTTTTTCGTTGGCCACAACAGCGGTCCGGGCGAAGCAACCAACAACCAACAACCATCACCCCTCGCTCTCCGCACCCATACCAGCAGCGTGCAAGTGCGGGTGATGGAGAACACGAAGCCCCCGATCAGGACGATCTCGCCGGGGCGTGTGTACCGCAACGAAGCGATAAGTGCCCGCGCGCATTGTATGTTCCATCAGGTGGAAGGATTGTACGTGGACAAGGGCGTGAGCTTCGCTGAGTTGAAGGGCACGCTGGACTATTTCGCCAAGAGCCTCTTCGGCCCCGATGTATCGATCCGCATGCGACCGAGCTATTTCCCGTTCACCGAGCCGAGCGCCGAAGTGGACATGAGCTGCACGATCTGCGGTGGTAAGGGCTGCAACGTGTGCAAGCACAGTGGTTGGGTGGAGATCATGGGTTGCGGCATGGTGGACCCTGCGGTGTTCACCAATTGCGGCATCGATCCCGAAGTGTATTCCGGGTTCGCGTTCGGCATGGGTGTGGAGCGCATAGCGCAGTTGCTCTACCGCGTTCCCGATCTTCGGCTCTACTGGGAGAATGATGTGCGCTTCCTGAAGCAATTCTCGGACGGGGCCTTCCGTGCCTGAAGAGCGCAGAGGCGCAGAGACGCGGAGGAAACTCCCAGAGTTGAATGAACGATCCGATCCGAACAGACGTGCTCATCGTGGGCGCGGGGCCGGGCGGTTGTGCGGCCGCATTGTCACTGGCGAAGCATGGTGTGCAGGCATTGCTCGTTGACAAAGCGGTTTTCCCGCGTGACAAAGTTTGTGGCGATGCGCTCAGCGGGAAAGTGATGCGTTCGCTGGAACGGCTCGCACCGGAACTGGCCGTGCGACTGCGGGCGGATACCCGGCAATTGCCGAGTTGGGGTGTGTCCTTCGTGGCGCCGAGCGGCAAGGTCTTGCGTGTTCCTTTCAACCGGAAGACCGGCGAAGGACAGGCCCCCGGCGCGATCATGCCGCGTTACGACTTCGATGCGCTGCTCTTCGAGAACGCTCGGCATGCGAACGGGATCGAAGCGCTCCAGGGCATAACGGCCAAGAACTTCCAACGCGTTGCCGATGGGTGGAAGGTGGACCTGGTGTCCATTGATCGCGCACTTCCGGCGGCTACCGTCCACTGCCGCCTGATCATCGCCGCGGATGGGGCCAACTCGCATTTCGCACGGCATGTCGCCGGGATCGGTATGGAACCGCGCCATCATTGTGCGGGTGTCCGGGCCTATTTCAGCGGGGTGAAAGATCTCGATCCACAGGGCTTCATCGAGCTGATCTTCCTGAAGGAACTCCTGCCCGGCTACTTGTGGATCGTCCCGTTGCCGGGTGGGCGCGCGAACGTGGGCCTCGGCCTCCGCAGCGATGTCGTACGAAAGCGCCGCGTGGACCTGAAGTCGTTGATGACGGAACTGCTCGCTGAGCACCCGCAACTGAAACACCGTTTCGCCGGTGCGGCCATGGAGGGCCGGATCCAAGGGTTGGGGTTGCCATTGGCGAGCAAGCGCT
>JANMKC010000263.1:0-1525 GCA_031371785.1 Flavobacteriales bacterium | reverse complement strand
ACTGACGCAATCCGCCAGCATGACAAGCGGCACATGATCACGGTGGGCATGTTGCCATCCATTCCGAAATGGGGATTTTTCTCGGGGTTTATTCCGGAGAAAGTCGCGCCGCAGGTTGATTATATCAGCGTGCATATTTATCCTGAAAAAGGAAAAGTCTCCGAGGCCCTGAAAATACTGAACGAGTTTTCAGTGGGGAAGCCGGTGGTCATCGAAGAGATTTTTCCATTGGCTTGCGGCGTGGACGATCTGGAAGAATTCATGCGCGCTTCGCGCAGCCAAGCGACGGGCTGGGTCGGGCATTATGACGGAATGACCCGCGTGGAAATGGAATCAATGGCCAAAGATAAGCCATTGCCGATGGACAAAGCGGCTTGGCTTTCGTGGATCAAATTGTTCGAGAAACTGGGGCCGGAATTTTTAAGCAAATAGGGATTCGATGGAAATCACATTCACCCATGACGTGAACACTTTTGATTTTGAAGCCATCCACACATGGCTGGCGTCCACGTATTGGTCGCCGGGCATCGCGCGTGAAAAAGTGGAGAAAGGTTTTAAAGCTTCGACTGTGTGCGTGGGCGCTTTTGAAGGCGCGACGCAAGTTGGAGCCGGGCGCTGTATGTCGGACACGACGCGCTTCGGCTACATCGCGGACATTTACGTGCACGAAAGCCAGCGCGGAAAAGGCATCGCGCGGCTCATGGTCAAACACTTGATGGAACATCCGCTCGTGCGCGACGTGGACTCGTGGTATCTGCTGACGCGCGACGCACAGGCGGTTTATGCCGGGCTGGGATTTGAAGTCTTTCCGCGCCCGGACAATTTCATGATCAAACGAAAAGTTTAACCATTCCCCCAGCGCCAATTTTTCACTTCTGGCATGTCTTCACCATGTTTTGAAATGTATTGTTTGTGGCGCAAAAGTGTTTCGCGCATGGCCTGCATTGTGTAGGCGCTGGCGGATTCCATTTGCGGCAGGCGGTCGATGACGTCCATCACCAAATGGTAGCGATCCATGTCGTTGAGCACCACCATGTCGAACGGCGTGGTGGTCGTGCCTTCCTCTTTGTAGCCGCGCACGTGAAGGTTCTTGTGGTTGGTTCTGCGGTAGGTCAAGCGGTGGATCAGCCACGGGTAGCCGTGGAAGGCGAAGACGATGGGTTTGTCGCGCGTGAACAGGCTGTCGAACTCTTTGTCGCTCAGCCCGTGCGGATGTTCGGACGGCGGCTGCAGGCGCATCAGATCGACCACGTTGATCACGCGGATTTTCAGCGCGGGCGCGCATTTTCGCAGGATGCTGACGGCGGCCAAAATTTCCATCGTCGGCACTTCACCGCAGCAGGCCATGACTACGTCGGGTTCGAATCCTTTGTCGTTGCTGGCCCATTCCCAGATGCCGATGCCGGCGGTGCAATGCTGGATGGCGGCGTCCATGTCCAGCCATTGCGGCGCGGGCTGCTTGCCCGCCACGATCACATTGATGTAGTTTTTTGTGCGCAGACAATGGTCGGTGACTGACAAAAGC
>JANMKC010000322.1:0-3845 GCA_031371785.1 Flavobacteriales bacterium | reverse complement strand
TTCTCAGAAACCACGCTCTTGGCGGACAGCTCGTATTCGTTGTTCTCGCTTTGGGTGACCGCCATCGTGGTGGTGGTGGGGTTGGTTGGAAAGCTGGCCATGTTTGGAATCATCCAGTACTGCAATTATTCCGGGCGCCTGTTCGTCTACCTCTTCCGTATTCAGCAGTCGGAGAATCCGGATTTCATGAACCACCGATCGGTGCTGTCCATGATGAGCTATCCAAAGGGAGATGAACTCAGGAGGATAAACCGCGAGATTCGATCATTAGAGAAGAGCGAGGGAAGGGGCACACCTGAAGAGCAGGCATCCGTGTACTTCGACCTGGGCGATTTGCACGAAAGAAAATTCTATCTGAGCATGGCGAAGCACTACTACGACAAGGCCGCCAATGTTCAAGGTCGTCAATCCGCCGCGTTCAAGAGAGCGAAGCGAATCGGAAATATCAGCGACCAATTCGACTAAGTCATACTGTCGCCGTCCTCAGCCGCCTGAACGGCTCCTTCTCGAAATGCTTCGGGTCCTTCACCTTCGTCGGGTGCGTGGCGTGGTACTCGAACTCATCGCGGAAGTGGCGGATCGCTGAGGCAACGGGCCATGCGGCGGCATCGCCGAGCGGGCAGATGGTATTGCCCTCGATGCGCTTCTGGATATCCCAGAGCAGATCGATGTCATCCGTGCGACCCTGGCCGTGTTCCAAACGGTAGAGGATCTTCTCCATCCAGCCGGTGCCTTCGCGGCAAGGGCTGCACTGGCCGCAACTTTCATGCGCATAGAAACGCGTGTGGTTCCATGTGCTTCGAACGATGCACTGCGCATCGTTGTAGGCATAGAAGCCACCGGATCCGAGCATGCTTCCGGTGGCGAAACCGCCATCGCTCAAGCTCTCATAGGTCATCAGGCGCTGCTCGAATTTGGCGGTCTTGAAATAGAGTTCCGCCGGAATGATCGGCACGCTGCTTCCTCCGGGAACCACGGCCTTCAGTGCGCGGCCTTCCACTCCGCCACAGAATTCGTCACTGTTCAGGAATTCCTCGCAGGTGATCCCGAGTTCGATCTCGTACACGCCCGGCTTCTTGATGTTTCCACCGGCGCTGATGAGTTTCGTGCCCGTGCTTTTACCTATGCCGATCTTGGCATACTCTTCACCACCATCATTGATGATCGGCACCACCGCCGCGATCGTCTCCACGTTGTTCACCACCGTTGGGCAGTCGTAGAGTCCTTTCACCGCAGGGAAAGGCGGTTTGATGCGCGGATTGCCACGTTTGCCTTCCAGGCTTTCCAGCAGCGCGGTCTCTTCTCCGCAGATGTAGGCACCCGCACCGATGTGCATGTGGATCTCGTGATCGAAACCACTGCCAAGGATGTTCTTGCCGAGCCATCCCGCCGCGCGCGCCTCCTCAATGGCACGTTCGAGAATGCGGTGTATGTAAAAGTATTCGCCGCGGATGTAGATATAGCTCACGTTCGCCCCCATCGCGAAGCTGCTCGTGATCATTCCTTCGATGAGGAGGTGCGGGATGCGCTCCATCAGGTAGCGGTCCTTGAAGGTGCCGGGCTCGCTCTCGTCGGCGTTCACCACCAGATAACGGGGGAATGTATTCGCGAGAAAGCTCCATTTCAATCCCGTCGGGAAGCCCGCACCACCGCGACCGCGCAGGCCGCTCTTTTTCACTTCCTCGAGCACCGCTTCGGGGCTCATGGTCTTCAGCGCCTTCTCCACGCTGCGGTAGCCGCCGTTCGCACGATAGCCTTCCAGCCCTTGGATGCCGGGTTTGTTGTCGTGTTCGAGGAGAAGTTTGCGGCCCATGGTTAAAATTGTTGCGTGTGGCGTGTGGCGTGTGACGTGTGTCGGCTGCCGGAGACAGGCTCGCCACTCGTCACTCGCCACTTCATCATCGGTCCGTGTAATTGCGACGCGGCTCATTGCGCAGTTGATCGATCAAGATGTCCACCTTTTCCGGGGTGAGGTCCTCATGGAATTTCGCTCCGCATTGGAGCATGGGCGCTGTTCCGCAGCTGCCGAGGCACTCCACTGCCTTCAACGTGAACAGTCCATCCTTCGTGGTCTCCCCGACGTGGATGTCCAACTTCTTCCCGATGTGCGCGATGATGTCATCACTACCGCGGATCATGCACGGCGAAGTACGGCAGACCTCCAAGTGATGACGCCCCACCGGATGCAGGTTGTACATCGAATAGAAGCTCGCTACCTCGTACACCTCGATGTGCTGTATGCCTAAAACTTGCGCCACCGCGTCCATCGCGTTCACGCTCAGCCAACCGTCGTTCTCCGTCTGGGCAATGTGCAGGATCGGCAACAGCGCGCTTTTGCTGCGGCCTTCAGGATACCGCGCCATAATGCGCTTGCATTCGGCGAGCGCCGCTTCGCTGAACGCGAAGGACGGAGTGCCTGCGCTGGTGGTAACGGCTTTGATCGTGGAGGCCATCGGGAATGCGTGCAAAGAAAGTGGAACCGGGCGATGTCAGCAGCAGGCCGCCGGGCATGGTAGCTTTGTCCCATGCTGCAGGAGTTGATCGCCAAGGACCCGCAAGGCTTCAAGAACTTGTGCCGCCAGCACAAAGTGTCCTCCCTGTACGCGTTCGGTTCCTCGGTCAGCGGCTCGTTCAACGCGAACAGCGATGTTGATCTGATCGTGGACTTCAACACCAAGGATCCCTTGGTATTCGGCGATATGCTCTTGTCCATTTGGGACCGGCTGGAGGTCTTCTTCGGCAGAAAGGTGGACCTTCTCACCATGAGGTCCGTGCGAAATCCTGTTATGCGCAGGGAGATCGAGAAGAACCAGGTGCTTGTCTACGATGGAGCTAACGGGCAAATACTGGTCTGACATTCTGCTGGCGATCGAAGCCATCGAGCAGTACATGGCCGGGATCACCTCGTTCGATGGATACTCCGCTTCTCCCATGGTCAAGGATGCTGTGGAGCGCCGGTTCATCATCATCGGCGAAGCCATCAACAAGCTGGTGCAATTGGCACCGGAGGACGTGATCGAGGACGCCCAGCGGATCCGGGCATTCCGCAACAGGCTCGTCCATAGCTATGATGCCATCGATGATGCTGCGGTGTGGATCATTCTTCAGAAGTACTTGCCCGCATTGAAGGCGGAAGCGATGAAGAAGGCTGGCTAGGCCGGCTATGCGTCAAGCTCACCCGCGATCACGTTCATGCTGCTCATGGTGAGGATCGCATCGCTCAACATGGTGCCCTTGATCATCTCCGGATAGGCCTGGTAGTAGATGAAGCATGGCCGACGGAAATGCAGTCGCGCGGGTGTGCGGCCACCGTCGCTCACGAGGTAGAACCCGAGTTCGCCATTGCCGCCTTCCACACAATGGTAGACTTCCCCAACGGGCACATCGGCCTCGCCCATCACGAGTTTGAAATGGTAGATGAGCGCCTCCATCTCGTTGTACACTTCTTCTTTCGGAGGCAGCACCCAGGTGGGTACATCGGCGGTGAAAGTGTTCTTGTCCGTCAGTTTTTCGCACTTCTCGATCGCCTGTCGGATGATCTTGATGCTCTCCTTCATTTCGCCTTGGCGCACCATGAAGCGATCGTACACATCACCGTTCTGCCCGATCGGAATATTGAAATCGAACTCGTTATAGGAGCAGTACGGATCGGCAACGCGCACATCGTAATCGAGACCGCAAGCGCGAAGGTTCGGGCCAGTGAAGCCGTATGCCAATGCGCGGTCCAGCGGGAATGGTCCGCAGTTGATCGTGCGGTCCATGAATATGCGGTTGCGCGCCAGCAGGTTCTCGAACTCTTGCAATTTCTTCGGGTACACATCCACGAACGCTTTGATCTTCCGCCA
>JANMKC010000269.1:0-2564 GCA_031371785.1 Flavobacteriales bacterium | reverse complement strand
TTCGGCCTCTTCCACAGTGCTGGTGCCCTGCTTGAACGATACGACGCGATCGGCAGGCACACCGTTGTGCAGCATCACCATGCGGGTCATGTCGCTCTCGGTGTACGGAAGACCGAGCGTTTCCAGATCGCCCGGCACCTGGCCGCCGGTGCAGATGAAATGATCAGCGAGGCCGCGCTGAAATATCCGAGCCGCTTCTTCGCCCCGATCCACAGAAGCACCACCAAGCACATAGACGGCATCCGCATGTGTGTCCGGATCGTCGGTGATGAGGAAGTGACCCATGGCCCGGAGCAGGGGCACGCGGAACAACCACAACAGCAGGAACAGGACAGTGAGCGCGAGAAGCAACTTCACCGATCGGCGTATGGTGGAACGTGCGAAGCGAAATAACCGATCTCGCAGGGAGTCCTTTCCAGGGATGGTGGATCGCATCAATAGGTCCCGCTGCGCCGACGCACGGCCCACTCGATCGTGAGCAACGCGAGCAGCAGGAAGAACAAGGGGCGCACGCTGATAAGGTCACTGAAGCTCGCGTGGGCATAGCTGCGCGGCACGATGGTCTTGCGCTGTGCGATGGCGTCCGCGATGCGGTCCATGTCGCTCGCATGGGTCATCATGCCTTGCGTCTTCGCGGCGATGTTGGCCCAGAGCGCATGATCGGCCACGGTGCTGAGGCGCTCGGCAACAAGCGCCTTCACGAGCAGCTCGCCCTTGGCGGTCAAGCGCTCGCCATCCAGCGAAGCGGCGGCGGTCCATGTGTACCGGCCCGCGGGCAGTGCTCCAGCTTCCAAGCGATAGGCCGTAGCGGTGCGGCTGAACGTGTAGGCCAGATCCTTGCCGTCCTCGTTCTTCAAGGTGATACTGGCCTCCGGTGTGTTCACCAGCTCATAGCTCGCGTTGTACAGTTCCGCTTCGATGATCACCGGTTCGTTCTCGGCGAACTCCGGCTGGTGCCGCACGCGGAAACGGCTCTTGTCCTGCTTCAATGCGAGGTAGGTGACGAGCTTGTGAACGAGCTTGTCGAAGTGCGCGTGCGACGAGAAGAACTGCTGGTCCGCCAGCCTCCAACGCCACAAGCCCTCCCCACAAGTGATCGCGCTGTGACGCTCACCCTGCCCGCGCACGGCGATCAGCGGGTAAGGCGTTCGCACCACACCCACCTTCTGGAACATGAGCGCCGTGGACCCGCGCGACAGGGCATAGCTGCCGATGGGCACCTGCAAGGGTGGGAAACGCTCGAAGGCACGCGCATCCTCCGGCTCGAAAGTGAACAGTGCGAACGCCGGGTCCATCGCGGCCTGCGCGTCGTTCACGGTCCGCTGTGCACCGGTCACTTCCACCCCACCGCCCAATTCGTTCACCTGGTTGAAGTCGCTGTTCTGCCCGAGGATGGTCCACGTGGGGATGTTCTTCTCCACGATGCGCTGCAGCAATGGCTGTAGGGCCGCATAGCTCGAAGGCAATTGGTGGAGCACGATCAGATCATAGTCATCCGCCTTTCCGGTGAATGTCGCTGCGTAGGCGACTTCGGTCGTGTAGCCATCGAGCGCGTTCATGCTTTCGCGCAATGCGGCCACATCCGGATGCGGGCCGAGCGCCAGGATCAGCACCTTTTGCCGGTCATCGAGCACATCGATCCAGATGGCCTGGGCGTTGTTCGCTCCGGTCACCTCGCCGCTCACTGCCCGCACGCTCACCGAGTACCGTTGCAGGCCTGCGGCATCGGCTTTCACCATGAGCGGTATTTCGGTGATCACCGGATCAGCAGTGATGGGCATGTCCTTCCCGGCGACTTCCTTTCCATCGCGCATCACGCTCACACGGGTGTTCTTTCCGCGCAGATGCCGCGCTTCGATGTGGGCGACGACGGGGAATTCATTGCCGAGATAGGTGATGCGATTGTTGTCCACGTTCCGCAGCACCAGGTCCGGCCGCACCGTTGTATCCCCCAACGCGATGGCGAACACGGGCACTCCAAGCTTCTCCGCCGCAAGACGTGGATCACGGCCACGGTTGAAAATGCCATCGCCGTCCACGATCACCGCACCGAGATCGGGCCCGGCGAAGCGGTCGTACACCGCACGGAACAATTGATCGATATCGGTCTGTGCGCCGAGTTGATCGAAGTGGAGACCATCCCGCACGTCACTCCCGTATGTGAAGGAACGCACCTCATAGGTATCAGCCAGTTTTTCCGCGAGATGTTCGAGCGACTGCGCATAGCTGTTCCTCAAGGCCGCCGTATCGCCCACTGCTGTCAGAGAGGAGGATCCATCATGTGCCAGCACGATGATCGGCTTTCGCACATCGCGAAGGAACACGCGCACCATCGGTTCCAGCAGGAAGAAAGCCAGCAGCGCGATGGTGATGGCGCGCGCGGTGCCGAGCGTCCATCGCACGGCAGTACCCCAACCCTGTTGCTCAGCGGTGCGACGATAGAGCCACCAAGCGCAGAGCACGCCAAGCGCCAAGCACAGCGGGGCGAGCCAAAGGGAGTACGAGGTGGTGAGGGACACGGGGGGGCGAAGATCGCGGAAACTCTCATCCTCCCGGCCTCCTTC
>JANMKC010000222.1:0-1724 GCA_031371785.1 Flavobacteriales bacterium | reverse complement strand
GGCCGATCCGGAATTCGCGGATGGTGTTACCGGTGCTCGCACGGGTGCGGCGTGCTATGGGCTGCCCTTCGCCAAGGGCACGGCGGTGGATGGCAAGGGAGGGAACCCGTTGCTGCTCGATGTGCTCTATTTCTTTTCGGGTAACAAGCACTTGCGGAGGAAGGATCCGTTGAGGCAGGCGCAAGGACCCAAGAAGATCTTTGTGAACGCTGAAGCGGGCTTGCTGTTCGGCGCGAAGGCGAAATGCTCGATCGGTAAATTGTTCATCCCGGAACTGAAACGCGAGGCCCGCAATGATGCGCTGGGAGCGAACACGTGGGTGGAAGAGGTGCTGCCGATCCAGCTGTTCACCATCGGTGATCTGTGCATCATCGGATTGCCCACGGAGATCACCACCACGGCTGGCGATCGATTGGTGACCACGGTGATGAAGGAACTCGCGCCCATCGGCATCAAGGAGGCCGTGCTCGCGAGCTATGCGAACACGTACGCGGGCTATACCACCACGCAAGAGGAATTCAGGATGCAACGATATGAAGGTGGACACACACTTTTCGGCCAGTGGCAACTCGCCGCCTTGCGCACCGAATTCACCAAGCTGGCGCGGGCGATGCGCGAGCCGGACCATGATCGCCGTGTGCTGGACCGGTCGGTGAAACCCGTGTTCGACATCGCCGAGCTCTGGCGGCGCACCATGCCGAAAACCTGTCCGGGTAGCGAGTGAGCGGGGCGGCCACGGACCGCAACGATCAGGTCCGTTGTTTCACGCGTTGGCTGATGGCTGTGACCTGGTCGTTCAAGGATGATCCTGAACGCCCGAAGTGCCGACCGATGTCCACGTGTCCTTTTTTTCCGAGCAGCCTGGCCAGGGTGCTGCCCGTGCAGGCTTCGTCATCATCGAAGTCGCCGTGATGCTTGGCGGTCGTGGGGCTGTTCGCACCGTGCTGCGGGGAGAGGATGATCTCCGCGCCGGCGTTCTTCAGTTTTCTGCGCAGGCCTCCATGGTCGAGCCATTTCTCCATGCCCACGAGCGGCGTGCCGCCTATCCCGGCAGGTGTCGCTCGCACTTCCTCGAGCGCGTTGGATACCAGGTAGAGCAACGACTTGTGGTAGATGTTCGCGCAGTGATCGTCCTGCTCGGTCTTGTCGTCCAGCAGATAGAGTTGGTACGCTTCCAGCTTCTTGCCTGAAAGGATCGATGGGAGGAGGGTCTCATTGAACAGGTCGTGTGTGATCGCGGGTGCCCAATGCGTGAGCGATGCGGCCTTCTTGTTCAAGCCTTGAACGCCGTTGAGCGGTCCTGCGGTGATGGTCCCGTTCGTACACCAGAGCTGCACCAGTGGCGCAAGGAAGATGCTGCCAGCGCTGTGCCCGACGAAGTGGATCTCGATGTCGGGGAAGTCGGAGATCAACGCGGTGAGCCCGCGCACCACGGCGTGCATAGCGCCAAGTTCGCGGTCCGTTGTGGCCAACAACGCGTTCTCTTTCATTTCGCTCCACAGCCGCGTGCCGGGTGCCGAAGCCAGCGCTTCCAACATGCCGTCGATGCGATCGAGCAAGTGATTGTACTTCTCGCCGAGGAAGCTTTCCGACTTGCGTTTGCCGAGGCTATCGTTCAGGATGCCGGTGATCGTTTCCCAGAACCCGGAATGCCAGATGATGGAGAGCGGATAGATCCCGTTGCGCAGGAGGATCTCCTTGTAGTCCGCCACGCGCTGCACGGC
>JANMKC010000200.1:0-1888 GCA_031371785.1 Flavobacteriales bacterium | reverse complement strand
GTAGTACCGATCTCACCGGCTGTCGGCGTGTAGGTCGTGCTGGTGCTGGTTGCGGAAGCGAATGGTCCGGCGCCACCGCTCCACGTACCCGCGCGGTTGGCCGTGGCGGTGATGGCTACAGCGGTATTTCCGCATACGGTGTAGGGACCACCGGCATTGGCCGTGGCGGGCGTATTCACCGTGATGGTCACACTGCTCGCGGAGGCCGAACAAGGGCTGTTACTGATCGTCCAACGCAACGTGTAAGTACCCGCACCGCCCGCAGGGGTGAAGGTGGCGGTGGGTGAAGAGATGCTGCTGAACTGGGAGGCCAATGTGGAAGGTCCTGACGTTACGGACCAAGCCCCCGTTCCGACGGAAGGCGTGTTGGCAGCGAGTGTGGCCGAAGCGTTCGCGCAGATCGTCTGCGTGCCGCCAGCGCTGGCGGTGGTTGGCGCTGGGTTCGCGGTGACCGTCACTTGCGAGGAAGACGCTGTGCAGGGCGCGTTGCTGATCGTCCACTGGAACACGTAGTTGCCAGCAGTGGTCATTCCAGTAATGCCGCTCGTCGCCGAAGCGGGTGTGGTGATCGTCGGCGTTGCCGGACCACTGATGAAGCTCCAAGCACCTGTTCCGGTGGTCGCGGTGTTACCGGCCATCGTAGCGGTACCTGCCGTTGCGCAGATCGTTTGGGGGCTACCGGCCGCTGCGGTCGTGGGCGGCGCGTTCACAACGATGTTCACAGTGGAAGTTGATGCGGTACAAGGTGAACTGCTGATCGTCCATTGCAGGTTGTAGGTACCCGCGCCACCTGCAGGAGTGAACGTGGCTGTCGGGTTGCTCAAGCTGCTGAACTGTGAGGTCAAGGTGGAAGGACCGGAAACAACGGACCATGCACCTGTGCCCGCCGACGGTGTGTTCGCCGCGAGCGTTACGCTGCTGGTAGTGGTGCAAATGGTCTGGTTGATACCAGCGCTCGCCGTGGTAGGTGCGGCCGACACGGTAATGCTCGCATTGCCGGTAGTGGATGTACCGCACCAGTTCCAAACGGTGGCCGTGTAGGTTCCCGTTGCCGCACCCGTTACTGTGGGGTTGGAGATCGTCGGGTCCGAGACTGTCCCTGTACCAGCCCATGAATACTTCAAGGGCGCGGTGCCGGATGCGGTAGTGGTCAAGTTCAACGTCGAACCCGCGCAGATGGGACTGTTGCTCGTGGTGCTGGAGATCGAAGGAGCGGTGCAACCTGAAGGCGTGAAACGATAAAGCTGGCCTGTAGCGGGCTTGCTGGTCAGCGTATTCGTTGCAGTGCTCGTACTCGCCGTGGGACTGGTGCCGGTGTTGTTCAATGAGTAGAAGCTGCCGGAGGTACCGGCGAGCAGACCAATGGTCGCCCCGCTTGAACTGTTGTTTATCGCTGTGGCGTCCTGGCGGTAGATGAATTCGATCACGTTCGTGGTCTCGTACAGTTTGCACTGGAAGGTGATCACCGAGTTGGTCGCGGTGTGGTCCCAGCGCCAGTTGCGCCATTCCACCGTGAAGACGCGGTTCGGGGCACTGCCCGAGGTGAGATAAGTGGCTACGCTTGCGTTCCCGGTCGTTGCGCCTGCGAGGTCTTCCCACAACGGGCAGATGATCGGGCGAAGTTCTGGTTTCGTCGATGGGAACTTGTCGTTGTGGTCCATCGTGTTCGATCCATTGAGGCTCGCGGGATCGTCGGTGATGTCCAATGAGATGAACCCGTTGGAGTTCACCTTCACTTGGCTGTACGCCACACCATCAAATCCAAAGAGGAATCCCAAGCTGATCGCGTCACTGTGCACCTCGTCCGCCAAGAACGCCGCTGCGGTTCCACTTGTCACGTTCGTTCCACCCGCGAGCTGGGTATAGCTTCCTGAAACCGCGGAGAATG
>JANMKC010000199.1:0-4885 GCA_031371785.1 Flavobacteriales bacterium | reverse complement strand
GGTGCGTTCGTAGCAGGCGATCGCCCGCGTGATCACGAAGCCGTCAAGCTGTCGTCCGTATGCTTTCTTGCTGAGCGAGGCGAAGGGCTCTTCATCGCGCAATGCAGCGGCGACGCCGTTGATGTTCGAGGCCATTTCATGTTCTTCCTGGAGCGGCGCAAGCACTTGTAGTTCCAAGCTCGGCACGCCGCCATCGCGGAACAGCGCCGTTTGGTACACCACGTTGGCGAGCGATGGCGCATTGCGCAGGCCGAATGCTCCCTGCGCACCCACGCTCAATGCGAGCGTATCGCTGAACGCATGATCAGGATGGTGACAACTCGCGCATGAAAGACCCTTCCCCAATGACATGCGCGGCTCGAAGAAGAGCGCCTTGCCAAGTAAAACACGCGCCTGCGTGAGCGCATTCTCCAATGGCACGGGGAGCGTAGGCGCACCGGGCGGCATGTGTACGATGAACGGAGTATCCAATTGGTCCTGGCCTACTTCATCCTTGTTGCACGCGATGCACGCGATCATCAGGACAGGAGGCAAGGAGTGGGCACGCATCGCCCAGGTCATTGTACACGGAACGCATCACGCGCCAGATCGGACAGCTTCAATGCCAAGGGTAGTTCCGAGGCCGCACCATGGCTCTGGCTGCCTTGCGAAAGATCCAGCGTGTCCGTAGCGTTGTGGAAGAAGCGCGCGATGTCCACGGTGAGCGTGATGCGTGTTGTATCCGCGGCGAACACGGTCGAGGGCAGATCGATCGTGCGCTCGCGATAACACTCGTCGTGTCCGGTGTGTATCGAGAAGAGATAAGGCGGCGTGCCCGTAGTATCCGTGTTGCTGTCGAAGCGCCCATCGAACAAAAGGAAACGCCGCAGCGATGCCCAGCTCCAATACATGCCGCTGTTCGCGCCGAGCGGATCTTCCACTGGAAAGAGCACCGGATCGCTGTGATTGAGATCGTACGGGAGACCGAGCCCGAAGTGCAAGCCGGAATATGTGTGGTACGGCAACGTGTAGCTGTTCGACCATGCACTGTCCGTCACGTTGAGCAGTTCCACTTCGGAAAGCTGTTGTGGCTGCGCACTGCCCGTGAGCGAGATGTCCGCGAGAAAGAACTGCACCAATTGCACCAGCACACGTTCGTTGGCCGCGTTCAGGTACACCGTGTTCTTGTCGAACGCCTCGCCGTTCCAAACAGCCTTGACCACAAGCTTCACGTTGATGTGGTCCGGCGTTATGGCATCCTTCACACACGCCGCCAGTGAAGCGATCGACATGATAGCGAAGAGTTCCCGTGCGTGCCTCATTCCACGTGCGTGAGACTGTTGCCGAGCCGGTGCATGAGCCCGGTGGTGATGGAGTTCACCACTTCCACGTTCGGCGTCGCCGCCACGTCCATTCCTGCCATCAGCGTATCGATGTTCAATGCGAGCGGGATCGACACGTTGCCGCCCAGGTCCGCATCGGTGTGGATCTGGATCACCTTCGGCGTGAAGAGCGCATCCGTTCCACAGAAATACATGAAGGGCTGGTCCACCGTGCCATCGTTATTGCTGTCGTACTGCCCAGCAAGCGAAAGGAACTTGTGACCTGTCGTCGTGTTCCACCACATGCTCGCATCATTGAGCGGCGTGGTGAGCGTGGCGAGGTCATCATGGTTCACGGTGGTATCCACACCAAGCCCGAAGTGCATCGTGTGCAAGTGCGCGTCCACCTCGCCGATCGTGCGCAACAGGCCGCCTTCATCGAGGTCGATCAGCAGGTATCCGTTCGGGAAAACAGCCACCGTGCTGTCGTTGTCGTCCAAAAAGAAGGGCTGGCTGATGAAGAACTTCAAGCCATCGATGCGCACCAACCGGTTCGCGGCATCGTGGAAAGGAACGGTCTTGTCGAAAGCAGCACCTGCCCGTGTATACGCCATGCTCATGGTGAGCGCGGTGTTCGCGTGGGGCGCGTTCACGAGGGTGTCGCTGGCCTGTTCAGCATCCTTGCTGCACGCCGCCAAGCCGAATGCGATGGCCATCGCCGCCATCGCCTGCGTGTTCGATCGTTCCTTCATGATGTTCTATGTCCCGCGAAAGTAGACGACCCATCACGGAAGGAACGCTGCCCGGCGCGCGGTGTTCTCCACCATCCTTGCCCGGCTACCTTCGGCGCGCATCGCGATCATGTTCCAGGTCCTCCGCAGTTCCGCAGGCGCGGGCAAGACCCACGCGCTGGTGAAACACTACCTGTCGCTGGCCTTGCGCAGCGCCGATCCGTCGGCCTACGCCCGCATCCTTGCGCTAACTTTTACCAACAAGGCCGCAGGCGAAATGCGCGACCGCATCCTGGAATACCTCGAAGGACTTTCCCTCGAGGGCGAACGCTCCGGCGCATTGCTGGACGTTCAGCAAGAAGTGATGCATGATAGCGGTGCGAGCGCCCAGGAAGTCCGGCAACGCGCGAAGAACACGCTCACGCACATCCTGCATCATTGGCCGCAATTGGCTGTGAGCACCATCGATGCGTTCACGCGCCGCGTGGTGATGCCCTTCGCCCGCGACCTGCGTTTGGACAGCGAGTTGCGTATGACAACGGAAGAACAGTACTACCGCGACCTCGCCGTGGACCGCTTGCTCGAAGAGGCCGGATCCGATGCCGCGCTCACCGAACTGCTCACCGCGATCTGCGAACAACTGCTCGACGAGGAACGCGATTGGCGAGCGGACAAACCCTTGCGCGAACTCACTACGCAGCTCACCAAGGAGCAGGCGATCGAACACCTCAACGCGTTGCGCGGCATCAGCAACACACAACTGATCACCATCCAACGTCGTGTTCGTGACAAGACGAACGTCTTCCGCGAGCGGCTGCGCACGCTGGGCCGCAACGCGCTCGCCGCCATCGCGCGCGAAGGCATCGGGGTGGAGGATCTCGCCTACGGAAAGAACGGTCCGTTCGCCTACCTCCGCCACCTCGCTGAATTCGACGACTGGATCGAAGAGAAGAAGAACACGATGAAGGTGCTCGACAGAGACAAGTGGGCGAGCAGCAAAGCGCAGGGCGCGACGCGCGACGCCATTGATCGCGTGGCACCGATGCTGCGTGATACCATCTCCGCCGTGGAGGATCTGCGTGGCACCGGCGACCTGCACCAGCATGCCATCGCCTGTGCCGTGCTGCGCGATCTGTTGCCGTCAGCCGCGTTGCACTTGCTGGATGATCGGCTGGAAACGATCAAGCGTGAAGAGGGTATCGCATTCTTCAGCGATCTGGTGAAGAAGGTGGCCGCGATAGTGCAGGAGGAACCCGCGCCCTTCCTCTACGAACGCCTCGGCGAGAAGTACAAACACTTCCTCATCGACGAGTTCCAGGACACTTCGCTATTGCAATGGCAGGCGCTGCTACCGCTGATCGAGAACGCGCTCGCATCGGATGGATCAGCGCTTCTCGTGGGCGATGCCAAGCAGGCCATCTATCGTTGGCGCAATGGCGAGGCGCGACAGTTCGTGGCGCTGCCGGAACTCTTCGGCAAGGAGAAGATGACCTTCGGTGAGGAACGCGAAGCCACCTTGATCCGCACGCACCGACATGTGGAACCTCTCGCGCACAACCACCGCAGCGCGCGCACGATCATCCAGTTCAACAACGCGCTCTTCGATGTGCTTCGGGAAAAATTGCCGGAGGGCTCGCGCGCTGTTTTCCATGAACAGTCGCAGAAAGAAAAGAGGGCCGCTGAAGGCTACGTTCGATTGCAGTGTTACACCGCGCCGCAGACCTATGAGGGAACGGAAGAGGATGAAGAGGCACCGGCCGCACCTCGCTTCGCCGCGCAAGCGGTGAGCGAAGCACTGGAGGATGGTTTCAAACGCGGCGATATCGCTGTGCTCGTTCGCACGAAAGCACAAGGGCGATCGATCGCTGAACATCTGGTGAAAGAAGGACACGACGTCGTTTCGCCCGATGGTCTTTCGCTCGGAAGCGATGCCGCCGTACAGGCCGTGATGGCCTTGTTCTCCTGGCTGCACCGGCCGGATGATGCCAGTGCGGCGATCGCCGTGCAACGCCTCGCCATGCTGCGATCATCCGGAAGTACCGTTGACCCCTTCGCCGGTGAAGCACCGCTGGCCTTGCTGCGCGCATGGTGCATCGATCACCCGCGCGTGACGACACGCCTGCCGTTGCTCTCCTTGGTCTGCGCCATCTCGGAAGGGCTCTCGCTTGATCCCGCGACCGATGCGTTCGTCCTCGGATTGATCAACGAGGTGCATGTCTTCTCACAAGAACATGGCGATGCACCCCTCTCCTTCCTGGAGCACTGGGATCGCGTGGCGGAAAAGCGCTCCGTGGGCGGCATCGACAACGAGAACGCCGTGCGCGTGATGACCGTTCACGCCAGCAAGGGCCTGCAGTTCCCGGTGGTGATCGTGCCCTTCGCCGACATGGCCACGAAAGGCCCGCGCGATCGCGTGTGGATCGACGCGCGCGCGGTGGACGAGGAACTGCCCGCCGCGCTCATGCGCCCGAACGGAACGCTGGATGCCTTGGGCATTCCAGAGCTCGACACCGAGAACGAGTTGAACAACCTCGATCTGATGGACCTGCTCTACGTCGCTTTCACCCGGCCGGAGCAGCGGCTCTACGCAGGTGTTGATGGAAAGCGCAAGACCGGTATCGCCGCGCATTTGCGCGAGCATTTCCAACTCGCCCCCGGCGATGTGTTCACAGCGGGCAAACGTGAACCCGCACCGGACAAGAAGAAGGAACATGCGGACAAAGGCTGGTCGCTTTCGCCAACGCTGCGGAACGGACGCGTGTCCATCGCCATACGGCGTGAAGCACCGGAACAATGGGACCCTGCCGATCCCGATCCCTTCCGCTCGCACGGTCGTGCGTTGCATGCGGTGCT
>JANMKC010000245.1:0-4252 GCA_031371785.1 Flavobacteriales bacterium | reverse complement strand
ATGGATGCCGAGCGCTTGCGCTGCAGTGCCAGGGCCACATGTGCTGAACTTGCCAATCGTGCCCCTTCGTTTGCGCATCACATCGACCCCTTCCAACGGATGGATGGCGCGCACGAGCACAGCATGGGGAACGTCGCGTTCGTTGGTGACCACGTTGAACAGGTGATGGATGCCGTAGCACAAATAAACATAGGCCGTGCCGCCGCGCGCGTACATCATTTCGTTGCGTGCGGTGCGCCTTCCGCCGAAAGCATGCGAGGCGCGATCCGCAACACCGGCATACGCTTCCGTTTCGGTGATCATGCCCGAAGTGAACCGGCCATCGATCTTTGTAACGACCACTTTGCCGAGCATCGCGCGCGCGATCGCCAGCACGTCGAGGTCGAGGTAGAATTCACGGGGCAGTTTCGCCATCGGCGGTTCAGTGCGCTTCGGGCAGAACGATCGGTGCCGCTCCCGCGTCGATCATCCAACGGAGCCGTTCCAGTTGTTCCGGGGTACGAGCGACAAGATCCGTTGGGGTGATCGATGCATTCTGTTGGCCGAGCTGCTGTGCGCGACATGCATCGCAGCGGCCGCAATCTTGGGTACCCCTGTCCCCGAAATAGTTCAACAGCGAGCGCTCACGGCATTCATGTGTATGGAATGCGAAGCGCACCATTGTTTCCATCCGCTCGCGCGCGCGTTCTTTTCTATTGTGCAGGGCCTCCTTGTCCAGCATGAGCCGCTGTGCATCGCGGCGAGGGGTGAGCAACGTGATGGTAGGCGATCCGCTGCGTTGGCGGTAGAAGAGTATGCGCTGGTGATCGAGTTCTTTCAACAAGGAGGTGGTCTTGCCCACTGTCCAATTGAGATGGCGTGCGATGCGATCCTCATCGATGATCATCGGTTCCTCGAAGAGGCCGCCGTGCATGCGCAGCAATGCCTCCACCAGCGGCCCGAGCCGCTCGTCCTTCACGCGCAGGTCGTACACGGCCCGTTCACTCGCGCGCATACCCACCCGTGAAGGGGTGCGCACGCCATCGCTCAGCACGATGCTGCCATCGAGTTCGAGCGCCTTCAGGCAGTGGCTCACGGTGGCGGGCGACAGGGAGGTGCGTGTGGCGATCGCGCGCAGGTCGAGGGCATAGGTCTCGAGCGATCCGCTGCCCAAGGCGATGCGATGTTGGTCCGCGAAGGCCTGGTACACGCGTCGCACCTGATCGATGCTGGGGAAGGATGCCGCGAATTTTTCACGCAGCTTTCCTTCGTCGCTTTCGTGCGCGAGCATGAACGCGAAGGAGGGTTCCCCATCGCGGCCCGCGCGCCCTGCTTCCTGGTAGTAGCTCTCCAGGTCCGGAGGTGGTTCCAAGTGTACCACACTGCGCACATCCGCTTTGTCGATGCCCATGCCGAACGCATTGGTAGCGGCAACGAAACGTACCTCGCCCATGGTCCATTGCCGTTGCACACGGTCGCGCTCCTCATAGCTGAGCCCTGCATGATAGGCCGCAGCGCTCACGCCATGTTGTTGCAGGAATTGGGCGATACGCACGGTGCCTCGCCGTTCCCGCAAGTAAACGATGCCGCTTCCCTTGACGTGTTCAGCGATGCGCAGCAAACGCCCCATCTTGTCTTCGCCCCGGCTCACCCAGAGCGAAAGCTCCGGTCGTGCGAAGGATCCGCGTACCATGTTCATCGTGCGGAAACGCAGGCGCTCCATGATGTCCGTCGCTACTTGCGGAGTGGCCGAAGCGGTGAGCGCGAGCACGGGAACATCGGGTAGTACATCACGCAGTTCCGCGATGCGCATGTAAGAAGGCCGGAAGTCGTAGCCCCATTGGCTGATGCAGTGCGCTTCATCCACCGCGATGAGTCCGATCGGTAACCGATGGAGCCGTGCCGCGAAGATCTCCGTTGCCAAACGCTCAGGTGATACATAGAGGAAGGCCGTCTTGCCAACCGCGGCGCTTTCGATCGCGTTGTCGATCTCCTGGAAGTCCATGCCGCTGGTGATGGCCGTGGCGCGAATGCCTTTCGCACGCAAACGTTCCACCTGGTCCTTCATCAATGCGATGAGCGGACTGATCACCAGGCACATCTTTCCCATGGCCAATGCGGGCACTTGGAAGCAGAGGCTTTTGCCGCCGCCGGTAGGCAGCAGCGCCAGCGTGTCGCGGCCCTCCAATACGCTGCGTATCACCTCTTCCTGCTTCGGTCGGAAAGCCTCGAAGCCCCATGTCTCCTTCAGCACCTCGTGTATGTCGCGCATGATCCGGGGGTGGAGGCTTGGCATCCTTGGAGTGACCAATGGCGTTACAGGCCGCGACCGCCGGGCATTGCGGGCGTTCGCACTTCGTTACATTTGGCCGCAAGCGCACACATCGTCATGATCACCACAGGGCAAAAGATAGCGATCACCCGCGTCGAGCGGAGCCGACTTCCGGAGACGGACCTCGACAACATCAAGTTCGGTCGCGTCTTCAGCGATCACATGTTCGTGATGGACTACCAGGACGGGATGTGGCAAACGCCCGCTATTGTGCCGTTCGCGGACATGCGCATGAGCCCGGCATCGTTGGTGCTCCATTATTGCCAGACCATCTTCGAAGGATTGAAAGCGTATCGCGCGCCGGATGGTCGCGTGAACATCTTCCGGCCGGACGCGAACATCGCGCGCATGAACCGCAGCGCGCATCGCATGTGCATGCCATCCATCCCCGAGGACATGTTCATGGACGCATTGAAATCGCTGGTAGCGGTGGACAGTGATTGGATCCCGGGCGGTGATGAAGGCGCGCTCTACATCCGCCCGCTGCTTTTCGCGAGCGATGAATACATCGGCGTGCGTCCGAGCGACGGCTACCGTTTTCTCATTTTCACCTGCCCGGTGCGCGGTTACTACAAGGAAGCGGTGCGCGTGAAGATCGAAACGGAATACAGCCGTGCGTTCCCCGGAGGCACGGGCGAAGCGAAGTGCGGTGGCAACTACGCGGCCTCGCTCTACCCAGCGAAGCTCGCCGCCGACAAAGGATTCCACCAATTGCTGTGGACCGATGGCGAATCGCACAAGTACTTCGAGGAAAGCGGAACGATGAACGTTTTCTTCCGCATAGGGGACACATTGCTCACGCCGGAGACCGACGGTACCATCTTGCACGGCGTCACGCGCGACAGCATCATCCGCATCGCGAAGCAGGAGAAGATCCCGTGCGAGGTGCGAAAGGTCAGTGTTGAGGAAGTGGTGAAAGCCATTCGCGACGGCAGCATGAAGGAAGCCTTCGGTGCAGGCACCGCAGCGACCATCGCGCACATCGAGAGCATTGCTTATGATGGTGTGGAATACAAACTGCCCGATATGGAGCAGCGCGGTTTCGCGAACCATGTCGGCCAAGTGCTGGACCAGATCCGCCGTGGCCGCGTGCCCGATCCCTTCGGCTGGATGGTCAATGTGAAGTAGCTCCCGTCCGTCGTCGATCCCAGGACCTTTCGGCCGACATACGGAGACCTTCCCATGCGTCCGGGATCACGATCAGTCCCGGAGTGGTGAAGAAGATCGTGCTCCATGGCCAGCTTTGGAAGGTGATGCCGACAAGCACACCGAGCACAAGCACAACGCCGAACGCAAGACCGGTGAGATGCAGCCCGATGAAGGCCCATGAACGCGTGTTGATGTCCGTTCCGGGATCGCGCTGTCGGTAACGTGGTGTGTCCCGCGTTCTCTTCACGCCGGACGATCCTGCAGGTCTGTAATTGTCGTTGATCGCCGCGTCGTACGCGATGCGCAGGAGCGGATCGTGGAGGATCGAATAGGCGCTGTGTACGGCCATGAAACGTTCAGCGGCAAGAGGTGAAGGATCGACGTCAGGGTGATAGCGCTTCGCCAGATCCCGGTATGCACGCTTCACATCTTGCCGACCTGCGTTGCGGCGCAGCCCAAGGGTGGCGTAGTGATCGTGCGGTTTGGATCGCGGCATGCGTCAATGGTATGGGGCGAAGTGACAACGTGCTTATGCGATCCGCGCGATATTGGCATCGTGAAAGTAGAACGGGGACCGATGCGGAGCTGGTGTGCGGTGGTGGCGGGACTTTGCCTGTGTGTGTGCTCATCGCGCGCGCAGACCGATCGCGTTGTCGTACTCGTGCTCGACAGTTTGGAGCGCACACCGATCGACAAGGTTGATGTGGGCTGGGGATACAAGGATGCCCGGATGGGGACGAACACAGGAGCCGATGGTCGTTGCGTCATCAATGCGCACGATCCCCTATCCAC
>JANMKC010000142.1:0-12016 GCA_031371785.1 Flavobacteriales bacterium | reverse complement strand
GGTGAATGCTGGGGCGCGGGCACGGCCACCTTCATGATCCTCGGCAACGTGTGTACGCGCAGTTGCGGCTTCTGCTCCGTTGCCACCGGGCGTCCGTTGGAGGTCGATCCGTTCGAGCCGGCGCGCGTGGCCCGCAGCGTTGAACTGATGGGGGTGAAACATTGCGTGATCACCAGCGTGGATCGCGATGACCTTGGCGATGACCTTGCGGACGGTGGCTCGGACATCTGGGCACGCACCATCCGCGCGGTGCGCAGGCGCAGCCCGCGGACCAAATTGGAAACGTTGATCCCTGACTTCAAGGGCGAATGGCACAACCTCGACATCGTCCTCGACACGAAGCCCGAAGTGCTCAGCCATAATGTGGAGACCGTCCGGCGGCTGACAAAAAGAGTGCGCGTGCAGGCCAGGTACGATCGCAGCCTGGAAGTATTGATGCGCGCCAAGAAGGCCGGGTTGCGCACCAAGAGTGGCATCATGCTCGGCCTGGGCGAGAACGATGCGGAGGTATTGGAGACGCTGGATGATCTGCGCAGCGTGCAGTGCGACGTGGTGACCTTGGGGCAATATCTCCAACCCACCAAAGCCCATCTGCCCGTGGTGGAGTTCGTGCATCCTGATCGCTTCGCGCGCTTCCGTGAGGAGGGCCTGGCGCGCGGATTCCGTTTCGTGGAGAGCGGGCCGCTTGTGCGCAGCAGCTACCACGCGGAAAAGCACGTCCTCTGATCGGGTCCAAGCGTCGTTGGACCTGTATCGAACCACCTGCATCTTGGCATGCTCCGCGGTCGGGCAGGGGATCCATAGGCTTCTATATTTGTCCACCTTGCACCTGACCTATCCTTTACAACCACGATGAACCGCTCCTTGACCCTTGGCGTGTTGGTCCTTTCAACCGCAGCCAGCATCGGATTGCACACGGTACGCGATGGCCGTCCCGCCTATACGCCGCGCCACACCTTTCCTGTGCATCAGGACTATCGAGGTGCCTTCGCATGGCTCAACCTGGTGCGTGCCAATGCGAACAGCCGCCAAGTGGAACCGGGCGATGCCCTGCGCATGGGCAAGGCTGTGGCCGCGTATGCCCGCGACCAACGCAAAGTGGCCGACTACCAGTGGATCGAAATGGGCCCAGGCAATGTGGGCGGCCGGGTGCTCGGGATCTGCGTGGATCCCAGCGACCACCAGAAGCTTTGGGCCGGTGGTGCCAGCGGTGGATTGTTCCGCTCCACGGACAGTGGCAATACGTGGCAGCATATCGAGGCGTTCTCGGTGAACCTGATGGTGAGTTCGATCGCTATCCTCGGGAACGGACACTTGTATGTGGCAACGGGTTGCACATGGGAGAATGCTGGAGGCTATGGTGGCAGCGGGTTCAGCGGTGCCGGTATCTTCCGCTCGGATGATGACGGTGCGAGCTTCACCAACCCGATAGCCGTTTCCGGTTTGTGGAACCCGGGTGTTGATTGGGCCAAGTGCAACCGCATCAAAGCCGATCCTACGAACGGGTCACGTTTGTACATCGCGAGCGAGAATCCCGGCGCGCGTCTTTACGATGAATCGAACAACACGATCTCAGCGTTCGCCGGCATTCCGAGCACACTGTCGGCCTTTGATGTGGATGTGAGCGGCGATGGCCAGACCGTTCTCTTCTCCGCAGGCTCTGGTGATGCCTACCGCAGTGTGGACGGCGGCCAGAACTTCGAGAGGCTGGATGGCGCGCCAGGTCCAGGTGTGGGCTTTCCCACCGCCAACGTGGACCGATTGGAGTTGGCTATTTCACCGGACAATGGGAACTACATGTACGCCATCGCTTGCAAGAGTTCTGGGGGCATGGCGGGCGTTTGGTCCAGCACGGATCGTGGGGAGAATTGGTTCCGGATATGGCCCCCTGGTGACGAGGTGCCATCCTTGGACATATTCCGCGACAACGCGCAAGGGCATTATGACAACGCGATCGCTGTGCGCCCCGGCCACCCCGATGAGGTATGGGTAGGCGGTGTTGAACTCTGGAAGACCTCATTGAACGGCCAGCCCAACCAATTGGCGGACGCGGCCAACTTCCCCGGTTGCTTCAGCTGTGTGCATGCTGATATACACGAGATCGTGTTCGCCGATGAGTTCAATGCCTTCATCGGATGCGATGGCGGAGTATACCGTACCCCGAACGCCGGCGACAATTTCTTCGACTGCAACCGCGACCTGGCGATCACCCAGTTCTATTCGGTGGGCTACAACGCCAAGGGCAACGTGGCCGGTGGCGCCCAGGACAATGGCACGCAGTTCATCGATGGCTATGGCTTGGCCCAGCACGATGCCCGGAGCATCGGTGGTGGCGACGGTTTCGATGTTGACCTCTCGCAGCTCGATACCAACATCTTCTTCACCTCGATCTACAACGGCGCGATCTATCGCTCCAATGACCACGGCAATAATTCCGGCGAGTTCTATGATAGCAACGTGCCGGTGGACCCCAACGCGATGTTCGGTGATGGGTTGGGCGATTTCTACACCAACTTCCGGCTCTTCGAGAACCCCAATGACCAGAACAGTCCGGATTCAGCGAAGAAGGTCTATTCCATTCCGGTTGGTGATACCATTCATCCGGGGGAGACGCGTGTGGTCGAATACCGCGGTGGCATCAATTCCGTGTCCCAATGGGGACAATACACCAATTCGACAGGTAATGACCTGGTGGGCCCCTGGCACTCGGATACCCTGCTGTTCCCTGATCGGATCACCAGTGTTTTCGCAGCGGGCTACACCACGACCCAGGGGGTTTGGGTAACGCGTGACGCGGAGAACTTCGGTGCCGTGCCGCGCTGGGCCAAAGCGGTGCAGAACGCCGGAGGCAATGTGAGCTGCCTGGAATTCAGCGCCGATGGCGACGCGCTGTTCTATGGCACCACGGAAGGGGATGTTTACCGCGTCACTGGCTTCGCAACAACCTATGGCCAGAGCGAACTTTCCGTTGACAGCGCAGACTACGGACTGGTCTGGACCCAGATCCTGAGCAGTGCGGGTGTGGTCACGGGTCTTGCACCCGATCCGAGCAACACCAACCGGTTGGTGGTGACGTTCGGACTTTACGGCAGCAACCAGAAGGTGAAGCTCAGCGAGGACGCGCTCGGAGCGCACACCTTCACGCCGATCTGGAACGTTCCTGCCGATCTGCAAGGCATGCCGGTGTATGATGCGGTGATCAACAAGGACAACGGCAACATCATCCTGGTAGGCACGGAGTGGGGCATATTTTCCACCGATGATGCGGGCGCGAGCTGGACGCTACAGACGAACGGCATCGAGCATGTTCCCGTGTTCGCCATGCGCCAACAGACCTGGAACTGGCAGAACCATCCGTACGGTCCGGGCTTCGTCACCAATGCCAATGTGATCTATGCGGGAACGCACGGGCGCGGGATCTATCGCACGGACGACTTCCTCGGAATTGCCCCAGTGCCCGGCCTGCCAACGGTCGGCATCAGCGGCCTCGTGCTGATGCCCAATCCTGCGAGCACCGTAAGCGTGGTCAGTTTCACGCTGGCGAAACAGGGCGATGTCACCGTGAACCTCTTCGACATGGGTGGCCGCCTGGTGCGCACGATCACGCGAAAACATCTGGCGGCTGCTGCGCAGAACGTGGCAGTTCCGTTGAGCGACATTGGTGATGGCACCTATGTGGTGGAAGTGCGGAGCGGCGATACGCGTCGCACCGGCCGCCTCGTGGTGGCACGTTGAGCGAAGAACCAGAACCGGACGAAAAGCCCCGCGACCATCATCGCGGGGCTTTTCTTTGCGCTCCATTTCCAACGCACATGCCCCAGAACGTACCGCTCCGCGTCGTCATCAATGGTTTCGGCCGCATCGGTCGTGTGGTCGCACGCATCCTGTTGAATGCTTCCGACATCGAACTGGTGGCGGTGAACGACCTCACGGACACGCGCACG
The DNA here is from genome assembly GCA_031371785.1 of Flavobacteriales bacterium. Classification (GTDB taxonomy): domain Bacteria; phylum Bacteroidota; class Bacteroidia; order Flavobacteriales_F; family PHOS-HE28; genus PHOS-HE28. The sequence continues at coordinate 8,072 of JANMKC010000142.1, read as the reverse complement.
CTGGCGCACCTCTTCAAGTACGATTCGATCCATGGCGTGTTCAAGGGTGAAGTGGGGCATGGGGCCGACCATCTCGTACTCGGTGGGCGGAAAGTGCTGGCTTATGCGATAGCCGATCCTGCCCACTTGCCGTGGAAGGATCTTCGCATCGATGCGGTGATCGAGAGCACCGGCCGTTTCCGATCCACCGAACAGGCCATGGCTCACGTGAATGCAGGTGCTGATCGCGTGATCATCTCCGCGCCCGCGAGCGACAATACCAAGAGCGTGGTGCTCGGCGTGAACGAGCACATCCTCGACGGCACTGAGCACGTGGTGAGCAATGCGTCCTGCACCACGAACAACGTGGCACCGATGATCCAGGTAGTGGACGAGCTCTGCGGTATCGAAAGCGCATACGTCACCACCGTACACAGCTACACCGCCGATCAACGGTTGCAGGACTCGCCGCACGAGGACCTGCGCAGGGCGCGGGCCGCAGCGCAATCGATCATACCCACAACAACGGGTGCGGCCAAGGCGGTGACTCGCATCTTCCCGCATCTCGAAGGCAAGCTCGGTGGCTGCGGCATCCGCGTACCTGTGCCCGATGGTTCGCTCACCGATCTTTCCTGCGTAGTGCGCGACCCGGTGAGCGCGGCGGCGATCAACGCGCGGTTCAAGGAACTCGAAGAAGGAAAATGGAAGGGCATCCTGCGTTGCACCGATGATCCGATCGTGAGCGTGGACGTGATCGGCGATCCGCATTCCTGCACCATCGACTCGCAGCTCACGAGCGTGATCGGCAGCATGGTGAAAGTGGTGGGCTGGTATGACAACGAGGTGGGCTACAGCAACCGCCTCGTTGATCTGGTGCGCTACATGCGCAGCATCAGGAAGTGAACGGCGGCGCTCCGCTGATGCGCTTATCGTTCGCAAGCGCTCCATCGCTCTCTCGCCGCATCAGTTTCATTTCACTTCCATCGAACTCCGCGTAGGTGAAGTAGGTGATCCAATCGCCGAGGTTCAAATAACGGCTGCCCGCCCCGACCGACAGATCCAGCGGCAGATGGCGATGCCCGTAGATGAAGAAGTCAGTGTGCTCCTTCTTCAGCAGTTCGCGGCAATGGACCGCGAGCCATTCGTTCTCCGCGCCGAGATACTTCTTGTCGTTGGCGTATTTCTTCAACCGGCTCTTACCGCTCCAGAAATGCGCGATGCCCAGGCCGAGGTTCGGGTGCAAACGTGCGAAACACCATTGCATGATCGGGTTGCGGAAGATGACCTTCATGAACTTGTATCCATGATCTCCGGGGCCGAGTCCATCCCCATGCCCGATCAGGAAACGCTTGCCGTTCCATTCGCGCGCGATCTCCGCACGATGGATGATCACGCCGATCTCTTTCGGCAGGTAGTCGAAGACCCACATGTCGTGGTTGCCGATATAGAGATGGACTGGGATGCCGCGATCCGTGATCTCCGCAAGCTTCCCCAGCAAGCGCACGAAACCTCGCGGCACAACTTCCCGGTACTCGAACCACATGTCGAACAGATCGCCGAGGATGTGGATCTCCTCCGCTTCATTCTCCGCTTCGTTCAAGAAAGCGACGATGCGCTTCTCGCGTGCCAAGCTGCTCGCATGGTCCGGCACGCCGAGATGGAAGTCGGAGAGGAAATAGATCTTCTTGCCGGGCAGCATCAATGGGGCGCTTTGCGCAATGCCTGCGTGGGATCCATTCGCTCCAAAGCAAAGACGAAACGGATACGCTCCGTGAAGTCGAAGCCGCGCAAGGTCTCCACTTCGTCCTTGATCTCCGTGCTGTATGCGAGCGGCACCCACATTTCCACCACATCGCGCACGATGCGCACACCGATGCCGGCCTCCCAATAGCCTCGCCAGTCCGTGGACTTTCCGTTCTGGTCGATGATCGTGTACGGCGCGGCCCCATAGCTCGCGAACACCGAAAGCGGGAGCTTGAAGGGGAAGTCGGCCTCCATGTTCATCGCGGCGATCCAAGTGTCGCTTGTGCCGTTGGCCGTGGGTGTTTTGAAGCCGCCCTGGTCCTTGACGAATTGCTGCGCGGTGTTCTGCCCGACATACTGGCGATCCACGAAGAGATGATCGTAGAGCAGGTCGCTGCTGCCCCAGTGTAGGCGCCATCCCATTTCGCGGGTGAGCAAGGCCGGATCCTTGCGGAGGAAGTCACCAGCGAACAGGCGGAAGCTTACGCGATGCTTGTGTACATCGTAGATCGCGCTCCACGTCGCGTCCAATGACACGCGTGAAAATGCTTCGTGTGTGAGACCCGTCAAGCTCACATCGAACGGATGCAACCCGTTCTTCCGTTCACTGTGCACCCGCACTTCATGGAAGATGTTCTCCGTTCGTTGATCCACTTGCACATCCTCCTGCCCGTTGAAGAACGGCCCTTTCGCGTTCTGCCAGATGATCACGCTGCGGTAGCGGATATCGGTTTGTGTACCTGTGGGCCTGGATCGCAGGTCGAACTGGATGCTGGGCACCGCGCGTTGATACCACTGCTTCACGCGTTCAACGGAGTAGAGCGAAGCGGCGAAGCCTGAAACGCCGACATGGATGTTGCGGAGCAGGTCGCTGCGCAGCCGATCATGGTTCCATACGAATCGCGCGCCGCCCGCCAGCCGTTCGCTCTTGGTGCCATAGAGCGGTGCCGCCACCCATTCGAACCGTTGGTTGGGAAACGTGGTGTTGTGCAGCACCAGCCCAGCCATGAAGCCATCGTGGCTGTTCTTCGCGATGGCCGGCGTCCAGTAAATGCTCTTGCGGACTTCGCGCTCCAAGCCGGCGAGGAACTTCACCTCCGGGAGCTTGCGGCGTTTCAGCAGGCCGTGTGCGCGCACTTCGTTGTTGCGGCGGTCGATGTCGAGAGTGTGATCAATGGCGTCGATACGGACTCGGTTGGTTCCACTCCATGGAAGAGATTCTGCCCGCAGCCAAGTAGCCCTTCCCTGGTGCGCATCAATTGTCATGTCACGTCCCGAGCAAGATGATTGTTCATTGAACCGAAGACTATCAGGGTCGATCCATGTTGAACCAAGGAGTGCGCCGTCGTGCCATGCCGTAACCGGTAGAGGCATAGGCCAAGGATTTTCCGATCCCTTTGTGCGAATTGTAACTGTTCCATCATTGCAGAGCACCTTGCCCATTGCATCAATCTTCCTACTACCTGCAATCAGGTTATTAAAACACCATCCTAAGTTCCGTCTGCTCCCCGATTCCAAGATGTCACGCACATCCTCCGGATACGGATGCTTGTAGTGCCACTCATCAAAATACGCCTGCATACTCTTGTCGAAGAGCGAGTCGCCGAGGTAGCTGCGCAGTTGATCGAACACGAGCGCGGTCTTCGAGTACACCGTGGTGCCATAGTCCAGTTCAGAGAAAACCTTGGCGTGGCTGTCGATCGGTGAATCCCAGTTGCGGCGGGCGTTATAGCGGTATTGCAGTTCGTTCTGCTGGCGGTAAGTGATGCCTTGGTGGTTCGTCAGGAAGCCGAGCGGAATGCCTTGCAGGTCCATGAACTTCTTGCCGGGATAGCGCGTCTCTACATAGCGTTGCTCGTAGAAACTGTTGATGCCCTCGTCCATCCACGCATGCTCGCGCTCGTTGCTGCCGAGCATGCCGTAGAACCAGTTGTGCCCGACCTCGTGCGCGATCACCACGTCGAGTTCAAAGGGATCGCTGCTGTCGTTGATGATGGTGACCATGGGATACTCCATACCCCCGCCAGCCGCGCTGCCGCCATCGATCGCCGTGCATGCGCTGTACGGATAGTCGCCTACCCATTGGCTGTACAGGCGCACGCTCTCGTTCACGTATGTGATCGCATCCTTCCACATCGTGGCGTTATGCGGCGTCACCAGCACCCAGGTCGTTACCGTATGGCCGCTGCGCGGAAGTGTGACCGATCCCTTCTTCACTTGATAACGCTTGTCGGCGAACCACGCGAAGTCATGCACGTTGTCCTGCTTGAAGTGAAGGGTCTTCATCCGGGCGCTCGATGTCGGGAACTTGTCCAATACGGTGGAGACGATCATTGTCGGTGGGAACAGCGATAGCGAATCCATCCATGCACGTTCGCCCGCGTCCTGCAATTCGCCGGTAGCGCCAACGACGTAGTTCTCCGGCAAGGTGATGTGTACATCGAAGGAACCGAACTCGCTGTAGAACTCGCCTTGGTGCAGGAAGGGCATCGCGTGCCAGCCCTTGTTGTCGAACACCGCGGGCTTCGGGAACCACTGCGTGATGTAGAAGGCATCGCCGATGTGGCCGAGGCGCGAGATGCGTGCGCTGGGCACATGCACGCGGAAGGGCGTGGTGATCGTGATGCTCGATCCGGAGGCGAGGGGTGAAGGCAGTTTGATCCAGCCGATATCGGGGTTCTGTGGATCCAGTCCCCAGATCACAGGCGAGGACGCCTGTACGACTTTGAAATCCAAGCTGTCGATCCAGCCGCGTTGGTTCTCGTCCGCGAAGTGCAGCACGAAGTTGTTCTGCGCGTCCAACTGATGGCACAGCGCGGTGTTGCGGCCTTTGTAGGCGTTCGGCCAAAGGTGGATGCGGATCGTATCGAGCGCTTGTGGCGAGTTGTTCGTGTAGACAAAGGATTCGTTAGCGAGCAGTTCATTGCGCACATCGTCGAGCCGCACGTCGATGGTGTAATCGACGCGTTGCTGGAAGTAGGATTGTGCGAGAAGGGTGAAGGGTGATAAGGCGAACGCAGTGATCAACCAAGCAAGCGCACGAGCGTGGACGCTCGCGCGAGATGCGAGGGGTGATAAGGCGAACGCAGTGATCAACCAAGCAAGCACACGAGCGTGGACGCTCGTGCGAGATGCGAGGAACTGACCGTCATCGCAAGGGGTCATCGACGAAGCGATCTTTGATCAGGCACGATTCACTTCAGCACTTCGGCCAACTTCTCTTCCAGCGCCGGACCGCGCAAATTCTTCGCGATCACTTTGCCGTCCTTGCCCACGAGGACCGTGTAGGGAATGCTGCTTACCCCATACTGCTGCGCTGCGGCATTGTTCCAGAAGCCGAGATCGCTCACGTGTTTCCACGGAAGTCCGTCCTGCGCGATGGCACCGGTCCATGCACCCTTGTCGCGATCGAGCGAAACGCCGAGGATCTCGAAGCCCTTCTTGTGGTATGCCTCATAGGCGCGTTTCACGTTGGGCATTTCCATGCGGCAGGGTTTGCACCAACTGGCCCAGAAATCAATAAGCACCACATTGCCGCGCAGGCTGGCGAGCGAGAGGGGTTTGCCGTCGGCCGTGGGCTGCGTGAAGTCCGGAGCTTCCGCGCCTATCGGGATGAGGTTGTCCATGCGGGCCATCTGGTCCTCTTGCGCTTTTTGCGCTGTGGCCTGTTGTTCCATGCGGTCCACCTGGTCACGGAAGCCGATGAAGTATTCACTCTTCGGAATGCTCGTGCGCAGCGCTTCGCGTACTTCCTTGAAGAGCGGCAGTTCGTTCTGGATGTTCAAGCGGCTCATCGCGGCGAGCACGGCCGGGCTGCTCTTGTGCTGCGTGGCGAAGATCTTCGCTTGGGCGTAGAAATCACTGTTCAAGGTGTTGATGCGATCGATCGCGTCAGTGTCCGCCCGGTCCGCGTTCACGCGTTTCACCAGTTCCTGTTTCTCCTCATCGAACTTCTTCGCGTGCTTGAAGAACCCGTACATCAGGTCGCTATGTATGCTGCCCGAAACCTGCGCTGTTTCCTGCATGTTCCCGGAAGTAGCCTCCACGGTCACGCTCTCCGCACTGTCGAGCACGAGCACGAGCATGTCGGTCGGCGTGAGCGTAAGCGCATAGAAATCCAATGGCATCGTTGCGATGTGGAATGATCCCTTGCCGTCCGCATCGAGCTTGAGCGAGTCGACATGCACGGGTTTGTTGCCCGCGAACTGGTCGAAGTAGAGCATCTTTCCACCGGCACCTCCGATGTGCGTGTTTACAGCGCGGCGACTGTCTTTGACCGAGCAACCAGCGGAGAGCACCAGCGTGGCGATGAGGAGAGAGCGGACGATCATCATTGTGCGTGTTCGTTTTCCAGCATTCGTTTCACGACTTCGTTGGCGCGGCGCGGATCCGCCTTGCCCTTGGTGGCTTTCATCACCTCGCCCATGAAAAGGCCGAGCAACGCTTTGTTTCCCGCGCGGAAGGCCATCACCTTTTCGGGATAACGTTCCATCGCATCGCGCGTGGCGGCTTCCACCACGTCTTCGCGTGCATCCAGCAGGAGCCCGTTGGTGGTGGCCAGTTCTTCGGCGCTCCCGTTGGAGGCCAGCATCAGCGGAAAGAGTTTCTGCGAAGCGATCGTATGGCTCACCGTGCCCGCATCGATCAGTGCAACAAGACCGCCGAGCCGTTCGGCGCTGATCGGGAATGCGCTGATCGTGAGTCCGCGTTCGTTCACCCAACCGCGCACGTCGCCCATCACCCAATTCGCCGCGGACTTGGCGTTGGTCGTGTGTTCCAGCACATCCTCATAGTAGAGCGCGGTGTCCTTGTCGTCGGTGAGGATGCCCGCATCGTAATCCGAAAGGCCAAGTTGCGCGGTGTACTTCGCGCGCAGTTCGCGTGGCAATGGCGGCATCGCTTTGCGGATCGCTTCCTTCTTCGCTTCGGAAACGGTGAGCGGCTGTATGTCGGGCTCGGGGAAGTAGCGATAGTCATGCGCCATTTCCTTGCTGCGCAATCCGATGGTGATCCCTTTCGCGGCGTCGAAGGTGCGCGTCTGCATCTCCACTTTGCCGCCCGCCTCCAGCAGTTCGCTCTGCCGTTGCGCTTCGAACTCGATAGCGCGCTGCACGTTCTTGAAGCTGTTCAGGTTCTTCACCTCGCTGCGCGTGCCGAAAGCGGTTTCGCCCTTGCGCCGCACGCTGATGTTCGCATCGCACCGCAAACTGCCTTCCTCCATGTTGCCGTCGCACACATCGAGGTAGCGCACAAGGCGTCGTACTTCCACGAGGTAATCGTATGCCTCCTGCGACGTGCGGATGTCGTGCTCGCTCACGATCTCCACCAGCGGCACGCCCGCGCGGTTCAGATCCACGAGCGTGTTGAAGGGATCCACGTCGTGGATGCTCTTGCCCGCGTCCTCCTCCATGTGGATGCGCGTGATGCGGATCACCTTCTCGCTTCCCTCACTTCCCTTACCTCCATCGCCTCCCTTACCTCCCTCACCTCCATCACCTCCATTACCTCCTTTCACTTGGATCCGTATTTCACCGCCCGTGCATATAGGCGTGGTGTCCTGCGTGATCTGGTAGCCCTTCGGCAGGTCGGGATAGAAATAGTTCTTGCGCGCATAGTGCATACGTGGCGCGATGGTGCAACCGCACGCGAGGCCGAGGCGGATGGCGAGGTCGATCACCTTCGTGTTCGGTACGGGAAGCACGCCTGGAAGTCCCAGCGTAACGGGGCTTACCAGCGTGTTCGGGTGATCGCCATACGCATTGGCATCGCTGGAGTAGGCCTTGCTCTTCGTGAGGAGTTGCGCGTGGACTTCAAGCCCTACGACCAGTTCCCACTTGTCTTTCCAACTGCTCATGCCCTGTCGTGCTGCGCGTGTTCCGCCCGGCGAAGTTGCGCGATCAGCATGACGCCACGAGTTCGCGCATGATCAAGGTGAGGCTCGGCTCGGCTTTCTCCGCGACGCGTTGCACCATCTCGTGGGTTGTCTTTTCGATGCGGCCATCCACGCCCATGTCGGTGATCACGCTCATGGCGAAACAGGGCAGGCCCATCTGCCGGGCGGCGATCACTTCGGGCACCGTGCTCATGCCCACCGCATCGCCGCCGATGTTGCGCACATAGCGGTATTCGGCGGGTGTTTCCAGCGTGGGACCCGTGAGGCCGACATATATGCCCTGCTGCACCTTGATGTTGTTCTTCGCCGCTATCGCCTTCGCTTTCGCGACGAGTCCATGGTCATACGCCTCGCTCATGTCCGGGAAGCGCGGCCCCAGTTCATTGATGTTCGGGCCGATGAGCGGATTGGGAAAGAGGTTGATGTGATCGGTGATGATCATCAGGTCGCCGGTCTC
>JANMKC010000097.1:0-3163 GCA_031371785.1 Flavobacteriales bacterium | reverse complement strand
TCATCCCACGCGAAGGTGTATGGCGACGCGCCGCCCTGCACGTAGGTGGTGATGGTGCCATTGGCATATCCGCAGAAAGGCTGCCGTATATCCTGGATAGATAGCTGCAGGTTGGCCATGACCTGTTGCGAGAGCAACGGGATCACGAGACACAGGGTGGTAATGTGGCGCATGTGATTCATCCCGGATTGACGGGGCGTTCAGTGTTTGATGAAACGGGTGTGAAGTTCTGTTCCATTGGCAAGACGCGCGTTGACGAGATAGATGCCTGGTGCGAGATCCGCAATGTCGATCAACACCGATCGATCGTTCGCGCGGCGACGCAGGATCGTACGTCCATCGGTACCGATGATCGACACGGATCTCATCACTTCGCGCGCGGACGCGATGGTGATCCGGTCATCCGCCGGATCGGGGAACACGCGCAACTGCTCTTGCCCCTGTTCCTGTATCCGCGTGCTGAACTCCGTGATCACCGCAGCGGTGTCCGTTCGGATCGCCGGATTGAAGTCGAAGAGGATGTCCGCCGCGTTGCTGATCATCGTTCCGGGAAGCAGTGGTTCGCGTGGTTCGATGTGGAACGTGATGAAGCCATGGCTCGCGGCTTCGTTGGTGTTGCTATCCGCCAGCAGGATATTGTCGAAGGTGAATCTCACGATACCTCCTCCGCTCATGCCCACCTCGTATGGATGTGAGGAAGCACCCGGCACGAACGTGAGCGGATCGACCTCCGCCGGAAGTGTATCCACAACAACAATGTCAAAGGCGGTATCGGTGCCGGTATTCTGGAAACGTATGGTGTAGTCAAGATGATCGTTGACCCCGATAACGTACTGATCGCGCGGCTCCACGATCTTCTCATTGGGATCGAAGCTGCCCGTGATGATGGTGCTGGTAGTGGCCGCGTTGTTCGCGAGGGAGGATTCGGAGAGCGGCTGGGAAGCGTTCAGCGTTGCGTTGATCGCCGTACCGATGAGGCCGGGATCGGGCGGCACCGCAACATGAACCCAATAGTTCCTGTGCGCGAATGCGCCGAAGCCAGGACTACCTGCCCACGTCACCGTGCTGCCCACAACGCTGCTGGGTGCAGGCATCGCGGAGAGGAAAGTCAGCAGTGGATCGAAAGTGAAGGTCACGTCCACCGGACCGCTCAACTGGCCGCTCTCGTTGGTCACTATACCACCATAGTGCACTTCGAAACCCGGCCGCGCGGCAGTGCTTCCAACAACGGTGACCAGATCGAGCGCGATAGCGCTGCTGTCCCCGAAGTCGATCGCCACTGCGGGGGTCGCACCGTCCAGCGTGAAAGGCGTTGGATCGGTGCCCGGGCAGTTCTGTATAAGATCGGCGGCGGCCTGCTGATCGATGGTGTAGCTCCCGAACGGCAAGCCGAGATCATAGTGGCCGAGCCCGTCGGTGATCGTATAGAAAGGTCCGGGCAACACTTCAAGCACTTTGTTCGGGATCGCCTCATCCATGAGATCCATCACGCAGTCATGGTCATGATCAAGGAACACATCCCCGCTCACCACGCCACAGTTCGCTCCAAGGTCCGCGATGGTGAAGTCGAGATAAGTGAGGCAGGGATCCGTCGTGCCGCTCTGGGTCCGCTCGATGTGATAGTCGCCGGGTGGCAGGTTGTTGAAGGTCAATTGTCCCCAAGTGCTGATGGTGTATGATCCTCCGGCATAAGGTGCGAACGAAGCGTCGAGCAATTGTCCCTGCGGGAACGTGAACACATCGTTGCCCACATCGAAGGTCACGCTACCCGTGGGTCCGCATGCTGGTTGGGTGGAGATCAGCTGCATAGGCCCGGCGCTCGAACCCTCGATCATGCTCACAGGGAAGGAACCCGTGCAACCTGTATTGTCGGTAACGGTGATCACCGGCCATGCGCCATCGCAATAATCGGAGAAGGTCGGGCCACAGGCGAAGCTGCCGAAGGGCGTCGGTGAGTAGGTGACCGGTTGGATCACGTTCGGTGTGAAGAGGCATTCGCTCCAAGTGGTGCCGCCGTTGCACATCCCCAGGCATGCACGCAGACCCGCTTGCGAGTTCAGGACCACACCACCGAACCAGAAATCAGCGGGCACATCGATGTTCGGCATGTTGATCACCTGCGCCGAATCGATCAGTGTTTGTAGCGCCGCATCCGTGATCGTGAGCGTGTACCAATCTGCAGCAAGTCCGGTGATCGTCTCCGTGGTGCCTCCCGTTTCCCACGCGTACGTGTAAGGATAGGTGCCACCACTTACCTGGGCGTCGATGCGCCCGTTGATGTTCCCGCACTCCTCATTGTACACCACGAAGTGTACGCTGAGCGGAACCGACACACACCTGGCCACGATGAGCGAGGTGCAGAAGAGAAGTACGTATCGCGTGTTCATAGCTTGATAAATCGTTGTTGAAGAACGCTTCCCGGAACGGTCTCTACTTTCACGATGTACGCTCCGCCCGGAAGTGCGGTGAGGTCGATCCCGCATGACCTGCCATCAGCAACAGACCAGCGGACGATCCGTCCATCGGCTGCGATGATCTCCACCGATCGCATGCGTTCGTTCGAGATGGAAATGGTGATGCGGTCCTGCGCCGGGTTCGGGAATACCGAAACTGTCACATCGAGCGGAGTCGAGATGTGCTCCTGAATTTCCGTGCTGCTCTCCGCAACAAGTGTCGCATCATCCGTGATCACCGGCGGATTGAAGTCGAAATAGATGTTCGCAGAATTGCTGATGATCGTTCCCGGGAACAGTGGTTGCGTCGGCCTGATCCGGAAGCTCACCAGTCCGTGACTTTCCGCTTCATCGCTCCCACTGTCCGGAAGGTTGATGCTCGCGAAGCGCCACTCCACCACACGCCCCGGTTTGAAGCTCACCTCGAAGGGATGCGATGCCGTGCCTTGCTCGAACGAGAGCATGTCGAGGTCGGCGCTCAAGGTGTCGGTGACCACCACAAGACTCGCGGCCGCGGTCCCCGTATTCTGGAAGCGGATGGTGTAGTCCAGCCATTCATCCACATCGATGAAATAGAGCGAGCTGCTTGATGCACTGCTTGTGCGCACGGTCTTGTCGTTGGGATCGAAGCTGCCGGTGACGACGGCGCTCCAACCGCTGGTGTTGTTCGTGGTGTTGCCTTCGGGTAGCGTGTTGCTCGCTTGTGCGGA
>JANMKC010000077.1:0-16185 GCA_031371785.1 Flavobacteriales bacterium | reverse complement strand
CCCGTGCCTCGCGTATCCCTATCGCAACACCCATACCGCTGAGCCCTGCCGCCACCACTACCTGCGGTGCGATGCGTTCCACCAGCGGTGTCTTTCCTTGTGAACGGAATCCCATCACGCCGCTCCACCGATGCGCGATCGTGAAGTCATGATCGGGAATGATCACCTCGCGCAGCAATTTTTCCAACGCTTCCTGGATCTTCGGCGTCACCGCATCGGCCGTAGTGCTTTCCCCGGCCTTGTCCAAGTGGCGGCCACCGCCGAGCAGCACTGCGCCCTTGAAGTCGCGGAAGTAGAAGTAACCTTCTTCGCTGTGGAAGGTGCCCTTGAGCTTCAAGCCTTGTATCGGGGATGTGAGCAGCACCTGTCCGCGTGCGGGTATTACGTCGGCATCGGGCAGCAGTTCGCGGAGGTAGCCGTTCGTAGCGATCACCACGTTGCGCGCACTCACCAATGACCCATCGGCCAGGCGAACCTGCACGTTTCTGTCCTGCTCATCCAGGCCGCGGACATGGCTGTTGAAGGCCACCTGCACGCCGGCGGCGCTCACTTTCGCCAGCAGCGTTCGCATCATCGCGCCGGTGTTGATCGGCCCTTCCAGATCCGTGCAGGCGATGTGTCCGGTGCGCAAGCCGAGATCACGAATGCGGTCATCCTGCCATTCGTAAACATGCCGGCCGAAGATGAAAGCGAGATCCTTGTTCAGTGCATCGAACCGATCGGCCACGCGTGTGTACAGCGGGTCGTTCGCACCGAACAGTTCATGCCCGCCCGTAGGCTCGAACCCCATGGCCTCATCGCCGAGTTCCGCGCGCAACTCTTGCAGGCCGAGCCAGCGTTCCTGCACGCGGGCCAATGCGGCATCAGGTCCTTCGGCATCGATGTCAGCAAGGATCTCGCTTGGGCTGCCGAAGCAGGCGAAGCCCGCATTCTTCACGCTGGCACCACTGGGGTGGGGGCCGCGCTCCACCACCAGCACGCGATGGGTCGGGAAACGCCGTTGGTAGTGCAAGGCGGTGAAGAGGCCCACGATGCCCGCCCCGACCACCACCAGATCAGGCTGTGCTTGAAAGCTCGTTCTCTCCCAGATGCTGAACATCGGACGGTGGGATCGGGCCGTTACGTGGCCGGACCCGCCGCTAAAGTTGTCGTAATTTGGTCGGCTCCCACAGACCTCGCCTTTTCCGCACGCATGGCCGCTTCCAACGCCCTCCGCACTCTGCGACACGCCCTGCTGCCCTTGTTCTTCTTGCTCGGCCTGTTCGCTTCAGCGCAAGTGGACAATGTGTATGTCTACGGCACGGTGAAGGACTACGTGACCTCGAAGAAGCTCGATGGCATCACGGTAACGGTATACAAGAACGGCGGAAAGCTGGCCGAGGTGGTCACCAGTGCAAGCGGCAAGTACGAGTTCAACCTGGACTATGGCAGTGAATACAAGCTGGTGTACGGCCGATCGGGGATGGTGAGCAAGAACATCGCTATAGACACGAAGAACATTCCGGAGGAAGAGCGCGTGGGTGGCCACGGCATGAACGTGGAGATGACGCTTTTCAACGAACTGCCGGGCATCGACTTCAGCGTGCTGCAACAACCCATCGGCAAGGCCAAGTTCGATCCCACCACGAAGGAAGTGACCTGGGACCTGCAGTACACCGAGCAGGTGCGCAGTGAGATCGCCCGCCTGATGAAGGAGTACGACGACAAGAAGAAACGCGAAGCGGGTGCCGAGGAGGATTTCCTGAAGCTCATGGCACAAGGCGATGCGGCCATGACCGGTGGCGATTACAAAAAGGCGGTCGACAGTTTCACCGCTGCCTTGGTGATGAAGGCCGGCGACGCGAAAGCCACCGCGCGCCTCAGCGATGCCAAAATGAAATTGGACGAGGTGGAGGCCTCGCGCAAACTCGGCGAGCAATACGCCACGCTCGTGAAGGATGCGGATGCGCTGTTCGTGAAGAAGGACTACGAGAACGCGAAGGCCAAGTATGCGCAAGCCAGCGACCTGAAAGAACTGGAGGCCTACCCGAAAGCCAGGATGAAGGAGTGCCAGGCCTTCATCGATGAGCTCGCCAAGAAAGCGGCGGAGGACGCGAAGAAGAAGGAATTGGACGACAAGTACAACGCGGCCATCGCGGCGGGCGACCTCGCGATGAAAGGCGAGAAGTACACCGATGCGAAAACGAAATACCAGGACGCTTCAGCCCTGAAACCCGCCGAGAAATATCCGAAGGACCAGTTGGCCCTCATCGACAAAAAGCTCGAAGAACAAGCGAAGAAGGAGGAAGCCGACCGGCTGAAGAAAGAGCTCGATGCGAAATACCAGGCGCTCATCATCGCCGGGGATGCGGCCTTCAAAGCGGCGAACTACGATCCGGCGAAGGCGAAGTACACCGAGGCCCTCGGTGTGAAGCCCGAAGAGAAGTATCCCAAGGACCAGCTCGCCGCCATCGAAAAGGCCGTCGCCGAGTTGGAGAAAAAGGCGGAAGAGGACCGCAAGAAGAAGGAACTGGACGATCAGTACAAAGCGGCGATCGCCGCAGCGGACGCGGCTTTCCATAGCGAGAAGTGGGATGACGCGAAGAAGAATTACAACGAGGCCCTGGGCATCAAGCCCAAGGAGAAGTACCCCACGGACCAACTCGCCGCCATCGACAAGCGCATTGCCGATGCCGCGAAGAAAGCTGCCGAGGATGCGGAGAAGAAGGAACTGGACGATCAGTACAACGCCGCTATCGCCGCAGCGGACGCGGCGTTCCACGGCGAGAAATGGGACGAGGCCCGAACGAAATACAACGAGGCGCTCAAGCTGAAGGCCCAAGAGAGATACCCCAAGGACCAATTGGCCGCCATTGACAAGGCCATCGCCGACGCGAAGAAGAAAGCCGACGAAGACGAACGCCAGAAACAGCTCGAAGCGAAATACGCACTGTTGATCGGGTCCGCTGATGGTTTGCTCGCGCAGAACAAGCTGGATCTGGCCAAAGCGAAGTACCAGGAAGCGTTGGGCATGAAGCCGGAGCAGAAATATCCCAAGACCAAGATCGCCGATATCGATGCGCTGTTGGCCGATCTGGCGCGCAAGGCGGCGGAGGATGCGAAGAAGAAGGAACTCGATGACAAGTACAACGCGCTGGTGGCGAAGGCCGACAAGAGCTACGACGTGAAGAAATACGCGGATGCCCTGAACGACTACAAGGACGCGCTCCTGCTGAAGTCAGAGGAGAAACACCCCAAGGAGCGCATCGCCGATATCCAGGGCCGACTGGATGCCGATGCGCAAGCCAAGGCGGAGAAGGACCGCCTCGATCGCGAGAAGGCGGAGAAGGACAAGCACTATGCGGACCTGATCGCCAGTGCCGACGCGTCCTTCAAAGCCAAACAATACGAAACGGCCAAAACAGGCTATACCGACGCATTGAGCGTGAAGCCCGAAGAGAAGTATCCGAAGGGGAGGCTGGCCGACATCGCAAAACTGTTGGGCGACATGGCCTCGAAGAACGAGGCCGACCGGCTGAAAGCCGAACAGGAAGCCGCCGAACGTGCGCGGTTGGAGGAGGAACGCCGAAAGAAGGACGAAGCCACCAACGGCGTGGAGTCGCGCTACCGCGAGGCGGTAACCAAGGGTGATCTCGCGTTCGGGAAGGAAAGTTTCGACAACGCCCGCGAGCGCTACACTGAAGCGCTCGCCATCAAACCCGGGGAGAAGTATCCGAAAGAGCGGCTCGCGGCCATCGAAAAACTCCTCGCTGATCGCGTGCGCTCGAAAGCCGATGCGGACTCAGCTGAAGCCGAGCGCAAGCGGCTCGAAGACGAGCGCCGCCGCAAAGAGGCCGCTGATGCCGAAGCTTCAAAGCTCGCATCTGATGACGAGCGGAACCGCATGGCTGCGGAACGCGCCAAGGGTGATCAATACCGCAATGTGATCGCCGATGCCGATGCGGCCTTGGGCGAGAAGCGCTATCAGGATGCGCGCGACCTCTATACCCAAGCGTTGGACATCAAACCTGACGAAGTATATCCGAAGAGCAAGATCGAACAGATCGACAAACTGCTCGCGGACCAGGAGCGGCAGCACCAGGCCGAGATGGCCGCCCAACAAGTGCAGGATCCGGAGCCGGAGCATAAGCAGGTGGAGAACTCCACCATCGACATCAAGAAAGAACAGGAGGCCGAACAGTTCATGCGCGAAGCAAGAGCCCGCGAGGAGGCTGAGAAATATGACCGCATAAAGAAGTTGAAAGCGGATGTCGCCGATTCCTTGAACGCATACTCGAACAAAGCGATCGATCGGCGCGAGGGCGTGGAACGCGTGAACAAGACCTACGAAGAGAGCAACGCAACGTTCTATTCGGGGAGCGACGAGTTGCGCCACAAGAACGAGGAAGAGATCGAGTCGTTGCGCACCAAACTGGCCGAACGCCACGAGGAGGTGAGCGGAAAGGCCGACCAGAGCCGTGGCAGTGCCTACACCGCGAAGGAGACCGTGCAGTCCGATGCCACCGAGCGCGATGGTGCCTGGCGCGACCGGCACGAGCAACGCGTGGATGCCGCACAGCAAGGCAAGGACGCATGGACACAGTCCGGTGCGGATGACGCTGCGGCTGGAAAAGAGCGCACCGCTCAAGCCCTGTCACAAACGCAACAACTGGAGGACTCGAACGTCAAGTTGCAGGAACGGGGATCGACCATCGGACAAGGAACACGTGATGAGGTAGCACGCGAGAAGGAGCAACATGCCGATCACCAGCAACAATTGGTGAACCGATCGGAGGATGCGCGCATGGCGGCGAAGGAGCAATTGCAGGGAACGCCCTTGAACCAGCAACGTTCGTTCGCCGATTACAATCGCGGCAAGTTGGCCAACGAGTATCCGCAAGGGGTTACCGAGGAGAGCTATACCGAAGGCAACAAGGTGATCATCCGCCGTGTGGTGGTGCAGGGCAACAAGGCGGACGACTACAGCAAGGTGATCGCGAAGTGGGGAACCTTCTACTTCAAGAACGGCCAGAGCATCAGCGAGCAGATCTGGAGCCGCGACACAGAAGAGTAGGGGAGTCCGCTACTTCTGTTCCTGCGCTACGCGCGCTTTCCGCTTTTTCAGGTTATTGATCAGGTCCACCATCTGGTCCGCTGTCAGTTGTTTGCCCACGATCCGCCGATCCGCATCCAAGAGGAACATCTTCGGCGTGCTGTAAACATCCCACGCATCCGCGTAGTTGAGGCTTTCGATGGTAGTGAGCCGAGGGATGTACTTGGATGGTGTCACCTTGGCCTCAGTGTACACGTGCCAGGTAAGTCCCACGTTGATCCAATCCATGTGGTTCTCGCGAATGAAGGCCTTCCAATCGGCGAAGAGCGTGCTGTCGGTGGCTTTGGCCACTGAGAACACTTCCACGCCCAAGGGCCTGAGCTTTTCCACGTACTCGGTATAGAGGCCTGGCAAGGTCTTCTTGCAATGGCCGCAATGGGGATCCCAGAATACAACCAACGCGTATTCCGCTGGAATGTGATAGAGGCTGATCCAGTGCTGCTCGGTAGTATCCGGCAGGATGATGTCCTTGCCCTTCGCACCGATGATCAACGGGGCCTGCTTGCGCGCGCGTTCACACAGCTTGTCCAGCTTGTCCGCAGGCATCCACTTGGCCCGGCCGGGGCTGCCATCGATCGGGCAGTAGTAGGTCTGTGCCATGTGTACGAACACCGCGTCCATGCCCATGATGTCGCTCGTCTCGTACTTGTAGGTGATGTTATGTACAGCGAACTTGAACAGCTCGTCACCGTGGTCCATTCGATGCACCAGTTCATCCGCGCATTTGTCGATCGTGTCCGGGATCTGCGGAACCACCTTGCCGATGTACTCCTCGAATTTGTTCTGGAACACCGGAGTGCGCAGTACGCGCTCGTCGGTGAGGTCCGTGTTGTCCCAGAAATGCGCGCGGTACGCATAGTAGGTCGCGGAACTGTCGAGGCTTCCGTCGGTTTTCTTCACGTCCACCTGGTCGGGTGCCATGCTCATCTTCACGATCACACCGGTGTACGTACCGGGGTTCTTCGCCACCAGGTCGGATTGGTAGGCTTTGATGTCTTTCTCATAGGCCACCAAGCGCTCGCGCAGCACGGCTTTCCTGATGGGATCCGTCGTCGTGTCGCGTTCCTTCGCCACGCCGTCGGCGGCTTTGCGCTGCGTGTTGATGAAGCGCACGTAGTCGATGAAGAGCTGGTTCTCGTGGCTCTTCTTCACCAGCAGGTGCCCGGTGAGGTCGGCCGTATCGGTTTCCATCTGGATCAACGGTTCGTTCACGATGAGCTCGAAATACCGCGGACCGGGGACCACCACGGCATACACCCCAGCCTTGTAGCCTTTGGGGCTCGCGAACACCACACGGCCCTTGGCATCCGCCACTGCGGTATCGTTGTAGTACAACTTGCTTCCATAGTAGTTGGCCAGGAAGATGCTGTCCTTCGCGGCCCCACGGATCAGGAACTCCAGGCGGCGGCGCTCTATGGGAGGTACGGAACTGGCGGCCGGGGCCGCTTTCGCGATCGTGCTGGCCACTGCGGGGGCTGACTTCTTCGGCGCGGATTGGGCAGACAGGGTTCCAGCGCAGCTTGTGGCAAGGAGCAACGCGGATAGGATCTTACGCATGAGCCAAAAGTAGAGGGGAGGCTGGAGCGGCCCGGAGGCCGTTAACGTTCCATTAAGAACGCGATCATCAACAACGATCCGTGCATGTCAAGCAACCCGGAGCGAAGCAAGCCGTCTCCCCCTTGACTATCTTTGGCCACCTAAGACCCGCGCACATGCAACGCCTATTCGCATCCCTTCTCTTCTGCGCCGCCACCGCAATGGCCAGCGCGCAGCAACCTGACATCCAAGTAACGGACAATGACGCGATGCGCGCCAGCGCCTCGAAACACACCGCCTTGGTGGACAAGACGGTAACACTGAACGCCGAGCAGAGGCCGCAGGTGAACGAAGCATACATGGAACTGGAACGCAAGCTGGATGGTATGAACCAACGCTTCGACCGTGCGAAAATGACCAAGGAGGAGCGTGAGGCCGAAATGCGACCGCAGTGGGTCACCTTGGACCAGATGGTGGACCATCGCTTGAGCCAGATCCTTACACCGGAACAGCACGCGAAATGGGCTGAGGCGAACAAGTAAAGACCTGAACGAATTTCCGAACGAACGTCCCGATTTTTCGGGACGTTCGTCATTTCAGGCCACCTGCGTCTTGAACTCGCTCGTGGTGTGGAAGGCGATCCCTGCATTGTTCCGCTGCTCCAGTTCCAACATGTACGCGGAGGGTGCCATGAACACGGGGTTCCCGTCCTTGTCCTGGAGGATCTGCGTGGACTTCACGCGGATGAACTCGCGCAATGCTTCCTCATCTTCACTTGTAAGCCAGCACGCTTTGTAGGCCTGTATCGACTGGAAGCTGCAGGCCGCCCCGTATTCATGCTCCAGCCGGTAGCGGATCACGTCGAACTGGAGTTCGCCCACGCAGCCCACCACTTTCTTGCTGCCTTGCACTTGGGTGAAGAGCTGTGCAACCCCTTCATCGGTCAATTGGCGGATGCCCTTCTCCAATTGCTTGCTGCGCATGGGATCCAGGTTCACCATTTCACGGAACAATTCCGGTGAGAACGAAGGGATGCCCCGGAAGGTGAAGTCCGCGCCCTCGGTGAGGGTATCGCCGATCTTGAAGTTGCCCGTGTCGAAAAGGCCGATCACATCCCCCGGCCACGCCTCGTCCACGATGGTCTTCTGCGCAGCGAGGAACGAGGTGGGATTGGAGAAGCGCACATCCTTGTCCAGCCGGACGTGATGGTAGTAGGTGTTGCGATGGAACTCCCCGGAGCATACGCGCAGGAAGGCGATGCGGTCGCGGTGGTTCGGATCAAGGTTCGCGTGGATCTTGAAGACGAACCCGCTGAAGGTTTTCTCGTCGGGTGCGATCGGCCCATGGTCCGTTTCACGTGGGGCGGGGGTGGGAGCGATGCGCACGAAGGTGTCGAGCACTTCCTTCACCCCGAAATTGTTGAACGCGCTGCCGAAGAATACCGGAGCCACCTTCCCGGCGCGATAGCTCTCCAGGTCGAGCGGGTCATACACCCCGTTGATCAGTTCCACTTCCTCGCGCAACACGTCGGCCGCCTCGGCACCGACTTCGGCATCCAACCGCGGATCGTGCAGGTCATCGATATGCACGCTCTGCCCTTCCACCTTGGTCTTGATACTTTCAAAGAGCTTCAGATCCCCATCATACAGATCGTACACGCCTTTGAACGTAGCCCCAATGCCGATGGGCCAACTGAGCGGGCGCACCTTGATCGAGAGCTTCTCCTCCAGTTCGTCCAGCAGATCGAACGCGTCCCGGCCTTCGAGGTCGAGCTTGTTGATGAAGACGATCACCGGGGTATCGCGCATGCGGCACACTTCCATCAAGCGCTCGGTCTGCGCTTCCACGCCTTTCACACAATCCACCACCAGCACCACACTGTCCACAGCGGTGAGCGTGCGGTATGTATCCTCTGCGAAATCCTTGTGGCCCGGTGTATCCAGCAGGTTGATGAGCTTGCCCGCGTATTCGAAGGTCATCACCGAAGTGCTTACGCTGATGCCGCGCTGCCGCTCGATATCCATGAAGTCGCTTGTCGCGCCCTTGCGGATCTTGTTGCTCTTCACCGCACCGGCCGTCTGGATCGCGCCACCGTACAGCAAAAACTTCTCGGTGAGCGTGGTCTTCCCCGCGTCCGGGTGGCTGATGATGGCGAAGGTGCGCCGACGTGCTATTTCTTCCGCGAGTCCCATTTTCCTTGAGCGGCCGCGAATGTAACGGCCCATGGCCGCTGACATCTGACAATGCCCGGATGGATCGGTACGAACAACCGCCCGCCGAGGAGGATCAAGGGTTGAGCGAACAGTGTTACCGCACATCGTTGAACCCGATAGCTTCGCGCCTCCTTCTGAACAGCAACCCGAATTATCGAACATCCATGAAACGCTTTCTGCTCGCCTTCTCCTCCGCATTGCCTCTGCTCCTTGCAGCACAAGAGCTCAACAAGCCCAAAGTCGCACTGCACACATGGGCTTCGGGTTTCACCCAGCCGGTGGTAGTCGCCAATTGCGGGGACAGTCGGTTGTTCGTGGTGGAACAAGCGGGCGTTATCCGCGTTGTGCCCGACAGCAACACCGTGCTTGCCACACCGTTCCTCGACATTCAGACGGAAGTGCAGGACGCCGGGAACGAGCAGGGCCTGCTGGGCATGGCCTTCGAACCGGACTACGCCGATAGCGGGTATTTCTATGTCTACTATATCCATGGAACTGGTTCGGGGACCAGCCGCATTTCGCGCTTCCACGTGAGCAGTGATCCGAACATTGCGGATCCCGCCAGCGAGCAAGTGATCTACGAATACCCACAACCAGCCGGGAACCACAATGGGGGCGACCTGCATTTCGGACCTGATGGCTATCTCTACCTCGGCCTCGGTGATGGAGGGAACGCGAACGACGATCCGCAACAAACCGGACAGGACCTCACCGATCCGCTGGGCGGCATCATCCGCATCGATGTGAGCCAGCACAACAACACCTTCATTGTCCCTCCGGACAATCCGTTCGTGAACATGGGACCTGACACCTTGGGCGAGAATTGGATGTGGGGCCTGCGCAATCCATGGCGTTGGAGCTTCGATCGCTTGACCGGCGATGTCTGGATCGGCGATGTGGGACAGAACGCATGGGAGGAGATCGACTTCTGGCCGGCCGGTGATAATAGCGGACCGAACTTCGGTTGGAGTTGCCGCGAAGGGCTCGTGGCCGACGCGGGATCGATCCAACCCGATTGTCATCCCGCTTCATTTTATCAAAGCCCCGTGGCCGTCTTCGGGCATAACATCAGCTGGCAGGCCATTATCGGTGGTTACGTTTATCGCGGAACACAGTACCCGCATCTGGTCGGCCATTACATCTTCACGGACTATGCGGCAGGCGATTTCATGACCTTCGGTCTCGGCACGAACTACGACAAGGACACACTGCTGTTGACCAGCACCGTCGGCTATGCCGCCTTCGGCGAAGGGAACGACGGTGCGCTGTACGTGGCCAATGTGGAGAACGGACTGGTGAAGAAGATCTACGATCCCTGCCCAATGGCGGATCCCATCATTTCGAGCGACGACTACACGTTGACCGCGCCCACCGCGAGCAGCTATCAATGGTATCTCAACGGCCAGCCGATCGCCGGCCAGATCATGCAGACATACATCCCTGCCATCTCCGGGGACTATCAGGTATTGGTGAACCTCGGTTCGCCATGTACGTTGATCTCCGATACGCTGACCTTCATAGCCACAGGGCTTTCCGAAGAAGGATCAGCCCATGTCCGCATCTTCCCTCAGCCTGCGAAGGACCAGGTGGTCGTGGAACGCGGAACGCTCGAGCAGGCCACCTTGGAATTGTTCGACGCTCTCGGCCGTTCGGTCTACACAGCGACATGGACCGAAGGACAGCGCCAACTGACCGTCGACCTCACGGACTTCTCCAACGGCACTTACACCTTGCGCTTGCTTCCTGCGAATGGACGCGCGATCACCAGCGCACCGCTTGTGATCGCCCGATAGCTTGCAGCAAGCTCTGTTGCGGCCATGCTCGGATTGAAACTACCGACGGACCCGCGATGGGTGCGTTTGGTGGAGGAGGATATCGGTACGATCCTCAGCGATCACGCGTGGTGCGAGCAGAAGGCGGCGAGCAATGCCATCTCGATCATCGTGCGTTACCCGGAACACTTGGCGCTTGTGCGTGAGCTTACGCGCATCGCGCAGGAGGAGATCACGCACTTCGGCATGGTGGTGGACCGCATCGCGCAACGCGGGCTCCTGCTGGCACCGGAACGCAAGGACCACTACGTGAACCAACTGCTCACCTTCGTGCGCAAGGATGGATCAAGGGAGGCACGCATGGTGGATCGCCTGCTCTTTTCCGCCATGATCGAGGCCCGTAGTTGTGAGCGGTTCAAGATGCTCAGCGAACACATGGACGACGAGGAGCTTCGCGTCTTCTATCGTGAACTGATGATCTCCGAAGCGGGTCACTACACCACCTTCATCGGCTTGGCGCGCGAGTTCGGGATCGGCATCGCGGTGGATGACCGCTGGCAGGAGTTCCTGACCTTCGAAGCGGAACTCATCACCCATTACGCCAAGCACCCGACCATGCATGGCTGAGCCCGGCACCGAGATAACCGCCGAATGCTTGAGCATCGGGGACGAACTGCTCATCGGCCAGACCGTGAACACCAATGCCGGTTGGATAGGGGAGCAACTCAGCCTCATCGGTATCAGGCCGGTGCGCACACGGGTGATCGGGGATGACAGGTCGGAGATCCTGGAGGCTTTGCGCACCTGTGTGGCTGACGTGGTGCTGATCACCGGCGGGCTCGGCCCCACCAAGGACGATATCACCAAGCACACCCTCTGCGATTTCTTCGGCACCCCGCTCGTGCGCGATCCAGCGATCGAACAGCACATCGTGCGGATGTTCGTGAGCATGGGCCGTGATGCGAAGGACATCCAGGAAGTGAACCGCGCACAGGCGGATCTTCCCGAAGGTTGCCGGGTGGTCCCGAATTCCCGCGGAACAGCCAGCGGCATGTGGTTCGAGCGCGAAGGGCGCGTATACATGAGCATGCCGGGCGTGCCTTACGAAATGAAAGGCATCATGAGCGAACACGTGCTCGCCCAACTCCACGAACGTTTCAGGCCACCGGCGATCGTACACCGCACGCTGCTCACCGCCGGGCTGGGTGAAAGCCTCCTCGCGCAACGTATCGAGCAATGGGAGGATGGACTCGCTGCCCACGGCATCAAGCTCGCCTATCTGCCTTCGCCCGGCATGGTGAAGTTGCGCCTTTCCGCTTATGCCAATACGGATGCGCTATTGGCGAAAAAGAAGGTTGACCAACAGGCCGCCTTGCTCTATGCATTGATCCCTGAACTCATCTTCGGGGAAGGGGAGGATTCCCTGGAGCAAGTGATCGGGCGCATGCTCAAGGAACGTGCGCAAACACTGGCGCTCGCGGAAAGCTGCACGGGCGGCTACCTGAGCCACTTGATCACCTCCGTACCTGGAAGCTCAGCCTATTACATCGGTGGTGTCGTGAGCTACGCCAACGCCGTGAAGATGGAAGAACTCGGTATCCCCAGCGACATGCTGGAACTGAACGGAGCGGTGAGCCAGCCTGTGGTGGAACGCATGGCGCAGGGTGTGCGCACTGCGCTGCGAAGCGATTGGGCCATCGCCACCACCGGAATCGCCGGGCCGGATGGTGGCACACCGGAAAAACCGGTGGGTACGGTGTGGATCGCGGTAGCCGGCCCGCAGGGTGTGGTTTCCCGCATCGGCAGCTTTCCAGGAACGCGCGACCTGGTGATCGAGCGTGCGGCCATGAGCGGGTTGAACATGCTCCGAAAGGAGTTGCGCAGGACGCACTGACGAGCTGTCCATATCCCTGCCCGCAGCGGGTTCGGAACTTTCTCCTACTTTCGCGGCCCCGATCCAGTAAAGCCATGTCCCGTATCTGTCAGATCACCGGCAAAAAGGTGATGGTTGGCCACAGTGTGAGCCATTCCAACATCAAGACCAAGCGCACCTTCGCTCCCAACCTCCAGGACCGCAGGTTCTACCTCGCTGAGGAGAAGAAGTACGTGAAGCTCCGCGTGAGCACCAATGGCATGCGCACCATCAGCAAGATCGGCTTGGCAGCAGCCATCAAGCGCGCCAAGGCCAAGGGCTATTACAAGGACTGAACTCAGCACTACCCTGAACAACGCCTACGCCGGGCTACGGCGTCCGAAGAATGGCCAAAAGAGGAAACCGCGTACAGGTGATCCTGGAATGCACCGAGCACAAGACTTCGGGCAAGCCCGGAACCAGCCGCTACATCACCACCAAGAACCGCAAGAACACGACCGAGCGCATGGAGTTGAAGAAGTACAACCCCATCCTGCGCAAGATGACCGTTCATAAAGAGATCAAGTAAGCCATGGCAAAGAAGACAGTCGCAACCCTGAAGAAAGCGGACGCCAAGGTGTTCGTGAAAGTGATCCGCATGGTGAAGAACGATCGCACCGGCGGATACATGTTCCATGAACAGATCATGGCCCAGGAGGATGCCGAGAAGGCCCTCGCTGGCAAGAAGTGATCGTTCTGCCCGCTCACATTGGAGAGGCTCCTCGCGAACGGGGAGCCTTTCGCATGAAATAGACCCAGCGCTTTAGCCCTGCCTTCGCCGGGCTATGGCGGGTAAAAAAAACGCTTCGGCGTGCAAAGCATGGCATTGTTCGGACTGTTCAACAAGCAGGAGAAGGAAGACCTGGACAAGGGGCTGGACCGCTCGCGTACCAGTTTCTTCGGCAAGCTCACGCGCGCGATCGCGGGCAAGAGCAAGGTAGACGATGATGTGCTCGACGCTTTGGAAGAAACCCTCGTGGGCAGCGATGTGGGAGTGGAGACCACATTGAAGATCATCCAGCGCATCCAGCAACGGGTAGCGCGTGACAAATTCGTGGGTACAGCGGAACTCAACGGGATCCTCCGCACGGAGATCGCCGACCTGATGAAGGATGGCCCCGGCCCGGGCAACGCGTTCAGCCCGAAGGGCGCAAAGCCACATGTGATCATGGTCGTGGGGGTGAACGGCGTGGGCAAGACAACAACCATCGGGAAATTGGCGCATGCCTACAAGCAGGCAGGCAACACCGTGATGCTCGGTGCTGCGGACACCTTCCGTGCAGCGGCTGTGGACCAATTGAGGATCTGGAGCGAACGTGTAGGAGCACAACTGGTCTCCCAAGGCATGGGAGCTGACCCCGCCGCCGTGGCGTACGATGCTGTGGAAAGCGCCAAAGCCAAAGGAGTTGATGTGGTGATCATCGACACAGCTGGCCGCCTGCACAACAAGGTGAACCTGATGAACGAGCTCACCAAGGTGAAACAGGTGATGCGAAAAGTGATCCCGGACGCGCCCCATGAAGTACTGCTGGTGTTGGACGCGAGCACGGGACAGAACGCGATCGAACAAACGCGGCAATTCACCAAGGCCACCGAAGTGACCGGCCTGGTGCTCACCAAGCTCGACGGCACCGCGAAGGGAGGCGTGGCCATCGGCATAAGCGACCAGTTCCAAGTGCCCATCAGGTACCTCGGTATGGGCGAAGGCATCGGCCACTTACAACCGTTCAACAAGATCACGTTCGTGGAAAGCCTCTTCAAGAACTGACCGTTGCGGCTGCCGCCAGTTCAATGCGAACGGATACATTCGTCATCGACCAACACCAACACCACCTCTCACCATGGAAGGAACCCAACCCACACCACAACCCGCACCTGCAGCACCAGGCGAGGACAAAACCGTTGCCATCGTCGCCTACCTGACGCTTATCGGCTTCATCATCGCCATCATCCTGCACGGCCAGAAGAAGACACCGCTCGGTGCCTACCATCTACGCCAGATGCTGGGTATCATCCTTACCGGGTTCGTTGGCGGTATTGTCTCTTGGTTGACCGTCTTCATCTTGATCGGGGTCGTCCTCGTGCCGGTGTTCTACATTTTCATGTTCGTGATCTGGATCATGGGCATCATCGCGGCGGCGAACGGCGAAATGAAACCGACCCTGTTGCTCGGCAAGCAATACCAGGAGTGGTTCAAGACCACGTTCAATTGATATCGGCCCACCGCCGTCCCTGAAGAACGCGAAAGCCCCCGTGATCGCCAGTGGCGGTCCGGGGGCTTCGTATGTGTTGTCGGTAATTGGGATCAGCTCACGGCTTTCACCTTGTCGTCCTCGGCTGGCAGTATCTCCATGGGCAGGTCGAGCATATCGCTGAGCATGGCCACTGTCTCGATCAGCAGTTCGTCGTCGTCCTCAGCGTACCAACGCACACGGATCGTCGAACCCATGGTGCAGGCTGCTTTGATCTGCTTCAGCAGTTGGTAGATCGCCTTGAGCGAAGTGGAGTTGAAGTAGGAAAGATGGAAATCCATCACCAGTTCCCCCTTCATGTCGGCCAGGTTGTTGGCCAGCCACTCGATCACCGGCTGGTAAAACTCATTGGCGTTCTCCGGTATGGAATTGCCGGTGAGTTCAAAGCGTCCCGTGGCGGGTTCGAACCAGACGCCGGGAGTGCTACGGGTAGGGGGGAGGATCAGTGCGTTCATGGTGGCTCGCTATGGTCGGCGAAGGCGATAGGTCGTTCAGCGGAGCGGGGCTGCCACGCGGCTTGTGCATAGGAATTCCTCGCTGCTCACTTGTTCGATGTGGGCGTTGAGCTGCCCGCCCGTGCGTTTGGCGATCTGCAGTATGCCGAGACCGGCACCGCCTTTCTCACCGAACTGTTCGTTGGTGAGTTGTGCCCGGAACGCTGCGGTCACCTGTTCGGCGCTCATCGCATTGATGCTCTCCACGGTCTTCATCAATCGCTCCGCGTCAACTCGGGCCGCGTGGTTCTTGATGGTGATCACCAGGCTCTGGCCCTCGATGCGCCACTCGAACGACACGTCGCGGGAATTCCCATAGCGCTGTGCATTGTCCAGCAACTCCAACGCGATACCGCACAACCGTTTCAGGTCGTTGCGCTCGCCGAGATTGGCCAGGCTCACGGCCTTCAGCAGGTCCAGCAATTGGATCCGTACCTCGCTGCTTAGCTGACCAGCGTATTGGACAAGGTTCTTCGTCATAAGCGGGCCTTGCAACGGGATGACCTTGGCGAAGGTTGCGCGCGGCCCGGTTGCCGCATCTTTGCCGCGCACATGAAAGCACGCACTCTCAAGGCCACCAAGGTGAACGTGGTCACCCTCGGCTGCTCGAAGAACACCTTCGATAGCGAGGTGATGATGGCCCAACTGAAGGCGAACGGCATCCATGTGGACCATGAGAGCGACAGCGGCGAGCACAATGTGGTGGTGATCAACACCTGCGGCTTCATCGAGAACGCCAAGCAGGAGAGCATCGATACCATCCTGAGCTACGCGAAGGCGAAGGATCAGGGACTGGTGGACAAGGTCTATGTGACGGGATGCCTCAGCCAGCGCTATGGGCCGGAGTTGAAGGCGGAGATCCCGCAGGTGGATGCATGGTTCGGCACGCGCGACTTGCCCCGCTTGCTGAAAAC
>JANMKC010000051.1:0-7114 GCA_031371785.1 Flavobacteriales bacterium | reverse complement strand
TGCGGAACTGGACATGCCGAACAACCAGATCGTGGAGGCTACCGGCTGGTTGCAGAACCCGCAGGAAGTGATGCCGCCCGATCTCCGCGCCAAACTGGACATCGCGAATTTCAAGGACAAGACGTGGGACGAGAAGCCGAGCGAGGTGATCGCGTACGATCCGAAAGTCCGCAAGGTGTGGCGATACCACGCGGAGAACGTGCATGATTTCGCCTTCACCGCGGATCCCACCTACCGCATCGGTGAAGCGGAATGGAACGGGATCAAATGCATCGCCATGGCCGAAGAGCCTCATTGCGCGAAGTGGCAGAACGCGGCGGACTACTGCGCGAAGGTGATCAAGGCGCACAGCGAACAGATCGGCATGTACGCCTACCCGAAAATGGTGGTGGCCGACGCGCGCGATGGCATGGAATATCCAATGCTCACGCTCGACAGCGGCGAGGAGCCCGACTATCGCGGCCTCTTCGTGCATGAGGTCGGGCACAACTGGTTCTTCGGCATGGTGGGCAACAACGAGACCTACCGCGCGATGCTCGACGAAGGCTTCACGCAGTTCCTTACGGCTTGGGGATTGGAGCACATCGATGGTGATACGGTGGTCGCAGAACCACCGAAGACCGCCTACGAACGGCGTTATCACAAACCCGAGATCGCGCGTGAAGGCGAGATATACGATAACTACATGCGCGCCGCTATCCGTGACAAGCTGCCACCGATCGGCACGCACAGCGATGAGTTCGGCCACTGGGAAAAGGAAGGTCTTGGCGGTTATGGGCATGTCTACAGCAAGACCGCCACCATGCTGTACAACCTGCAATACGTCCTGGGCGACTCCCTCTTCATCGGTGCCATGCGCCACTACTTCGACCAGTGGAAGATCTGCCATCCGTATGTCGAGGATTTCCGCAACAGTGTGATCGGCTACACGCATGTGGACCTCAACTGGTTCTTCGATCAATGGATCGAAACGGACAAGCGCATCGACTATGCGATCACCCGCGTGAAGCACCGCAATGCGAACCATGGACAGGAGATCCACCTGCGCCGCAAGGGCGATCTGCAAATGCCGATCGACCTCAATATTCTGGCGCGCGATGGCAAGAGCTATGACTTTCATATCCCGAACACCTGGTTCGTGAAGAAGACCAAGGCCACCGTGCTGCCGCGCTGGATCGGCTTCGATGAACTGCAACGCGACTACACCGCGCATGTGAACATCCCGAACGGCATTGCGGACGTGCGCATCGACACCACCTATCGCCTTGCGGATGCGTATCAACTCGACAACAGCCTGCACCTGCCTGTGGAAACAGAATTCGACAGCCACGTGAACAACCGGCCGGATCGCCGCGTGTACGAAGGCTTCGTGCGACCCGACCTCTGGTGGAACGGCTTCGACGGCACCAAGGTCGGCATCCACTTCCACGGCGATTGGATGCGCTACAAGCACAAGTTGTGGTTCACCGCGTGGTTGAACACAGGACTGGGCCAGTACCTCCGCGAAGGACAACCCAGCGTGGGCTACGATCCCATCAGTTTCAACTTCCGTTATGAGAACGGCACCGAAAGACTCTTGCGTGGCTCCAATGTGAACGTGACCGCGCGTCGACTGGACGGGCTCGAACAATATGGCGCGGGCTTCAACTGGATACTTCCCACTGGCCGCACCGAACTCTACACGGACATGAAGTTCATGATCCGCCGCGACAGCACGGCGCTGGTGTACCTGAACTATCCGGGCGAGTGGGAACCGGATGCGCTGAACAGCTCGTGGGACATCGGTGTGAACCATGACTACGGTTCCGGATCGCTCAACTTGAACGTGCGGAACAGCGGCATCGGCGCGGCTTTTCCGTATTCGCAGATCCGGCTCTCGGATATGAACACAAAGCGCATGGGCAAACTGGAGCTGCGCGTGCATGCCTTGTTGCAGTACGGTACCGGCACCGGTCCGCGCGAAAGCCAACTCTATCTCGCCACTGCTTCGCCGGAAGAAATGATGGACAACAAGTACACGCGCAGCGCTGGTTTTTTCCCTTACGATTGGCTCGGCTATGGTGCGGACGTGAACCACTTCGCGGCGGGCGGTGGGCTCGGACTGCGCGGCTATGCGGGCTACCTCGCGCCGGAACTCGCAGCCAATGGCGATGTGATCCTCACCTATCGCGGCAATACCGGAGCGGCCATCAACGCGGAAGTGGATCTCGATGGCCTCGTGCGCTTCCGCCCCGGCAAGCTCGCGCAATACCTGCACCTCGACGTCTACCTCTTCGGCGATGCGGGCAGCATGGGCTATCGCACTACGACCGACGCGGGCACATCCGAGATCAAGCTCTCGATGCCACGCGCCGACGCCGGTGCCGGTGCCGCCCTCACCGTCAAGAAATTCGGGCCGCTCGTGGACATCCACCCGCTCACCATCCGCTTCGACGCGCCCATCTTCCTGAGCAACATTCCCGCAACGGAGACCGAGCACTTGGCCTTCCGCTATGTCGTCGGTATCGGACGCAGCTTCTGACCGATGCGCCGCTTCCTGCTCTTGGCCCTGCTCCTGCCCCTGCACCTCTTGGCTCAGAACGACATCGTTGGCCGCTGGGTCACGATCGATGACAACACGCACAAGCAACGCTCCGTCGTGGAGATCAGCATACACGATGGCAAGGCCTACGGAAAGATCATCAAGCTCTTCCGCGAACCCGGCGAGGATCCCGATCCCATCTGCGACAAGTGCGACGCGAAGGACGATCGCCGCAACAAGAAAGTGGTCGGCCTCGAGATCATCCGCGACATGGTGCGCGATGATGACAAATGGAATGATGGTACGATCCTCGATCCTGAGAACGGCAGCGTGTACGACTGCAAACTATGGGTGGAGGACGGCCAGTTGAAAGTGCGCGGCTACCTCCTCTTTTTCTATCGCACGCAGACCTGGGTGCCGGAAAACCCCGGCCAGCCGAAGTACTAGCGCTACTGCTTGATGAACGATGCGTGGTAAGTGTGTGACCGCGTGCGGATCACTACAGCGTAAGGAAGATCCATCACAGGATCAGCGATGCGCCGTTGGACGCAGGACCTGGATGTTGCCCGTGAGTATCTGCATTCCCCGCGAAGAATTTGCACTTGTCGGATAGACCTTGCAGATATAGAAGTACACACCTTCCGGAACCTCCTCTCCATGATCATCCACCTTGCCGTTCCAGCGGATGTCAGGATCCTTCGTGGTGAAAACGTTCTGGCCCCAGCGGTTGAAGATCCGCATGTCGATCCGATCGATGTTGCAGTAGGTGAAGGGAATGAAGAGGTCATTGTGTCGGTCCGAACCGGGCGTGAAAACGTTGGGCAGGTGGTATGGGGGGCAAGTGACCGCGACGGGGGGAGGGGGATCGTATCATCAACCGTCAGAACCCGAATGACGTTGTTGTCCCTGTCGCCTACATAGATCCTTCCTTCATTGTCAACGCAAACATCTTGCGGCAGGGCAAAAGCAGATTCGAACAAAGGACCATCGACATATCCTGCAACACCCGAACCCGCAATGGTCGTAACGACGCCAGTGGTTGTGACCTTTCGCAATCTCGGATTCACCGCATCAAGTATGACGAGCACGCCTGGAGAAAGCCAATCGATCGCTACGGGAATATCGAACTGCGCGTCTGCGCCTGTACCATCCGCCCATCCGGCGATGCCCGAACCAGCCACCAACTCAACCATACCGTCCGTCGTGACGACCTTCACTTTGTTGTTCATCAGATCCACGAAGTACAGGTTGCCAGCATCATCCAAGCAAAGGTCTCTCGGACGGTGAAGATCCGCGAGGAGCGCTGGACCTGTGCCATCGCCTGCGTTGCCAGTGCCCGCATACGTCGATACTACGCCATCCTCGATCTTCCGAATGCGGTGGTTCTCATAGTCGGCGACATAAACGACCCCGTTGTTGTCGACGACAAGACTCTTCGGTTGGAAGAACTCCGCTTGCATCGCAGGGCCATCGTAGAATCCTTCCATTCCGTTCCCAGCGATGGTGATCACATTGCCTGATCCATCCATACGCTTGATCTTGCTGTTCAGGTCATCGCAGATGTAGAGGTATCCGTTCTTGAAATAGACACCTGTTGGAGTTTGGAATCTTGCGTTCACCCCTAGTCCATCCAGATCACCAGGAATGCCCATTCCGGCAACCGTCGTGACTATTCCATCCTGGATCTTTCGAATGCAATTGTTCTGTGCATCGGCTACGAAGATCGCGTCCGTGATCGGGTCGTGGCAGACCCCGTAGGGCCAGCTGAATTCGCTGTTGAGCAAGCTCCCATCCAAGAGGGCGGGAACACCATTTCCTGCGAACGTTTCGACGGCCGTGAATTGAGATGAGGCCACAAGTGGGATCAGGACTATGAAGCAGACCAATGAACGCATGTAGGGCAGATCAATTGATCGAAGGTAGTTGGTTCCTTGGGTTGAAGCGGCACGGCAAATGTCCAGTATCCATCCACATAAATGCCCAAGTCACTCTCCCGCGTTGGATACGGAGTGTAACTACTTTCGGCGCATCGCCAATGGCCTCCCCAGAACTTGGACCCACCACTTGTCTCCTATGTGGAGCGGACGAAACATCCAAGGTGGTGGACAAAGGCCAGTTCGACCTGCCGACCCACGTGGTCGTTTGCAAGACGTGCGGGTTCTCCTACTTGAACCCACGTTGGACCAAAGAGCGGTACGATCGGTTCTATGCAACGGAATACGATCGCTACTACCGACCGGAAGTGCTCTCGCAGAATGATGATCGCTGCAAGTTTCTGCCTGCGGCGAAGATCGTGGCACGCTTGAAGGAACGTGCGTTGTTGAAGCCCTTCGGCCGCGTGCTCGACTTGGGTTCAGGCATGGGACATGCGCTTGCCTACCTGCGCGAAAAACAAGGAACGAAGGCGACATACGATGCGATCGAACCATCAGCAACATGTCGCGATCATTTGCTGGCCAATGGCTTCGGATACTTGGGCGATGATGTTTACGGGCCTTGGGAAGCGAGCGTGAGGAACACCTATGGCTTGGTCATCATGCGCCATGTACTGGAACATTTTCCCGAACCGCTGCCGGTGCTCCGAAAGGTGCGGGAAGTGCTTCGCGATGATGGTCTGCTCTATGTGGCGGTGCCGGACGCCATGCACCCGACCAAGCCGTTGCGCTCACATTTTTTTCGTGTGGTGCATATCAGCTACTTCACTCGCAAGTCGCTTTCGGATATGCTTGGCATGGCCGGGTTGGAAGTAGTCGACATCGTCGAAGGCGATCGTCATGAACAACATGAAGTGTTCGCGATCTGCCGAAAGGGGGCGGTCGTTCCGTTCGTCCCGGATCCATTGGAACATGACCGACAGATGAAGGTCTATCGCGAAACCGGAAAGAACGATGGGTTCCATGTGTTCAAGTCAGGTCTGATCTCCGTTCTGCGTCGCTTCCACTTGATCCGCTGAGCGCACCGTGGGCATAGTCAAGAAGCAAGGCATCTCCAACACCATCCTGGTCTACATCGGGACGTTGATCGGCTTTGTCAGCCTCATTTTCGTTCAGCCGCACTACCTCTCGAAGGAGGAACTCGGATTGACGCGATTGATCCTCTCGTTCGGAAGCGTCCTCTCCATTCTGTTCTCTCTGGGGATCAGCGCCGTGACGATCCGCTACCTGCCTCGTGCAATGGATCCCGCATCACGGCATCGCGGCTTCTTCGGATTCCTGTTGCTCTACACATCAGCGGCGGTGATCGCTGGATCGGTCATCCTGCACTTCGTGCAAGGCACGATCCTCCGGTTCTATGGATCGGGAGCCGGTTCGTTCCAGGAGCACTTCTCTTACGTACTTCTCCTGACCGTGATCCTCTCGTTCGTGCTCGGCTTCAATGCCTATTGCATAGCGTTGATGCGCTCAACCATCACCACCGTGTTGAATGACATTGTGGTGCGCGTGCTCCTGATCGCGATCATTCTTGTGCGGTTCAGCGGATGGTTCGACCTCCAACAGTTCCTCCTCGCCTTCTGCCTGATCTATGCTGTGCAAGGCGTCGCATTGCTGATCGCGATCTTCAAATTCGACAGGCCGGGACTGATCCCTGACTTCGGGTTCATCAATGAGAACATCGGTCTTCGCCCCATCCTTCGCTTCGGCGCGATCATCACGCTTACGGCCATGAACTCGGTGACGCTGAAATACATCGACACTATGTTCGTCGGAACCATTTCCATAGAACTGGTCGCGGTTTACTCAGTTGCGGCTTTCCTCGGGCTCGCAGTGGAGATCCCGCTGAACGCCTTGGAGCGGATCGCCAATCCGAGCATCTCGCACGCCCTTGCGCGCAACGATCTTGCTGCGGTGCGCACGGTGTACCACGATTCATCGCGGGCCTTGTTGCTCATCGGTGGCTGGCTGTTCCTCATGGTCGCCGTTGGCGCAAGGGATCTCTTCCAATTGTTGCCCGCAGGTTATTCGGATGGTGTGATCGTCACGCAGGTTATCGCCTTCGGCGCGCTCATCAACATGGGTACCGGTGTGAACTATCCGATCCTCGCCAATTCACACAAGTACATCTGGGGCTCGGTCTTTCTAGTGATCCTTCTGCTGCTGACCGTTGCCGGGAACATCATGCTGATCCCACGTATCGGAATGCTCGGCCCCGCGATCGCTGGTTGCCTCGCGTCGATCGTTTACAACGGATTGAAATTCGAGTTCATCCGGCGCAACTTCGGCATGCAACCGTTCGACATGGCAACATTGAAACAGTTGCTAATCATCGCTGTGCTGTTGGCTGCTGGATCGTTCATACCAGTGCCAGGCCCAGCGATGGTCGCGCTTGTGGTTCGCGCTTGCGCGATCTCGGCCCTCTACGCCGTTGGTTCGATCGCTTGGCGCACTTCCGCTGATCTGTACCACCACATCCCGGCACGCTGGATGAAGCGCATGACCTTTCTGCACTGACCGATGGCACCGGCAACGAGGGTCAGGGTATTTGTCACCACGTCGCACATAAGCAGTGTCTACATGACATTGTTCGCTCGCACCTCGCGTATTGCGGGCGATCGTGATGTGATGCTGGTCGATATCGGCACCCGCAGAAAGGACG
>JANMKC010000025.1:0-4490 GCA_031371785.1 Flavobacteriales bacterium | reverse complement strand
CTCCAAAATCGGTTTGAACCTTACCGTCAGCATCGAAACTCAGATCGAGCATACCATCAGGCTCGTATCGAGCAAGCGCAAAAACTGGAGGATCCCCGCCCCCAGCAAAGGCATTTCCGGCAACCACGATCTTCCCGTCAGCCTGAAGCGCGATGGAGCAGCCTGATTCGATCGTATTTCCGAAATCCGTTGTGACGATCCCGTTGTTACCGAACGTGGGATCCAGTGCCCCAGCCTGCCCTTGAACGAACGCAGAAAGAAGTGTGAGGATCGATGCGTAGAAAATTCTAATCCTGATCATGGTGTGTTCTCGGCTACCGAGCCCGTGAAGCTCAGGCCCTTTCGGTTGAAGCAAGAAGACCATGTGAGTTACGGTACGTTCCATCCCACAAACGGTCGGTCTTCGGTGCCAAACCCCCGATCGGGTATTTCCCGATGGCAGATCAATCCAACCCCAACGAGATCTGCTTCCCCGGCTTGTAGCCGATGATCGGATCATCGGGTGAGCGGTCCTCCCTCCCGGCCTCCGAGCCGGGATCCAAGCCGCTTTGCTTGCGGAATTCCTTCATCGGCGATTCCTCCAAGCCTTCTTCTTCCGGCGCTTCCATGTTGTCGATCTCCTCATCGGTGATCAACATGCCTTGGCGTTCTTCCAATTCAGCGGTCATCGGAATGAAGGTCGCGCCGATGAGCGCGATGTCCTTCACTTTGAACGGCGATAGGCGATTGCCCAAGGCCTTCACGCCTTTCACCGCGATGAACTGCGCGAAGGTGATCTCCTCGTCCGGGCGGTCGTTGCTGCGCTTGTCGAAGGCGACGTGTACACCGGCATCGGGCACCAGCGAGTGCAACGCCAGCTTGCTTTCCGGATGTTCAGTGATGAAGAGCACCGGTTCGCGCGAAGGCTCGATCTCGAAGCGCTTCACTTGGTATTGCTGCTTCTCCCCTTCCCAATACACCGCGCTCACCACGTCCTTCGGGTTCCACTTCACTACGGTGATCGCATCGTCCGGAAAGTGTGTGCTGATGACGAAGGGGAACAATTGGTAGTGCCCGCTCGCGGTGATCGCGAGGATCCTGTCTTCGC
Organism: Flavobacteriales bacterium; assembly: GCA_031371785.1. GTDB lineage: Bacteria > Bacteroidota > Bacteroidia > Flavobacteriales_F > PHOS-HE28 > PHOS-HE28. The sequence continues at coordinate 3,403 of JANMKC010000025.1, read as the reverse complement.
CGCCGAAGCGACCGAGGTATCGGCCGTGGCCTGCTTCGTTCAGGCGACGAACGGTCTCATCGAACCAGATGGGGATCGCGCCGAGCGTGCTGCCGCCGCGTTCCTTCTGCGTCACCTTCTGCACCATGTAGCGCGTGAGCAGATTGCCTTGGCTGCCGCGCCCTTTCACGAGCATCTGCCCGAAGTCCACATCGAACTGGCTCTTGCGCAGGTTAGGGCGCGGACGCAGCTGGATGCGCACGGTCTCGCTCGCGCCATCGGGGTTGGCGGTGAAGTAGAGCACCTTGCTATTGGGTGCGCCTTTAGTAAGGTCGTACACGTTGTCCCGCACGATGCCGGTGACGGCGAAGCGCTTCATGTAGTACGCGCCCTGCGTGCCGTCCTGGTAGATCATGTGGTAGATGGTGCGCTCGTCGCCCTTCTTCCACACGCCCACGTGCAGCAGACCCTTGCCGATGAATTTCTTGTCGGCCACTTTCGTCACCATCATGGTGCCGTCCTCGCGGAACACGATGATGTCGTCGATCTCCGAGCACTCATCCACGAACTCGAAGTTGCGCAGGCTCCAGCCCATGAAGCCTTCGGCCCTGTCGAGGTAGAGCTTCTTGTTCGCCACCGCGACCTTCGTGGCCACGATGTTGTCGAAGGTGCGCAGTTCGGTCTTGCGTTCGCGGCCTTCGCCGTATTTCTTCTTCAGTTCCTTGAAGTAGTCGATCGCGTATTCGACGATCGCGTCGAGCTTGGCCTGAACTTCCTCCAACTGCTGCTCCAGGCTCTTGATGTGCTCATCGGCTTTGAAGGCATCGAAGCGGCTGATGCGCTTGATGCGGATCTCCGTGAGCTTCACCACATCCTCGTCGGTGACGGCACGGCGCAGCTCCTGCACGTGGGGCTTCAGGCCTTTGTGGATGAAGGCGATCACTTCCTCCCAGGTCTCCGCTTCTTCGATCCGGCGGTAGACCTTCTTCTCGATGAAGATGCGCTCCAGCGAAGCGAAGTGCCATTGCTGTTCCAGTTCGTTGCGCTTGATCTTCAGCTCCAGTTCCAACAGGCGCAGCGTGTTCTGCGTGCTCACCTTCAGCAGTTCGTTCACGCTCACGAAGCGCGGCTTGTCGCCGTGCGCTGAGGTGGCACCGGCCTCGATCACGCAGGCGTTCGGTGCGAGGCTCATTTCGCAATCGGTGAAGGCGTAGAGCGCGTCGATGGTGTTGTCCGGTGAAACGCCCGCTGCGAGATGCACGACGATCTCGACGAACTCCGAGGTGTTGTCGTCGATGTGCCGCACCTTGATCTTGCCCTTCTCATTGGCCTTCAGGATGCTCTCGATCAGGTTCGTTGTGGTGGTGCCGAAGGGGATCTCGGTGATCACGAGCGTCTTCGCGTCCTCCTTGCGGATGCGCGCACGCACACGCACGCGGCCGCCGCGCTGGCCATCCTCGTAGTTCTCCACGTCGGCCATGCCGCCGGTATGGAAGTCCGGAACGAGCTTCGGGTTCTTGCCGCGCAGCACCGCGATGCTCGCGTCGATCAGTTCGCAGAAGTTGTGCGGGAGGATCTTGCACGAGAGGCCCACCGCGATGCCCTCGCCGCCCTGCGCGAGCAGCAGCGGGAATTTCACCGGCAGGTAGATCGGCTCCTTGTTGCGGCCGTCGTAGCTCAGTTGCCAATCCGTGGTCTTCGGGTTGAAGACGACATCGTGCGCGAACTTGCTCAGGCGTGCTTCGATGTAGCGCGGTGCGGCGGCGCTGTCGCCCGTGAGCGTGTTGCCCCAGTTGCCTTGGCAGTCGATCACAAGATCCTTCTGGCCGAGCTGCACGAGCGCATCGCCGATGCTCGCATCACCGTGCGGGTGGTACTGCATCGTGTGCCCGATGATGTTCGCCACTTTGTTGTAGCGGCCATCATCCAGTTCCTTCATCGCGTGCAGGATGCGGCGCTGCACGGGCTTCAAGCCATCGTACAATGCCGGAACGGCACGCTCGAGGATCACATAGCTCGCGTAGTCGAGGAACCATTCGCGGTACATGCCGCTCACGCTGTACGTGCCAGCCTGGCCCGCGCTGGGGATACTGCTCTTCGACCCGCTTTCCACGTGACCGTTCGCGCCGTTCTCTTCTGTGGGTGGAATTTGTTCCTGGTCGCTCATCACTTTCTCTATTGGGCCGCGTGGCAAAGGCCCCACACTGCCGAACCGCTGCCGTCAACAAGGATCTGCGCCGTCAGGCAGTAGGTATTCCCAGGAACAGCGTGATGGTAGTCGAGGGCGAAGATGTCGGGATTGTCGCCCTGCACGTTGTCCTGCTCATTGATGTTCGCGGTTCCGGGCTCGCGCAGCACGATGTCGTAAACGGTCTGCCTTGGGAAGCGTTCGACCATGACATGCACTTTCAGCGTGTACACCGTGTCGATCACCACACCCAGATCGTTCTGCACGAAAGTCACCGTGCCACTATGGAACTCGATCATCGATGGGCCGGTGAAATCCGGATCGAGCGTGTTGGTGTTCAATGTGGACGTGTCGAGTTCTTTCTTGTCGCAAGCAAGAAGCATCAACGCAAAGCCGAAGAGCAGGAACTGTTTCATCGCAGGGTAAGGCCAAGTCCGAAGTTCCAATCGCCGGGTGCAGCCCCGGGGGCGAAGACAAGACCGTCGAAGCGCACTTTCTCGTGGTCGTTGAAGGCGGGTGCGGGCCGCTTGCCGGTCTTGTGCCAGATCCATGCGGTGCCGAGCAAGCATGCGCCGAAGATCGCCGCGCTCACCACCGTATTGGTCTTCGCACTACGCAGGTCATCATTGTGCGCTGGGATGGTCTCGTTCTTCAATTCCTGGATCTCCGCAGGCACCACGAGCCGATCATAACTGGCAGCATCATCATCCAGCCGATCCTGCGCTTTTCCAACGGCTGACCAGTTCAGGATCGTCCACACGCCAGCACCTGCGGTCACCAATGCGGGCACGATCCGTTGCATCTGGCGTTTGTTGCGGAAGGTCCTGTATTCCGCGAGGTAGGCGCGGTATTCGTTCGAGAGTTCGAGCCTGATCACCACATCGCGCATCGCGCCTTGTGTCACAGTGAGCGTTGTGTCGAGCATGCGCCGCTCCGGTGCCCAGAAGGTGAAATGATGATCGCCGACGGCGAGTTCCACTTCGCGCTGTTGCATCCTGTACTGGTGGTCCAGCACGAACTGGAAGGAGTTGCCCGGATCCACGAGCAGGCGCAGCTTGCCGACCTGCTGGGCGAAGGAATTCATGACTGCGCCCATGGACAGGCAGATCAGCATCGCGCGCATCACGGATCGCTGGGAACGGATCAAAGATCGCTTCGGCCCAAATGCGGCCTCGCGATGACGACGGAGATGAAGTGCGGTCAACGGGCGCGGCGCCCGGGGATCGCACATAAAGG
>JANMKC010000471.1:0-2805 GCA_031371785.1 Flavobacteriales bacterium | reverse complement strand
GCGATTGGCACAAGCTCGATCTGCCCATCCTGGACGACAATGTGCGCAACGACACCCTGCTGGTTCAGACCACCTACGCTCTGGGCGATGGCACTTTCGTGATGGCCGCCAGCAGCAACGAGGACAAACGCGAAGGGCTGCGCCTCTACCTCTACCGTCCGCGTCCCGATAGCAGCGCGGAAGTGATCGCGAGTTCGAAGCCCGGTTTCGATAGTGGAACCATGCTACCAACTTTCTTGATCGATGGCCATGCTGAAGACGGTCTGATCATCATCGCGAACATGGGTGAAAAGCAGAGTTGGGGACAAGAAGCGTTCTGGTTGAAAGACCATCGATTCGTACATCTCGGTTTCCTCGATGTTGCGGTGCGCGGATGGAAGACCATCGACGACAGCACCTTCCAATGGCGCACGAGCATCGCGGATCGCACGCGTGTGAGCGGACGCGATGGAAGTTTCGAATTCAGTTTCACAGGGGACAGCGTACAGCTCTATGACGATCAACAAGGCCACCAGGAAGTGATGCTGCCCGCAGCCGCTGTGCGCTATCGATGCACGGAGGAGAAGCCGGTGCTCGTGATCAACGACACGGCCATCCCGCCCAAGCCGATCTGAGCTATTGCACGGTCGGGATCATGCCCCGAACACCCATGTCCACAACGGTTTCCCCGTCGATGGGTTCGAACACGTTGTCGCCGTCCGTCTCCACCCACTCAAAGCTCTTGTTGGTGCTCAACGACACAATGATCACCACGTCGTTCGTTTCATTGCCGGTGATGGTGAGGGGCACCGGGAACGCTCCGGTCACCACGCAAGATCCGGCTGGTATCGGCGATGTGCCGAACAATGGATTGGGCACGGTGGTCGCCCCGGCCGGAGCTTGCCCGGTGGAAACCGGCGTGGCCACGGGTGGGTTCAACACCTCGAAGCCCCAATATCCCTGGGCCCGGTTGCCGTTCACGGTCACCAGGCTGTCGTGGATGTGGTACGAACCGATATAGGTGTTGTAGCCGATGAACGAAGCGATCGTTCCCATCAAGTGCAAGCCCAGCGCATCGAACTTGATGTCGTAGTTCTGGTAGGCGAGCGAAACGCGCAGCCATTCATACGTGCCCGGAGAAAGGTCGCTCAACGGAATGTTGAGGAACTCGCCGCCGCCCGCCACATCGATGGACAGATCGCGATCGATGGCGGTGTCTCCGCCCAGCATTGTTTCCGGCGCATGGTACACGATATTACCAAGACCCAAGGCGGTGGTCGCCGTTTGAGCGAACTCCGCATAGTGCGCGCTCATCTTGTTGAAATGCGGGCTCTGCGCGCCGTGGCCTGCGGGTATTGTGCTCGGCTGGCCCAAGCTGTTCAACCGCACCTGAGTGCTGTCGAACTTGAACTTCAGTATCAAGCGCGGACCGGTGTCCGTGGAAGGGGTTGGTTCGGGGGCATCGTCCTTCTTGCAGGAAATAATGGTGATCGCGGCGGCGACAAGAAGCAGGATCTTATTCATGAGGGGCTGAAATTAGTTCGCGGAGCCAAGCCGCCGTTGCGACCACGACAATTCGCACGCTCGCTGTTGAGGCTTTGGATCGCATCGCTGAAAGAGGCTGACCACCAAGGCTACCTTTCGCACCAATGAATTCGTGATCGAAATGACCAACCGAACCATCAAGAAAGTCGCCGTGCTGGGCAGCGGCGTCATGGGCAGCCGCATCGCCTGCCACTTCGCGAACATCGGCGCCGAAGTGCTGCTGCTCGATATCCCAACACCTGTCACGCCGAGCGCAGTCGAGGCGCAAGACAGATCGTCAAACCCCTCGACTGCGCTCGGGGTGACATCGGTGGACAGGAACAAGATCGTGAACGAGGCGTTGGCCGCGGCGCTGAAGAGCAGCCCCTCGCCCATCTATGACAAGAAGTTCGCGAAGCGGATCAGCACCGGGAACTTCGAGGACGACCTACCGAAGATCAAGGACTGCGATTGGGTGATCGAGGTGGTCGTCGAGCGGCTGGACATCAAGCAGCAGGTGTACACCAACGTGGAGAAGCACCGCAAGCCGGGCACGCTCATCACCACGAACACCAGCGGCATCCCGATCCACGCCTTGCTCGAAGGCCGCAGCGAGGATTTCGCGAAACACTTCTGCGGCACGCACTTCTTCAACCCGCCGCGCTATCTGCCGTTGCTGGAGATCATCCCCGGCACGAAGACGGATCCCGCCGTCCTCTCCTTCCTGGAAGAGTATGGCCAGCGCGTATTGGGCAAGGTCACGGTGCTGTGCAAGGACACGCCCGCTTTCATCGCGAACCGCATCGGGGTGTTCGGCATCATGGGCCTGTTCCACCTGGTCGAAGAGATGGGCCTCACCGTGGAAGAGATCGATCGCCTGACCGGTCCCGCGCTGGGCCGCCCCAAGAGCGCGACGTTCCGCACGGCGGATGTCGTGGGCCTCGACACGCTCGTGCACGTAGCCAAAGGCGTTCAGGAGAATTGCCCGAAGGACGAGCAGAACGCGACGTTCGCGCTGCCCGGCTACCTGAAGCAGATGGTCGAGAAGAACATGCTCGGCAGCAAGACCGGCAAGGGCTTCTTCTTCAAGGACCGCTCAACGCCCAAGGGCGACATCCTCGCGCTGGACCTGAAAACGCTGGAGTACCGTCCGCAGGTGAAGCCCAAGTTCGCCACGCTGGATGCGGCGAAGAAGGAGGACAACCTCGTGAAGCGCACCGCGATCCTCTACGCAGGCACCGACAAGGCCGGCGAGTTCTACCGCAAGAGCTTCCACGGGCTGTTCGCCTACGTGAGCCACCG
>JANMKC010000004.1:0-5201 GCA_031371785.1 Flavobacteriales bacterium | reverse complement strand
CAGTTCATGCCGCTGGAGGAAACGATCGATGGACTTGTAGCTGTCGTCGCTCCGCTCGAAGGTCTTTGGCGTGTTGATCTTCACCAGGTGCACCTTCGGATCGAAGATCTCCAGCACCGGGAGGAAGGCTTCGAACTTGACCACATCGGTCTCCGTGAAATTGGAGGCAAAGACCATGACGTTCACCTGGAAGTCGTCGATGTGGTGCTTGATCACCAGCACGGGCATCGGGGCGATGCGCACCACTTTCTGCGTATTGGACCCGACCACACCGCGGAACCCGCGCGCCCCGTGGCTGCCCATCACCACCAGGTCCATTTTGGCCAGGCGTTCGTTCTTGAACATTTCGGTGATGGCGAGCTGGCGCAACATGAACTTCTTCATTTCAAGGCCGCGCAGGAAGGGCAGTTCAGGCACGCGTTCCAATCGCGCCTCGATGTCCTCCCGCAGCTTCTGGTTGCCCGGGTGGAAGTCGGTCATCTGCTCGTAGACATGCTCAATATCGATGCACGCACCCGTTATGCGCGCGATCTTTCCTGCCACGCGAAGTGCATCGGTAGCGCAATCGGAGAAGTCGTAAGGGACCAGGATGTTCTTGATGGTCATGGTCAAGGGGGTGTTCCGGTTGGGTTTGAAATTAACATAAGCGCGCGTACAAACAAGCGATCGCCCACAAAGACGCTCCGGGCAGGCGGTAGGTATCTTGCCCGCGCCGATGGAAACCCTGCTGCTCACCGCCACAGACAAAACACCTGCGGTGAAGTTCCTTCCGGATGAGGGATCCCTGGAGATCAGCGGGTGCAGCATACACGAGAACGCTGACCGTTTCTTCCGCCCACTGCTCGATCACGTGGAGATCTACGCGCGCAACCCCGCGCGAACGACCCTGATCCGCATCTCCCTGACATACTTCAATAGCAGCAGCGCCAAGTACGTGCTGGACCTGTTGAAATTGCTGGACGAGACGCACGTTGCGGGCACAAGCAAGGTGGCCCTGGAATGGTGCTATGAAGAAGGCGACCTGGACATGCTGGAGGCCGGCCAGGACTATAAGGGCCTGTTGGAAATGCCGGTGCGGTTGGTGGAGAAGTGAGCGCTCCTCACTCCGGGAAACGGGCCTTCCACACGCGTTCGTCCACCGCCAGGCCATCCTCGAAATAGTAGACCTGTCCCCAATTGTGGAAGACGCGCTTGCACACCACCGTGCGACCCTCCACTCTAACGGTGCGCTCGATCACGAACGCATGCCCCTCCTTGTAGCGGCGCTCGATCACGCCTTCGGCCTTCTTCACGGATGGCGGTTCCGGGACCGGATCTTCCACTGCGGCCGGTTCCGGTAGAGCTGACCGTTGGAACATCGCAGGTGCTTCATGCACGGGTGTCGGCGGTGGTGGTTCAAGCGCATGCGGCTCCGGCGCGGAAGCATTCTTCACGTTCGATCCAACAGAAGCCGCCGTGTCCTGCGGGGCAGCTTGTTTGGCGAGGAGGGCATGGAGATCCTCGATCTTCACCTTGGGGTACACATTGTACGGCCTCATCGCGCGGGCCTTTTCATACAGGGCCAACGCATCCTCGTAGCGGCCCTCCTGGAACGACTGTTCCGCTTGGTGCATGGCATCCTGGTAAGCGTTGTCCTTGTTCGATCCTTCCGCTTCCTGCGCCGCAATGCGCGCACGCTCCTTCGCTCCCAATTTCGGGAACTGCTCGGTGAGGCTGCCGCGATCGCTCTGGGCCAAGAGCGTTCCGCAACCCGCGATCGCGAACGCGAACACCAACCTACGGGCACTGTTGCGGGTGATGGGTGTGAACACGAGGCGAAGATGGACCTGTTGTGAAGATCGCTTGAAGGGGATGTCTTTACGTAGTTTCGCTGCCCTTCGTTCCCTGCCTCCCTGCCGTGCAGGTCCATTTACCATCCGCCATCGCCTGCAGACCATCATTGGTCGGGTCAGGTAAAGCAAGTGACAAGCTCATCGCGGATAACACGGTCTTCAACGTAGGGATGGGGAGAACAAGCGAAAAGCGAACACCATCGCGCACGAGCGGCGCGTTACTTCGACACCAAACACCGGAACCATGAAGAAGCAACTATTGATGGCCCTGTGCGGGCTCACCCTGTTGTGGTCCTGCAAGGAGGACCCCACGCAGAGCGAACAATACAAGAAACTCGAACAGGACAACCAAGCGGTGGCCGCCGAGAGCGGCATGAAGGACAGCACGATCAACAGCATGTTCGGGGCCTTCAACCGGATCAGTGAGAACCTGCGCGCGATCAAGGAGAAGCAGGGGCTCTTGGGCAAGAACGAGCAGGGCGGTGTGGAGAAGGGCGCGGACATGGAGCAGAAGATGGCGGCCGATCTGTACATGATCGACTCGCTGCTCAGCGAAAACAAGAAGCTCATCGAGCGCATGCGCCGCAATGCCAAGACCAACAAGAGCAAGATCGCCGAACTCGAAAAGACGATAGCCGAACTGGAACAGGCCATCTCGGAGAAAGGCGCGGAGATCGACAGCCTGAAAGAACAGCTCACCAGCACGAACGCGTCACTGGCGAGCATGATCCAGATGTACCAGGACAAGGACCAGTTGGCCACCACGCAGCGTTCGGAGTTGAACAAGGCCTACTACTGCGTGGGCACCTCGAAAGAACTTACGGCGAACGGCGTACTCACCAAGAGCGGCGGTTTCATCGGTATCGGAAAGGTGAGCCAGCTGAACACGAAAGGCCTCAACCTGGAGTACTTCAAGCAGGTGGACATCACCCAGATGCTGGAGATCCCGATCAATGCGAAGAAGGCGAAGTTGATCACCAGCCATCCGGCAGGCAGCTACAAGATGGAGGTGAACGCTGGCAAGACGGACAAGCTGACGATCACCGATCCGAACGCCTTCTGGAGCGTGAGCAAATACTGCGTAGTGCAAGCGGACTGAGGAGCGCGCTGATCGCTGAACGAGAAAGGGCCCCGGAGATCGGGGCCCTTTTCATGTCGGAGTTCACCTTGCGATCACTGCACCTTGGCAGGAGCCTTCTCCTCGGCGTGCGCCTTGCCAGCGCAGCAACCTTTGGCGCTCTTTCCGGCGCAGCATGCCTTGCCGCCGCTGGCGCACAGACCGCTGAGTTCGCCCTTCGCCTTCATGGTGTCGAGCATCTTCTGTTGATCAGGATTCAGTACATCCTTCATGGCGGCGATCGTACGGTCGAAGCGGGCCATCTTCCGGTCTCCCACTTTCTCGCCACCCTTGCTGGCGATCGCCGCGCAATCCTTGTCGCAGGAGGAAAGCAGTTTGGTGAAGGTGGCCTGTTGATCGGCGGAGAGGTTGAGCTGCTTGCTCACCATGGCCATGGCGTCGTTGCCGGGAGCTTGTGCTTCCGTTGCGACAGCGTCGGTTTGCGCGTACATCGCGGTGGTCATGCTGGCGATCGCGACAGCGGCGATCAGTTTCAGTGCGTTCATCGTTGGGGTTGTTTTGGGGGGCGAAGGTAAGGAAGCGCTGCGGAGCACACCACGAGCGCTCATGGTCGTATCCGTTCAGCTGTCAGGATATGGAAGGAGGACGATCACCGGTCCCTTCGTCGAAGGGTGTTCGTTCAACCGGAAGTTCCATGCGTTCGGAACGCGACCCGACCCACCATTCCGTGGCGAGGACCCCACCGAACGAGAGGATCACGGTGACAACGGCCACCGTGGCCCACGCGTAATTCTCGTTCATGCGGGCAAGCGCACAGGTGAGGCCCGTATTCGTGCTGAAAAAGCCGACGATGAGGATGCCCCATGCGGCGAAGCGGTTGGCATCCAACCATGCCTCCATGTCGCGGACGCTGCGCGGCGTGCGGTAGCCGTACCAGGTGTTGGGCTTGCGCGCGGGGAACAAAATGAGGAAGAGCCCTACCAGCATGTAGAGAACCCCTGGCAACAGATACAGCCAACGTTCCATCGGGTGACGCCGGAAAAACCCCGGCGAGGTGTTTCGTTCAACTGCCTTTCACGCCACGCACCATGCTTTCGATCGCGTCCCACATGCCGGGTTCCACCGCTTCCAACTGGCTGAACTGCCCAGCGCCTTTCAACCATTCCCCACCGTCGATGACGACCACTTCCCCGTTCACGAAACCGCTGAAGGGGCTCACGAGGTACGAGGCGAGATCGGCGAGCTCCTGGTGCTCGCCCATGCGGCCCAGCGGCACGCGCTTGGTGAGCGAGAATTTCTCCAGCAGTTCACCGGGCAGCAAACGATCCCATGCACCTTTCGTTGGGAAAGGTCCAGGAGCAATGGCGTTGTTGCGGATCCCATACTTCGCCCACTCCACCGCGAGCGAACGGGTGAGCGCGAGCACACCCGCTTTCGCGCAAGCGCTCGGCACCACGTAACCGCTGCCGGTCCATGCGTACGTCGTGGTGATGTTGAGCACGGCCTTGTCGCGTTCACCCTTGGCGATCCATTGCTTTCCGAAAGCCAGCGTGCAATTGATGGTGCCTTGCAGCACAATGCCGATGATCACCTCGAAAGCCTTCGGGCTGAGCCGCTCGGTAGGGCTGATGAAATTGCCGGCGGCATTGTTCACCAAAGCATCGCAAGTGCCGAACCGTTCGATCACGGCGGCGACGAGCTTGTCCACCTCCAGATGGTTGCGCACATCGCACGCCACAGGGAGCACCATGCCTCCGGTCTCCGCGATCAGTTCGTTCGCGGTCTTCTCCAGTGTTTCCAGTTTGCGGCTGGTGATGCACACGTTCGCACCGAGTTGCAAAAAGGACAATGCCATGCTGCGGCCCAAGCCGGTGCCACCACCGGTGATCACGATGGTGCGGCCCTTCAGCGCATCGGGACGGAGCATGTTGTTCGGTGCGGGCATGCGTCAGGGTGCGTTGGTGCGAACGACCGGTGTCTTGATCGGCCTGTCCACTGGTGCGTTCGGGGCTTGGATCGGTGAAGCGCCTTTGTTCTCATTGATGCAGTTCGCGTCCACCATGCGTTGCACTTCGTCGCCGTACATGGCCGTGAAGTTGTAGTCGAGCGCGCGGCGGAAGTAGGTGCAGGCCCCCAACTTGTCCCCGCTCTCCAATGCGATGATACCCAGGTGGCGGTACACGTACGGGTTGAAGATCTTCTTCTTCTTCGCGCGGCCGATGTCCTTCAGCGCACGTTCCTTGTTGCCCAGCTTGTACCAGCTCCACCCGCGGTTGTTGAAGGCATAACTG
>JANMKC010000431.1:0-1898 GCA_031371785.1 Flavobacteriales bacterium | reverse complement strand
TCTTTCACTCTCTACACTCTCTTCCACCGGCCTCACCTGGCAATGCACCTTCGTCACCGCAATGGCCTGGTCAAGTTCTTCATCGGTCGAAGCTACCACGGTCACGTGACCCATTTTGCGTCCGGTACGTGTCTCCTTCTTGCCGTAGAGATGGAGGAAGGTTCCCGGTACGTGCAGGACATCGTCGAGGCCTGTGACCATCATCGGTCCGGTGCCGCCTTCACCTACGAGATTGATCATCGCTGCCTTTCCGCGCAGCTTGGCATCACCGAGCGGCCAGCCCATGTACAGGCGCAGGAGTTGATCGAACTGCGAACTGGCGCAAGCTTCGATGGTGTGGTGCCCGCTGTTGTGCGCACGAGGAGCGGTCTCGTTCACCAGCAGTTCGCCGCTTTTTGTCAGGAACAACTCGATCGCGTAAAGACCGGGGGCGGCGAACGCATCGGCCACGCGAAGAGCGAGCGCCTGCGCATCCTTCGCGACGCGTTCATCCACTCGTGCTGGTGCTCGCAGATGATCCACCAGGTTGAAGCGCGTATCGAAGACCATTTCCACAGGATCATACACCACGTGCGCGCCTTTCGCGGAGCGCACTACAAGAACGGCGAGTTCCAAAGCGATATCCGCTTTCTTCTCCAGCACACAGGGTCCGGTGAACGCATCCTTCGCATCGCTCAGCGCGTTGATCGGCATCACGCCCTTGCCATCATAGCCGCCCGTGCAGGACTTCAGGAAAGCGGGCAGCAGCGAAGCATGCGCAGGGATCTCCGATCGGTCATCGATCAACGCGAACTCCGCCGTTGGGATGTTGTGTTCGCGATAGAACTGTTTCTGCAGGCCTTTGTCCTTGATCGTGCGCAGCACCTGCGGATCGGGGATCACGGTCGTGCCTTGCGCCTTCAAGGCTTCGAGCGCTTCCACGGAAACATGCTCGATCTCGATGCCTACGATGTCAGCGTCCGAGGCGAAGCGCAACACGGTGTCGCGATCATCGAAGCGGCCCTGAACGAAGCGGGTGGCGAGGTGTGCGCACGAACATTCCGGATCGGGATCCAGCACATGCACTTCCACATCATAACGCTGGGCGTTCTCTAGGAACATGCGGCCCAATTGGCCACCACCGAGCAACGCGATCACAGGTTTTTTCACCGGAAAGCCCAGCAAGGAACGGGCGACGCCGAAGATACCCCGGCTCCCGCTTCCGCACGGCCGGGGATCGGGGCCGATGCTACCCTCGGCTGCGGCGGTGCATGCTGTGCGAGAGGCGGGCTATGCGATAGCCCACGGAGAGTTGCATGACCCTGTTCATCGGGTAGTCATGGCTGTCGTTGGCGAGCACGGGGGTGGCTCCCGAATAATATCGTGCAGTGAGATCGAGCCCACTGATCAGGTCAACGCCGAGCCCGATAACGAAACCGAAGTCGAAGGGCAGATAGTGGTCGGTCACTGGGGTGCCATCGATGTTCGCGCTCAACAACTTTCCTCCCTGGACGCCTATCTGCGCGTTGATCACATTGGTGACGTAGAATTTCGCGCTCAGCGGCAATTGCAGGTAGAGCATGTGCAAGGTCGACGCATCGTTTTCGGGCTTCTGTTGGGAGGTGCCTTGGAAGGAGAGGAGCAGTTCGGGTTGGAGTTCGAACCGGCGGCCGCACCAGAGCGGGAAGTACACACCGGCCGCAGCACCCGGCACAGGCTGGTAGTTGGATCCAGCAACACGTTGCGTCGTCCACTGTCCCGCGATCTTCAACCCGATGGCCGAGCGGCTGGGGCGTTGGCCCATCGCAGGTAGCGCCAGGATCAAGGTGGTCCAGAAGAGCGGGCGGAGCGGCAGGGTGCGTGGCATGTTCGTTCGGAACTGCGCCCCTTTACGGCCCATGCACCGTGCGGGTTGAGCG
>JANMKC010000428.1:0-2908 GCA_031371785.1 Flavobacteriales bacterium | reverse complement strand
GAAGCGGCGCGTCGCGCGGTGAACGGCATCATCGGCGCCAGCGGAATGAAGTGCTCCCCCTGCGGCGTGTGGCCCATGCGCGAGCCTTGGTTCTTCGCTCCATGGAAATGGGCGGACCAACGGAGGTTCAACAAGGGCTTGCCGTGGAACGGGAGTTTGTGGGGGTGAGGGAGCTTCGACTTTCCACAGGCCGACAGAATGGCCCTGGTTATCGCTACGATCTGGGCAGTGAGTACTTCCGTGTGAGGCAAGCCGTCAAACTTTGACTTTCGTCTTCGCGAGAGAACGCCTTGCTCGCGTTCGCTTGCGCGGCGCCTTCGCCTTGTTCGCATGCAAGAAGGCTTGCAAGCTCTCCGCTTCCTTGGCGGTGAGTTCTCGGCTCACCACTTCGAGGTCCACGTTCAGGGGTTCTTTGATCGGGGCTTTCATGCGCGGTCTTTGAAGTAACGGTCCACGAGCACTTGGGCTTGCGCGGTGCCAATGGCCATGGCATCACCGTAGAGGATGGTGGCACCGAGGGTATTGGCGTAGTGTGCTTTCAAAGCGGTCTTCGACACGAAAGATACGGCTCCCGCATAGCCCAGATCGAATGATCGAAGGCATGCGAATGCGAACAGGTTGGGGGCCACGCCTTGGTACACTTTCTCCCTGCCTTGGTTGAAGCGCGCGTTCTACACAAGATGCACGAACATATTGTCGCCTTTGTCCTCCACGCTGATCAGCCCTTGGATGATGTTGGCATCAGCGACCGTGGTCAGCGCATACACTTCACGTCCACGTGGCGCGAATTCCAGTTTCCAATTGAAGCGCCAATCCTTATTCTTCAGTCGGCGATCGTTCGGAGCCAGTTGCATCACCACCGTATCGAACACCTCTCCAGTTCGCACGTTCTCGATGGAGTTCGTGAGCTTGTCGATCTCGATATCGATGGGCATAGGGCCAAGGTATCGGTCGTTCGGGCATTGTTAGTCACCGATCATGCGCAGGCTTTCAGCGGGCCCGTCTTGCGCGTGCTTCGCGCGATGGATCCGAGCGGCACCCCGAAGCGAGGAACGAGCGAAGAGTACAGGCCCGGTTCAAGACGGGGCTGAACTCCAAGCCCGACCCAGGCCGCATTTGGGACGGGGACACGCCCAGACATCCACCATACTAACTCAACTCGGCAACTTACTTTGTCACCATCACCACCTCCCGTATGCCCACACCCACTCCCCAGAAAGTCGCCATCCTCGGCGGCGGCGTCGGCGCGCTGAGCACCGCGATCGGCATCACCAACGATCCGGATTGGCGCAAGATATTCTCCAGCGTGACCGTGTACCAGATGGGTTGGCGCTTGGGTGGCAAAGGCGCGAGCGGCCGTGGCGAGTTCGGTCGCATCGAAGAGCACGGCCTGCACGTTTGGATGGGCTTTTATGAAAATGCCTTCCGTGTGATCCGCGAGATCTACACCGAGAACGATCGCAAGCCCGGCACACCGCTCGCCGACTGGAGCGATGCCTTCAAACGCCACGACTACGTGCTGCTCGCCGAGCAATGGAACAAGAGCTGGCGCACTTGGCCGCTGAACTTTGAACCGAACAAGAAAACGCCCGGCGCGGGCCTCGGCATCCCTTCATTATGGCGCCACCTGATCCGCGTGATGGGCATGCTGATCATGGTGATCAGCTCGGCGGAGAACTTCGATCCCCAAGGCCGCAAACGCAACTGGTTGGACAAGCTCTTCGACTGGATCGCGGCGTTCTTCTTCATCATCATCGCCGTGGTGATGGAACTCGGCGGCATGATCATGCACTTCTTCCGCAAGCTCTTCGGCGGCGGCAAGGATGCGGCTGGGAATCGAAAGCCGCAGCCGCACTATGGCGTGCATTTCATGGTGCGTCGCTTGAAGTCATGGAACGAGAAGAGGCACGGCGGTTACTTGGACAATGATCTCGCGCGGCATCTCTACATGCTGGTTGATTTCTCATTGGCCGCCATACAAGGCGTGGCGGGCGAAGGCGTGCTCAGCGGCGTGATCGACTTCGACGATCTCGATCGCTACGATGCAGCGGAATGGTTGCGGTCGCACGGCGCGAACGACATTACCTGCAACAGCGGACTGATCCACGGGATGTACGACCTGATGTTCGCCTACGTGAACGGCGACGTGACGAAGCCATCATTCGGCGCGGGCAGCTTTCTGCACTTCGCCATCCGCATGGCGCTCACTTTTCGAGGCGCGGTCTTTTGGAAGATGCAGGCCGGCATGGGCGACACCATCTTCGGTCCCATCTACCAAGTGTTGAAGAAGCGTGGCGTGGAGTTCAAGTTCTTCCATTGCGTGGATCAGTTGCACGTCAGCACGGACGGCAACAACATCGATTCGATCGACATCAACATCCAAGCGACGTTGAAGAACGAAGCATCGGGAGTGGCCGACACGGGATACGATCCACTCGTTGATGTGAACGGCCTGCCGTGCTGGCCCGCGGATCCGCGCTACGACCAGCTCGTTGAAGGTGAAGCGCTGAAAGCGGAGAAGATCAACCTCGAATCGTTCTGGTCCACATGGGAGCCGGTCGCGACGAAAACGTTGAAACGCGGCGAGCACTTCGACATCGTGGTGCTCGGCATTCCGGTGGCATCGCATCCGTTCATCTGCGGTGAGCTGATCGCGCGCAACGGCTTGTGGAAGAACATGGTGGAGAACGTGCAGACCACGCGCACGCTGGCGATGCAATTGTGGATCACGCCCGAGCTGAAGGCCCTCGGCTGGAACGAACCCAGCCCGATCATCGACAGCTACGCGCAGCCCTTCAACACCTGGGCGGACATGAGCCAGCTGATCGTGCGCGAGCAATGGCCGCCCACTTCACCAGTGAACAACATCGCCTACTTCTGCGGCACCATGACCGGCGGCATCCCACCC
>JANMKC010000371.1:0-2174 GCA_031371785.1 Flavobacteriales bacterium | reverse complement strand
CCGAGGTTTTGGAACTGGCCACCCACCTGCATGTCAGCGTTCAATTGGGTGGAAGGGATGCGACCGAACTCGGATCCATCGTTGTTGTGCGATAGGAAGCCGTTCATCATCACCAGTTCGTAGGGAGGAAGCTGCTGGATGCTCACGTCGTCAACGAACCAGGCATAACCAAAGATCCCGCTCCAATAGAAGCGCACGTACACATCGGACTGGCCACCAGCGACCGCGGAGATGTCGATACGGCGCACGGTGGGGTTGGCCACCGGATCCTGGGTCTGCATGCCCGGCCACACCTTGAACACGTTGGGCATGGCGCTGATATCCGTCGTGGGATCGAGCACGGGCCAGCCGGAGTTGCCGACCTGCACCACCACATAGCACTCTTCGTCCGTCCATTTGCGGTATTGGTTCTGGAACTCGAGCACTACCTCCGGGAAGCCCGTCAGATCGATCGGGGAGACGTTGCTCAACCAAGCTTGCTCGTAGTTGGTGGTCACGTTCCCGAAAAAATCGGAATCCACCATGCCGTAGCCATTGGCCGCCGTAGTGCTCTGGATCGCAGCGATGGGAGCGGCACCCTGGGTCATGAGACCGACACCGACCTGCCAATCCAAGGCTTGGGTCCCGTCGTGACCCATGGCCCATGTAGCGGGGTCGGAGAAATCGTCCGACCAGATCGTGGAACCGCGCTCATGCCCGGGGGGCGTGTGCAGGGGTTGTGCGGATCGCTCTCCGTGACGCAGGGGAGCGATGCTGCTGAGAGCCTTCGTCTGGGCCATGGTGGTCCCGGCGAGCAGTACGGCAGCGAGGGTTGAAGTGTAGATCTTGTTCATGGGATGTACAGTTGATTTTTCAACAGGGGGTTGGGGGTTGAGGGGCGAATGTAATTGTCCGGCGCGGTTTTACAGCGTTGATATCGACGAGCAGGCTGGGTGCGGTCTTGGATGCACCTCCAAGAATGGTGGCCGAAGAGGCAAGGCGGAGCCATCCCATTGGGAAGAACAACAGAGGACGGGGCGCGAACGGAACACGGGCCTCCTCCTGGATGCCCGATCAATGCGCCACCATGAACCGTGCGACATGTGTGGACCTGGCGCCCGAAGCACGAAGCGCGTAGCAGCCGTTGGGCCATGTGGACGCATCAATGCGCATGCCTGCGCTCGTCAAGCCATGCACCGGGTAACGCGCGATCGCACGACCATCCGCATCGAACACCTCGACCAAGGACAGTTCGGGCAACAGTGAAGCGGACAGTACCATGGCCGAGCCGCTCACCGGGTCCGGAGCGACGAGCAACTGCTGCCGTTCGATGATCGCACCGGTCTGCTCCATTCCGGTCACTGGATCGCTCAGGTAGATGCGTACCAAGGGCGCACGATCCGGAAAGCTGGTACTTGTGCCATCGGCGTCCACTTTCCACGCCGCGCCCGTCGGCACTCTTCCGCCAGCTATCACACGCAATGCACCTGTGCCCTGATCGAAGCGGATCAACGCGATCACATCGCGATCATCGGTTATGTCCACCGCGCTGTCCAGCGGAATGTAGACCATGCCGCCCGCGAAACTGAGCGCCAGATCGGCATCGGTTACGAGATGTTGCCCCGAGGCGGACAACAGGTTCAGGTCCGCGTCCATGAGCAACGCATGCACCGAAGTAGCGGTGTCGGTTCCCGCACCGAAGCGCACGCCGATGCCATGCACCAGGCTGGCCGGGCCGATCAGTTCAAAGCGACAGCCTGTCGAGAACCCGCTGGATCCGTTGTCGATGAAGTCCTCGGGAAGGTCGTCATCGATCCCCATGGCATTGTTGCCGTCACTGGCGCTTGTGATGTTGTACGCGACCGAAGCGGAATTGTCGTCCGGAACATCCTCCGGTCCGGCCGAGCTGATGAGGATGGTCACCACTGCGCTCCCGCTTTCAACGGAAACCCAGCCGGAGTTCCATGTGACAAGCGTATCGGCGAGCGGAAGCAATGTGTCCAACAATGGCACATCCTGTTGCAGCAGGATCACATCATCGAGGGCGATCTCCACATGCGCGGTGATGGCGGTGGCCGTGTCCACACCATTGTTCAGCAAGTGGAGCGATAGCGTGAGCCCCGATTGCTGTTCCACTGGAACGAATGAGTAGGTCAACGACCGGGCGCTGGTGCTGAAGGCATTGATCGATGGAT
>JANMKC010000358.1:0-1504 GCA_031371785.1 Flavobacteriales bacterium | reverse complement strand
CCTGGCCGATGAACGGGCGCGTCGCGCAGACACCCAGCCAGGCGTCCCAGTTAAATCCCGCCGGCACCGGGTCAACGCGGGTCGGCTTGGGCTTGCTGTCGCCCCACTTCTTGTTGCTGAAGGTATGGACTTCCTTCACCTTGCCAATCGCGCCAGTTTGCACGAGTTGCACGGCCTGGCGATACACGCCGCTGGAATGAATTTGGATGCCCATCTGCGTCACGAGCTTTTTCGCGCGCGCAAATTCCGTGAGCCGCCGCGTCTCATAGATGTCATGCGTGAGCGGCTTCTGCCCATAAACGTGCAGGCCGCGTTGCATCGCGCTCATGCCGATGGGCGCGTGCATGTGGTCGGGCGTCGAGACGTTCACGCTGGTCAGTTCCTTTTCCTTGTCGAGCAACTCGCGCCAGTCCTCATACACGCGCAACCCGGGGAACTTCTGCTTCAAGTCGTCCGCCTTCGCCGGCTGCACGTCCGCCACGGCGACGAATTGCACGTTGGGATGGCTCGTAATCGCGGTGAGATCCGCCCGTGCCATTCCTCTCGACCCAAAGCTCGCATGCAATACCCGGCCCGAAGGAGGCGCCGAGATGAGGTGGGGCACGAAAAATGGAAAAGCGATCGAACTTGCGGCCGTGGTTTTCAAAAAGTTACGGCGGCTCAATGAATATGGTGAATGCATGGCCCAGTTGTATTCCAGCCGCGGGCCTCGACGCAAAGCTCATTTGCGGGGCAGAGACATGAATGCTGCGCTTGATGCGCCGTCGAACAGCGGTAACATCGTTTCAAACCCGGATGTCTTTTCGATCCATAGGAGTGGTCTTGAGCGCGGCCCTGCTGCTCGCCCCGCAGTTGCGCGCCCGGAACATCACCGAGCGTGATCGGAGCCATTGGGCCTTTCAGCCGGTCCAGCGCCCGGAGCCACCCGCCATCACGGGCCAGAGGAATCCCATCGACCGATTTATCATCACCCGTTTGCAAACGAACCATCTCGAACTCGCGCCGCGGGCCAGCAAGGAGCAACTAATTCGCCGCGTGACTTTTGATTTGATCGGACTGCCGCCCACACCGCAGGAGATCGATGCGTTCGTCAATGATCCTTCAACCGACGCTTACGAAAGGCTCATCGACCGGCTGTTGGTGTCACCGCACTACGGCGAGCGCTGGGGACGCCATTGGCTCGACCTCGCGCGGTTCGCCGAGAGCGACGGCTTCGAGCACGACGCGGTGCGACCGCACTCGTGGCGTTATCGCGATTACGTCATCAACTCGTTCAACGCCGACAAGCCGTACGATCGCTTCATTCGCGAGCAGGTCGCGGGCGATGAATTGTTCCCGGACAATCCAGATGCGCTGATCGCGACCGGGTTCAATCTGCTCGGGCCAGACATGGTGGACTCCGCGGACCAGGTTCAGCGCCGACTCAACACCCTGAACGACATGACGGACACGACGGCGCTGGTGTTTCTCGGACAAACGCTCGGCTGCGCGAAGTGCCACAACC
>JANMKC010000351.1:0-25777 GCA_031371785.1 Flavobacteriales bacterium | reverse complement strand
CAAGTGTCCGACGATCACCGGTGAAACAACGGATGGAGCCACCGTCACTCTACCGGCCGCATCTGCCGGGCACTTCGCCATCATCGCTCTTGCAGCGGGCAAGAAGGCGGAACCATTGCTCCAAGAGTGGTACGAACCGGCCTACCTGCGCTTCGTCGCACATCAAGGTCTCTTCGCGAGCGACCATGACGCGGACCTGTGGCTCGTGCCGGTCTTCACGGGGTTGAACAAGGCGGCCTTCGGTCCGAGCATGAAGCGGCTGCGCGAAGAGGCCGATCCGGATGTAGCCAAGCGCGTGGTCTTCGTGAAGGAAGAAGCATCGGCCATGCTTGATGCGCTGGGCATCAAGGACCGCGAGATCCCGTACTTCATCGTGCTTGACGAGAAAGGCACCATCGTGCATCGTGAGCAGGGTGCGTTCAGTGTGGAGAAGCTGGACGCATTGGAAGATTCAATGGATCGTTAAGACCGGAACGCTGACATCAACTACCCCGTTACATTCGCCTCCCCTCGATCAAAAAACAAAAACATGATCATGCTTCAACGTTCACTTTACACCGCCGCGCTGGTCGGCTCCTTGCTGGCTTGTGGCGCTGCTTCCGGAACATCCGATGACCGGATGAGCACATCCATCGTGGCCGACAGGGCCCCCGCACAACCTCAGAAACCCGCGCAAGCAACAGGCAACGACGAAGGACTCTTCGCGACCATCACCACCCGACTGGGCGTGATCAGATTCAAGCTCGATTACCAGGGAGCACCGATGACGGCGGCCAACTTCGTGGCGCTCGCGCAAGGCAAGCAGCACAATACCGCGAAGCCCGACGGTACGCCCTTTTACGACGGCACTATCTTCCATCGCGTGATCACGGGCTTCATGATCCAGGGGGGGGATCCCACGGGCACGGGCATGGGCGGCCCCGGTTATAAGTTCCCCGACGAACTGGATCCCGCTGCCGATTCCTACAAGGCGGGCTATGTGCGGGGTGCCGTCGCCATGGCCAACTCCGGTCCGAACACCAACGGCTCGCAGTTCTTCATCATGCACAAGGACGGGTCGCTTCCTCACAGCTATTCGATCTTCGGCAAAGTCGTATCCGGAATGGAGGCCGTGGATGCCATCGCCGCCGTTCCCCGCAACGGAAGCGACAAGCCCAATGAGGATGTGAGCATGACGGTGAAGATCGAAGCGGTGGGCAAGGCCGCAAAGGCGTTCGATGCCATGAAGGTCCTCGAAGCCAACAAGGCGAAATTCCAGTCACGCTAACGGCGACGATAGCTCTTACGCAAACAGCGTCAACAACCAAAAAAACCGTGCAAGCAACCGACAACGGCGAAGGTCTCTTCGTGAATTTCATCACCGCGAAAGGGACGATCAAACTGAGCCTCGAATATCAGAAAGCTCCTGTTACCGTGGCCAACTTCGTGGCGCTCGCGGAAGGCAAGCAGCACAATACGGCGAAACCTGATGGTACGCCTTATTTCGATGGCCTCAAGTTCCACCGCGTGATCGCCGACTTCATGATCCAGGGTGGCGACCCCACGGGCACTGGCGCAGGTGGTCCCGGATACAAGTTCCCTGACGAGATCGACCCGACGCTCAGGCACGACCGTCCGGGCACGTTGAGCATGGCGAATGCCGGTCCGTATACGAACGGCAGCCAGTTCTTCATCACGCACAAGGCCACCCCGCATCTGGATGGCAAGCATGCGGTGTTCGGCTACGTTGTAAGCGGACAGGACGTGGTGAACGCTGTTGCTGGCGGTGACCTGATGACCAGCGTGAAGATCGAAGCTGTAGGCGCTGATGCGAAAGCGTTCGATGCCGTGAAAGTGCTCGCCGCGAACAAGGACAAGTTCAAGACGCGCTAACGCCTGCGGCCACTACCACCACCGGGGCGGCCACCGCCTCCCGCAGGACGACCGCCGCTTCGATCACCGGAGCGGCGGTTGTCGTTCGGGGTCTTCTTGACGCGATCTTCGGGACGGTATGCGGGTGCGGGGCCAAGGGCGGTCGGCACCGGCATCTTCTGCACTTCGTAGCCGATGAGCTTCTCGATGTTACCGAACTCGCGCATCTCCTTGTCGTTCACGAACGTGATCGCCTGTCCTTTGCGGGCAGCGCGGGCAGTTCGGCCCACGCGGTGTACATAGTCCTCCGGATCCCGCGGCACGTCGTAGTTCAGGATCAGGTCGATGTCGTCGATATCAATACCGCGGCTCACCACATTGGTGGCCACCAGGATCCGCAGTTTGCGATTGCGGAAATCGAGCATCACCTGCTCGCGCTCGCTCTGCTCCAGATCGCTGTGCATGCCTTGGGCGTTGAAGCCACGCTTGTGCAGGTGCCGCGCGAGGTTCCTTACTTCCACCTTCTTTCCGGCGAATACGATGATGCTCGTGGCCTCATTGGTGCGCAGGATGTGCTCGAGGATCCCCGCCTTCTGGGCTTCATAGATCACGTATGCCTCTTGCTTCACGCCTTCCGCCGGCTTGCTCAACGCGATGCTGATCTCCACCGGATCATGCAGCACCTGCTTGGCCAGCGTGCGGATCTCCGGTGCCATGGTGGCGCTGAACATCAGCGTTTGGCGGTCCTTCGGCAGGAAAGTGATGATTCGGTTGATGTCGTCGATGAAGCCCATGTCCAGCATACGGTCCGCCTCATCGAGCACAAGGAACTCGAGTCCCTGTGTAGGGACATAACCGAGGTTCAGGTGGCTGAGCAATTTGCCCGGCGTGGCCACAATGACCTCCGTACCGCCCGTCAACGCGGACTTCTGCTGATCGAAGGATTGGCCATCACTGCCGCCGTAAACGGGCATGCTGTTGATCGGCGTGTAGTAGCCGATGGCCTGCATCTGTTGATCGATCTGCAACGCGAGTTCGCGCGTGGGTACCACGATCAGCGCGCGGATGCTGCCTTCCACCTTGGGTCGGTAGGAGTGGATCACGTCGATGATCGGGAGCAGGAAGGCAGCGGTCTTTCCTGTTCCGGTCTGGGCGCAGGCGATCAGGTCCCTGCCATCGATCACAGCGGGGATCGCCTGAGCCTGGATCGGTGTAGGCTTGCGGATGCCCATGGCATCAAGTCCGTGCAACAATCCTTCGTGCAGGCCGAGGGAACGGAAATCGGAGACAGCCTCTTGGGCAGCAGGTTCGGTTGATGGGTCCATTCGATAAAGCCGTGCGAAAGTAGGCCGGTGGGGGCAGCGGAGGCCCGCCAACTCAGGAAGCCTTGCGCAGCGGGCGTTCCAGCGGCTCAAAGGTCATCTGGAAGGTAGTGCCTTCGCCTTTCAACAGGCGGATCGAGCCATTGAGCTGTGTGGCCAGCGCGCGAACAAGTTCCAGTCCGAAGGATTCGCTCTGGAAAAAACGGTTCTGTTCCATACCCACGCCGTCGTCGCTGAACACCAGTTCGCATTGGTGTTCGCCCATGCGACGCAGCACGATGGTGATGCGGCCGTCCGCTCCGCTGGGGAAGGCGTGCTTGGCCGAGTTGGTGATCAGTTCGTTCAGCAACAGGCTCATGGGGATCAGGTTGTCGAGCGTGGAACGGTCGTAGTTCACGTTCAGATCGAGGGAGACCCGGCCGTTCAGTCCGTGGTGTTTGAGGATCGCTTCCCCCAAGGCGAGGATGTGGGCCTTCACGTTCACGCGGCTCAGATCACCGCAGCGATAGATATGTTCATGCACGAGGGCCATGGAACGCACGCGCCCCTGGCAATCGCCGAGCACTTCGTCCAGTACTGGATCATGGGTGAACGAACCTTGCATCTTGAGCAAGGTGTTCACGATCTGCAGGTTGTTCTTCACGCGGTGGTGGATCTCCTTCAGCAGGAGGTCCTTCTCTTCTTCGTTCACAAGGGTTTCCGCGAGGCGCAGGTTCTGGCGTTCGAGCTCCATGTTCTTCGCCTTGATCTCGTCCGTTTGTCGCTGGATCACCTGGTTCTTCAAGTGTGCCCGGCGAACAAGCCTGCGCAACCGGCGGCCCATGAGAAAGAGGCTGACCGATCCAACGACGAGCACCACGACAGCGAGCAACCACCATTTGCTGCGGGCGCGTCCGCGGGCGATCATATCCTCATTGGCCGTGTTGCGGGACCGGAGCGAGGTGTTCTCGATATCCTTGCGCGCATTGCTGTAAAGGGCTTGCAGTCCGAGCATTCGCTCGGCCATACGTTCGTTGAAGAGCGAATCCTTGAGTTCCGCATGCCGGCGCTGGCAGGACAATGCGCTCTTCATATCGCCCATTCCCTCGAAGATGAGGCTGGCGAAAGCGAAGAGTTGGGGATCGGTGTTTATGGTCCGGCTCTCGGCCGCCATGGCCATGGCCGCATGGAGCCTGAAGCGCGCATCATCCCAGCGGTGCAGGGCGATGTTCGCCTCGCACAGATCCTTCAACACACGGGTAAGCTGCTGTGTCATGCCCATCGCCCGGAAAACACGTTCGGCACGCGAGAGCGCAGGTAGCGCATCGGCCGGTCGTTCCTGGGCGAGGAGCGCTTCGCCCCGGCCCATCCAAACGCTGGCCTGGCCGACCGTGTCATTGCGCGCGGAGTAATAGGCAAGAGCCTCATCGCTCTGGTGCAGTACTTCGTTGAAACGGCCCGCCATCACCATCGCGTTCATCAGGTCCACGATGCCTTTGCCGATAGCGGCGCTATCGCCCGTGCTCTTCAACAGGAACAGGGCCTGCCTGCTCGCTTCCACGGCCTTGTCGAACGCGCCGATGCGTTCGTACGCATCGCACAGGTGCCGCATGTCCTCGGCCAGCCCTCGCCGATCGGCCAGCCGTTCGCTGATGCTCACCGCCCGGATGGAACTGAGGAGGAATTGGTCGTACGCGCCACCATTGAATTCCAGTTCGCGCTGCTGTCGCACAGCACGAAGGAGCAGTTCCGTGTCATTGGAGCGTTCGGCGAACTCTACCGCAGTGGCTGTTTTCAAGAGGCTCTCGCCCGGCTGGTCCTTCGCTTGCGCGTTCGCAATGCTCAACAGCGCCCGCGCGCGCGCAGCGGAACTGCTCAGGCCGTCGACGTCCGTGTGGAGGCTGTCATCCTGACGCGAGGCGTGCAGCGATCCAGTTCCGAGGATGAAGGACAGCAACAAGAAGGACGATGCGCGAAGTGCGTTCATGGCGGGCGTCATACGCCATGCCTCGATGTACGGTTGCAGGGCATTGAACGCGTCCCCGACTAACTTGCCCGGCACGGCCATATCAACACCTGTGGCTTGCGAAACATGCGTGTACGTGTGGAAGTATGCGTGACCTCCTTGGCGGAAGCCATGGCTGCGGAAGCGTCCGGTGCGGATAGCGTGGAGATCTGCACGTGGCTCGCATGTGGGGGTGTAACGCCGAGTTACGGGCTCGTGAACACGTTGAAAGAGCGCATGGGCATTCCATTGCGCGTGCTGGTGCGCCCAACACCTGGTGGTTTTGTTTACTCGGAATTCGAACGACAAACGATCCTGCGGGATGCGATGCTCATTGGGCTGAGCGGCGTGGGGCTGGTAACCGGCGCACTGAACGACAATGGTCTTCCTGAAGCCTCGCTGATGAAAGCGGTGCGCATGGCCGCGCCAGAGAACGAGCTGACTTTCCACCGCGCGATCGACCACTGCGACGATCCGCTCGCGGCGCTTGATGCATGCGTGGAGCTCGGCATACATCGCGTGCTGACCTCCGGTGGCCGAACGCTCGCGATCGATGCGATGGACCTGTTGCGGGAAATGGTTCGACGTGCGGATGTGAAGGTGCGGATCGCGGCAGCGGGAGGGATCACATCGGAGAACGTCGTGGAACTGGTGGAACGCACCGGTGTAAGCGAAGTGCATTTCTCGGCGCAGCGCACCGTGGCCACGTCCACAACCAAGGCCGCGATGAGCAGCGTATACGACGGCATGACATTCGAGACCGTGCCGGACGAGGCGAAGATCGACGGCGTGATGAACGCGTTGCTGAAAGCGGGGTTGCGATGAGGGCGTTGTTGGTTGTTGGTTGCTGGTTGTTCGGCGTTGTATCCATCGCGCAAGAGTCCCTTATCCCGCTGAACGATGGTTGGACCTTTTGCCAAGTAGGGAAGCAGCAGTGGTATTCCGCGGAAGTACCCGGCGTGGTACAGACCGATCTGCTTCGGCATGGCCTGATCCCGGATCCTTACACGGGCAGCAACATCGACAGCATCCAGTGGATCGAGAACGAGGACTGGATCTACAAGCGCACCATAAACGCGAACGACACGCTACTGAAGAACGGGCACGTTGATCTCGTCTTCAAAGGGCTCGACACATTTGCGGAAGTCTACTTGAACGACTCGCTCCTCGGCAAGGCGGACAATATGTTCCGCACGTGGGAATGGCCCATCAAGGAGAAGTTGAAGCCCGGCGCGAACGAGTTGAAGATCATCTTCCGCTCGCCGATCAAGGAAGGCGCGAAACTGCGCGATGCGTATGGCATCCAACTGCCGCACGACAACGACCCCAGTGGCGTGAGCCCCTACATCCGCAAAGCGGCGTACCAGTTCGGTTGGGATTTCTGCCCGCGGCTGGTCACGAGTGGGATCTGGAAGGGGGTGGAACTGCATTGTTGGAGTACCGCTTGTATCGAGAATGTTTCAGTCGAACCTGATCCTATTTCGTTGGATCGGCCGCTGACGTTCGAAGCCAACTTCTACACCGATGGATTCGAGAAGGCACACATCAGAGTGAGATACAAGGTGTATGTGGACGATGTGCTGAAGATCAACAGGACGGCCTCGACTTCTCGAGGTTGTTGGGGACCATCATGCACACACATCCGTAAGCTGCGGAAGACGGACTTCAAGCCTTGGTTCCCAAATGGCAGCGGAGAGCAATACGTGCATCAGTTGCGGGTGGAACTGTGGCGCAAGGGCAAGTTGTTGGACACATTTCGCAAGCCGATCGCATTGCGCACGATCGAACTTGACCAGAAAGCGGACAGCATGGGAAAGGCCTTTCAATTTCGGGTGAACGGTGAACCCGTCTTCGCGAAAGGCTGCAACCTTGTTCCGCCGAAAATGATCCCGAGCGAGATCACGACGATGGATTGGTTGAAGATCGTCCGCGACCTGAAACAGGCGAACATGAACATGGTCCGCATCTGGGCTGGCGGTATCTATCCACCTGAGGAATTCTACACCGCTTGCGATACTGCGGGCATCATGGTTTGGCAAGACTTGATGTTCGCCAATCTGGTCCCGGCCCCGGATGATTTCACAACGCGAACAAGGCCAACGGATTGGGCTTTCCACGTAAACGCTTTGTCTGAGTTGGATGATCTTGAGGAACGTTGTTCCATGCACCCTAGCGTCGTGCTTTGGTGTGGCAACAATGAGTTGGAGGTGGCTTGGGGAAACTGGGGATGGCAGGAGCAATATGGAATTCTTGGCGCCGACTCGGTGCGGGTAGCCAAGGCGCAAGAACAATTCTTCAACCGGTCAATTCCGGACGCATTCACGGACGACAACTACAACTACACCCCAACCTCCCCCCTGAGTAACTGGGGTTCCGCCGAAGGCCTTCGCTCTGGCGACCTCCACTACTGGGGCGTTTGGCATGGCGACAGCACCTTCAGTTCGTTCAAGAACAACGTGGGCCGCTTCGTGAGCGAGTACGGTTTCCAGAGCTACCCGGACAGCGCGCTGCTCTCGCACTACATCGATCCGAAGGACCTCTACCTCGGCAGCCCGGCGATGAAACGGATGCAGCGCAGCTACAAGACCGACAAGCCGATCTGGGACGCCATCAAACGCGAACTGGGTAAGGAGCCGAAGACCTTGGGCGAGTTCATCGAGGACAGTCAGGAAGTGCAGGCGAAAGCCTACCGCATGGCCATCGAAGCGCACATGGCCGCGCAGCCGCATTGCATGGGTACGCTCTTCTGGCAACTGAACGATTGCTGGCCTGGGCCGAGTTGGAGCCTGATAGACTTCGAAGGAAAATGGAAGCCCGGCATGTACGAGGTGCAACGACTGTACGGGCATTGAACGTCATGGTCGCGGGCCGCACCGGGATCTTCGGCTACTTTCACCACGAACCTTTCCGCATGAACACACTACGACTCGCGCGTCTTCTTCCGTCGATCGCTCTTTCGCTCGCTTCCATCGCTGGATCGCTCGCCCAATGCACGAATACCTCGCACTATCCCAACGGCACCATCATACCGGACGCAGGTGGTGCTGTAACAACGATCACCACGTGCAACTGGCAGACGGAATACGCTGAGATCACGAGCATCGTCGCAGGGGCGGCTTACCAGTTCACCATAGCCGATGGATCCTTCATCACGGTGCATCAAGGCACTTATGATGGAGCGGTGCTGGGTTATGGCCTCTCACCGCTAACGGTGGTGGCGGCCACCAACGCGGACCTCTTCTCCCATTGGAACACGAATAGCAGTTGTGGTACAGCAGGGAACTGTCTCACTACGACCGTGCAGCGCTTCCTCGATTGTATCCCACCAACGGTCTCCTACAGCACCGAAAGCGATTGCACCAACAATGAATTCTCCGTATCCGTCCTGGTATCCGATACCGGGGATGCTTCAGCGCTCGCCTTCGCGTACACGGTGAACGGTGGCAATCTCACGGTACAGAGCGGCATCGGGCTCGGCTTCCACACCCTCGGTCCCTTTCCTTTGGGCGCAGTGATCGACCTTACGGTGGTGCATGGCGATAACTCCGATTGCAACGTGGTGATCAATAGCATCACGAGCGCGCCCTGCGTGATCGAAAGCTGCGGCCCCGATATCTACACCCACTGCTATGGGAACAGCGAGACCTACGTTGTACACTACGCGGGCAATTCGACCTATCCATTGAGCTTGTCCTTCAACAGTGGTTCGGTCTCCGCGTCGGGCAATGACATGCTGGTGATCCATGATGGCCTGCTCGTCACCGATCCAGTGCTGTTCTCCGGTGTGGGCAATGCAGGGAACCTGACGGGTGTGGCGGTGGTCTCAACGAATGCCGACCACGCCCTCACGCTCACGATGACATCGAACAGCAGTTTCAGTTGTGCGGATGGAGGTGTTTCCCCGGAATGGAACTACACGGTCGGGTGCCTGGATTGTTCCCCGCCCGAAGCGAGCGCAGGTGCGGTGATCACCAACTGCGATCTGCAGCACTTCACCGTGGATGTGGATATCACTGCCATAGGTACCGATCCGAACGTGGAGATCGCGAACAATGTGGGCGTCGCCGCCACCTTCGCTTCAGCGCCGGGCACCTACACCGCAGGACCCTTCCCATTGGGTTCGCCGGTGATCATCACGTTGGTGAACGACCAGAACTCATTGTGCAACGTTCCGATAGGCACGTTCATGAACGGTTTCTGCGCTGCGGAAGTGATCTGCGGGGGATCTCCCGTCACGGGCACGTATTGCTACCAGAACTCGGACCACCAGACGTGGTTGTATCAGAACACGAGTTCACAACCGTTGGCGCTCGTTTTTTCCGCCGGAAGCATCGAGAACGTCGCCTTCGATCATTTGACGATGTACGATGGCACGGACAACACAGCACCGATCCTCTGGCAGCATGCATTGGGCAGTACAGAGAACCTCGCAGGTCTTGCCGTTGTCAGCACAGGTTCGGCGATGTTCATGGAAATGACCTCGGACAACAGCATCTCTTGCGCGGACGGCAACATCAGCGGATGGATCTGGACGGTGGGGTGCCTTGATTGCACGAATCCCACCGCCACGTTCAACGTGATACCCGATTGCCTGCACCACCGCTACAGCATCGATGTACACGTGACCTCCTTGGGTTCATCGCCGGACCTGCGCCTCGCCACCTCCTGGTCGCCCGATACGCTTGACGGCGTCGGTCTTGGTTCCATGATCATCGGACCGGCTCCAGTGGGAGGGTCCGTACACATCACTCTGCTGAACAGCCAGAACCCACTGTGTCGGATCCACAGCCCTGACCTTTCCTTCCCCTTTGATAGTTGCACGACCATCGCATGCGAGCCGCTCGCGGTGGAATACTGCTATGCCAATGCCGACACCGTCTGGTTCGTGTACCGCAGCGGCACCAGCCTTCCCATTACCCTTGCGTTCGATCAAGGGGAGCTTCTGCCGAACGACAACCTGCTGCTCTACAACGGCCCGGACACCACGGCACAATTGGTCTTCGCGGGCAACTTGGGCGGGCAGGTCGGAGGCTTGGTGCTCACCAGCAACAACCCGGGGAACGCGCTCACCCTGTTGGTCGCCAGCGATGCGAGCGGATCCTGCGCCACGGGCGAAGCCTCTCCCGCACTCCACTGGACCGTAGGTTGCGGCCTGGTCGGGATCCAGGACCAGGAAGAAAATGGACCGCTCGTGTATCCGGACCCTGCAAGCACCGAACTGCACGTGCGCTGGCCAACTTCCCAAGGTGCCATTGTGCTGATGGAGATCTTTGACATGATCGGCCGTTCCTTGCTGGTCGACCGCTCGGATACGAACTGGGCCGATGGGCGTACCATCGATATCACCCGCCTTGAAGCAGGGAACTACATGATACGGATAGCAACAGCCGCTGCGTCCCGCACGGAACACATCCTCATCGTGCGCTGATCCGGGCACCGTTCGCCAGTTGAAGGATCCTGTACCGGTTCTCGCGATCAACAGGATGGCGTCCTGATTGGTTGGAAGGACGGATCATCCATCGCATAGCGCGTTCGCCTCTTTGCATACTTTCACGCCGCCCTTGCAAGGGGCCAAACCGAACAACGCGCATGAACGCATTCCGACGCCTCCACAAATTCCTTTTCGCCGCATTGACCGCTGCCACGGGCACTATTGCAGTGGCCCAATGCACCAACACCACCCAATATCCGAGCGGTTCGACCATACCCGACGGGCTTGGGGCAGTGACCACCATCACCACCTGTAGTTTCCAGCAGGAGTATTCGGTGATCACCAGCATCGTGGCTACCGCCACCTACCAGTTCACCATCGATGATGGAACGTACATCACCGTACACCAGGGAACGTACGATGGACCGGTGCTGGGCTACGGATCTTCTCCAGTAACGGTGCAGGCCGTTACGAGTGAGGACCTGTTCGCCCATTGGAGCACAGATGCGAACTGCGGAACGGCCACGAATTGCCGCGTCACCACGGTGCAATTGTTCCTGAACTGCACCCCGCCGACCTTCACCACCACCACCACGAACGATTGCGCGAACAACCAGTTCTACGTGAACGTGAACGTGAGCAGCACCGGGGATGGTGCCACGGTGAACGTGACCTACAATGTGGACGGCGGCGCGCCCACTACCATGACCGGCCTCAGCGCTGGCTCCTACCAGCTCGGCCCGTTCCCGAGCGGTGCCTTGGTGAACGTCACCGTGGAGCACGAGTCCGATCCGGCTTGCAACCAAACGCACCCGAACATCACGAACTTCCCCTGTCCGATCCTCAGTTGCGGGCCTGATACATACACGCATTGTTATGCCAACAGCGAGTCGTACATCATGGTCTTCGAAGGGACATCGAGCTTTCCACTGCGCCTGCAGTTCAACAGTGGAAGCATTTACCAGTTCGGCGGCGATGTGCTCAGGATCTATGATGGGTTGAACGATCAGGGTGCATTGCTCTATACGGGCATCGGGAACAACGGGGACCTCACCGGGGTGATCGCCACCTCCACCAACGTGGACCATGCGCTGTGCCTGAAGTTCACGTCCGATGCGTTCACCAGTTGTGCCGACGGAGGTGTGCTCGGCGAATGGAACTACACTGTGGGCTGCCTCGATTGCACGCCGCCGACCGTCACGGGGTATACTGTGGTGAACGACTGCGCCAACCAGGCGTTCAATGTGAGCGTTGATATTTCGGATCTCGGTTCCGATCCCAACGTGGAGATCGCGAACAACGTCGGTGTCGCATCCACCTTCGCCAGCGCCCCCGGCACGTACATCGCTGGTCCGTTCCCCTTGGACGGCCCGGTGCAGATCACTTTGGTGAACGAATTGAACTCGCTGTGCAACATCACCTCGGCCACGATGGTGAACGCGCCTTGTCCCATCATCAGCTGCGGCCCCGATACCTACACGCACTGCTATGCGAACAATGAGGTCTATGAAAAGGTATTCCAAGGGACGTCGACCTTCCCGTTGCGCTTGCAGTTCAATAGCGGCAGCATCTACCAGTTCGGCGGCGATGTGCTCACGATCTACGATGGGTTGAACGACCAAGGTGCCATACTCTACAATGGGCTTGGCAATGCCGGTAACCTCGCCGGTGTGTTCGTCACCTCTACGAATGTTGATCACGCACTGTACCTGAAACTCACCACAGATGGCTTCACCAGTTGCTTTGACGGGGGCATTTTCGGCGAGTGGAACTATACGGTGGGCTGTCTGGATTGCACGCCACCGGTGGTGACCTCCTATGTGGTGAATACCGACTGTGCCAACCAGGTGTTCACCGTGGATGTGAACGTGAACAGCATCGGCACGGACCTCAACGTGGAGATCGCGAACAACGTGGGCGTGGCATCCACATTCGCTGCGGCTCCAGGCGTGTACACCGCAGGTCCCTTCCCGGTGGGGAATCCGGCTACCATCACCTTGGTGAACGAACTCAACGCATTGTGCAACGTGACTTCCACCCCCTTGGAGAACACCTACTGCCCGATCCAGATCACCTGCGGCAACCCGGCCTTCGATGATTCCTATTGCTATCACAACAGTGATAGCCAGCATTGGCTCTACCAGAATACCGGCACTGAATCACTTGCGCTGTTGTTCAGTTCGGGAACGATCGAAAGCGTCAGTTTCGATCACCTGGTGATCTATGATGGCGTGGACAACACGGGATCAGTGATCTATACGCATACGGGCGGCACTGTCGACCTGACCGGTGTGCTCGCCATCAGCACCGGTCCGGCCATCTATATGGAAATGAGCTCGGATGGTTCGGTCTGCTGTTCGGACAATAGTTTCGGCGCTGCCGGTGAATGGAACTGGACCGTGGGCTGCCTGGATTGCACCCAAGCAGCCGCTACCTATAACGTAGTGCTCGACTGCGCGAACAACCAGTACTATATCTCCACCCACATCACGGGCATCGGCTCGGATCCCACCATCACCCTCACCAACACGGGCGGTGCTCCGGATGTCGCAGTGACCGATACGGGAACCTACAGCGTTGGACCCTTCGCCTTCGGTACCTTGAACCGGGTGAACGTGGTGAACGACGCGAACACCTTGTGCAGCGTCCATTCCGATTTCCTCACCAACGCGCCTTGCCCGTTGATCGATTGCGGCCCGAACACCTTCACGTTGTGCTACCATGATGCGATGGACAGTTCGGTAGTTTACCAATCGGCGAACGCGTTCCCCGTGGCGATCATCTTCAACGCTGGCCAATTGGACACCTACGGCGATTCGATCTACATATATGATGGCCTCGATTTCCAAGCGCCGGTGATCTATGCGGGGGTGAACAACTTCGACCTCGCCGATCTTCTGTTCACCAGCACGAACATCGACAATGCCCTGCTGCTTCGGATCAGGAGCGACCAATTCTTCGGAAGCTGCTTCGATGGCACAGTGACAGTCCCTTGGGATTGGACCGTAAGCTGCCTTGACTGCACCAATCCGGCCGCCACCTTCGAAATGATCCCCGACTGCGCGCACCACGGCTACAACATCGCCGTGAACGTGACCAGCGTCGGCACAGCGCCGAGCATCCGCATCGCCAATTCGTACGGATTGGACACGTTGAACAACGTGGGCCTCGGCATCACGATGATCGGACCCATTCCGGTGGACACCGTTGCGCACCTCACCTTGCTCAACAGCCAGAACTCCCTGTGCCGCATACACAGCGGCGATTTCGTGTTCACCAGCGATAGCTGTGTGACCACGGCATGTGATCCCACGGGCGTGGACTACTGCTATGCCAATAGCGACACGGCCTGGTTCGTCTACCATAGTGGCAATGCGAACCCCATAACGCTCACCTTCAGTTGGGGCACAACGCTGGTGAACGACTTTATCCAGATCTACAATGGCCTGGATACCACCGCGCAGATCGTGTACATGGGCAACAACGGCGGGAATCTCGCCGGTCTATCGTTCACGAGCAACAATGCCGATAACGCGTTGCTGCTCCGTGTGATCAGTAGCCAGGTGGGCAGTTGCGCCACCGGACAAACCACCGGAATGTACTGGGTGGTGGGATGCGGCCTTGTGGGCATGGATGAAGTGAGCGGCAACGATCTGTCGTTGTATCCGAACCCGACCACGGGCGAACTCTTCATCAACTTGCCGCAGAGCATCATGACAGGACCAGTGGATGTGGATGTGCTGGATGTGACCGGCCGCCTTGTTCGCACCGATCATTTCAATGCGGCTGGCCAGGTACAACGCATGGATCTGTCCGACCTCCAGAACGGCAACTACGCCGTAGTGCTCTCCACTTCGCAACGTCGTGAAGTTCGACAGGTGCAGATCGCGCGCTGATCGAACGAAGCCATTCCCATGGAAAGAGCCCCGATCGGTCGGGGCTCTTTTCGTTGGGGGTGATGTCTATTCGGTTTCTATCAGGATCTCGTCAGCGAAGATCCACGTGCTTCCACCTTTTCCTGGATGCCAGTCAGGACAAGGCCCTGCGTTCTTGGCGATCACCTTCAGGTAGCGGGCCTTCTTGCCGATCGCCTCGCTCCACATCTCTTGCGTTTGCCCGCCATCGGCCTTGCGATCAATGGTGTTATTTACTGTGGTGCTGCTCCATGCATGGCCGTTGGTGCTCCATGCGAAGGTGACTTCTGACGGATACCAGATCCATGAGCCTTGGTCCTGTAGCGCGCTGAGGCCCGCACGCTTCAACTTCTTCACGCTGCCGAGATCCACCGTGGCGAGCACATCCTCTCCGCGATAGCCCTGCCATTCGCCGGTGCGGAAATCTTTTCCACCGCGCAGGCCATCCACCAAGGCTTGATCGCCACCGGCCGCGTATTGGTTGGTGTAGGTGCTTTCGAGTTTGATCGTGCGGGTGCCATCGATCTTGGTGAAGTGGGCGGTGACGGGTGCATAGTGGTCTTGCCAATCAACTTCGACAGTAGACGTATTTACGATGGTGAACGGTGCGTTCATAGGGCAGTTGTGAACTCCGTCAACATCCTTGACGGAGCATGTTCCTCGACCTTGAACGTTGACCTCCATATGATCCGTGAAACATGTCGCTGGCGCAACGATCAATGGCGCGCCCTGCCAAGTACCCCGGCCTGCTACATATGCACCGTCCAGTATCAGCGAAGGTCCGGCCAACTTGTATCTACGTCGCGGCGAACGGTCCTCATTGAACCTCCAAGTGCCGCCTTGAACCAATTCGTGGTGATCGATCCCGGACGGCAAAAAGCTCGTGAACGCGGACGTGTCTTTCGGTAAGGCCGGGTCGATCGCACCGGTTGGCAATAGCGCCATCGTCCAGGATTTTCCTCCGGACAGATGAATGGTCGCTTCATCAAAAAGAGGATATCCGAGATCGTAGCGGGAATCGATTCCTGGGGATATCTGGTAAAGTCCGAGCGCGCTCATCACATACCACGCGCTCATTTGCCCGCAGTCCTCGTTGCCGATCAATCCATCGGGAGTATCGCGATACATCTCTTGCATGATCCGCTTCACAAGTTCACGTGTCTTGTTCGGTCGTCCGACACGGTCATACAAATAGGCCATGTTGTGGCTTGGTTCGTTCCCTTGGGCATATTGGCCAATGAGTCCAGTGATGTCGGCCTGTTCTCTGCCGCTGGTCGCGCTTGTTGCATTGAACAGGTGGTCCAAATGGTGCTCCAGTCCAGCGCGACCACCGTGCAGTGCTATCAAGTTCTTGATGTCCTGTGGGGCGAAC
This sequence comes from Flavobacteriales bacterium, assembly GCA_031371785.1. GTDB lineage: Bacteria > Bacteroidota > Bacteroidia > Flavobacteriales_F > PHOS-HE28 > PHOS-HE28. The sequence continues at coordinate 9,903 of JANMKC010000351.1, read as the reverse complement.
AAGCTGTATTGCCAAGCATTGGCTTCTGTGAAATTGAAGTTCACCTCAAGGGGATCAAAGCCAGGAATGAAACCGCCGTTGCGACGTGCTTTGAAGAAGCCCGCTCCGGGATCATACAGATTTTCATAGCTGCTCGACCTTGTCCAAAACGTCAACCCTGTGTCCAACTGGCCGTGACGTTCGATGCTAGACTTGAATTTGGCAATGCATCCGTCATCATAAGCATACTCCAGCGTCTTGCTCACGCTCTCCGCGCAATCCTCGCTGCTGATGTAGCCCTTGGTGCGATACGCGATCGATCCGGGATCATCGGCGCTCGCACTTACCACCATCGCCTTCAGCGCCAGATCCGCATCGAAGCCACGTATGCCTTTCATGTACGCATCGGCGATCACGCTCACGCTGTGGTAGCCGATCATGCAGTTGGTCTCGTTGCCCCAGAGTTCCCACACAGGCAGCTTGCCGGTCTGCTGGTAGATGTCGAGGAAGGTCTTGATGAAATCCACCGTGCGGTCGGGTTCGAGGATGGTGAGCAGTGGATGCTCCGCGCGGAAAGTGTCCCACAGGCTGAAGACCGTGTACACGTCGTGATCGGCGATATGCACTTGGCCATCGTTGCCACGGTACTGCCGATCGACATCGTTGAAGATGTAGGGCACCAGCAGGCTGTGGTAGAGCGCGGTGTAGAAGATGCGCTTTTGTTGGTGCGTGCCGCCTTTCACTTGGATGCGCCCGAGCGACTTGTCCCACGCTTCCTCGGTCTGCTTGCGTACGGCGTCGAAATCCCAGCCGGGAACTTCGGCTTCGAGGTTCTTGCGCGCGCCTTCGATGCTCACGGCGCTGATGCCGACCTTGACGATAAGGGGCGCGGCAAGTTTGCCGAAATTGAACGCGGTTTGGCTGTTCAAGCGCAAGTCCGTTCCCGTTCGATCGATGACCGGCGAACTGAAGCGGATACAGAAGAAGAGGTGTTGATCCTTTGCCCACGATGAGGATTCGCGCGATCCAACAACCTCGGTCGGGCTCACCAATTGGATTTCGGAGCGCAGCACCTTATCGCGATGGAGCAGATCCAGAATGACACTTGCGTTCTGGTCCTTCGGGAACGCATAGCGATGCACACCAACACGAGCGGTCGCCGTCAGCTCAACATCGATCGGATCACGTCGATCCAACGGTGCAACGGGTCGTGATGAGAGGCTTGTGTAGTCAACAGCTGGTGCACCTCGCAGGCGGACCTTGTAGTATCCGGCATGTGCTTGTTCTTCGCTATGATCGAACAGTTGGCGATAACCCATGCGCAGCCATGAAGCGCTTTGCTCCCCGGTCACGGGCATCAACAGCACATCGCATAGATCCGCCACACCGGTGCCGCTCAAGTGTGTGTGGCTGAATCCATAGATCAAGCTGTCGCTGAAATGGTAGCCGCCACAGCCGTCCCATTCATCCGGATCCGTGCGCGTATCAGGGCTCAATTGCACCATGCCGAAAGGCACGCAGGCGCCGGGGAAGGTGTGGCCGTGGCCACCCGTGCCGATGAAGGGGTTTACTAATTCGGTGGCGTAGTTCTTCGCCCACGCGGTGTCTTGAGCGTAGGTGCCAAGAACCGAGAGAACAGAAATGAAAGCGATGGTGCGGCGCATGAGCCGAAGCTAACGACCACAACCGTCATAGCGAGGGCGTCATCGACCGAAGCGATCTTTGTTCCCATTCAACATTGGTCGGTGCTCGATCAAAGATCGCTTCGGCCCTGTGGAATGCAAAGGTTTTCGTTATGATGATCACATAGACGTCAACGCCGCCGCCCCCAATATCCCCGCATCGTCCTCCGGCAACGCGCTCAGCATGAGTTCCACCTTGTCCTTGTAGATGTAGAACAACGCATCATTGAAGTAGCGCCGCAGCGGGTTCATCAGCACGTCGCCGTTGCGCGCGATGCCGCCGAAGAAGATGATACGCTGCGGGACGCTGAAGGCCACGGCGTTCACCAAGCCGGTGGCAAGCCAACGGGCGGTATGGCGAAAGGTCTGCACAGCCGCATCCTCGCCTTGCAACGCCGCGTCGGCGATCGGCTTCACGCCTTCCTGCTTCAACAGTTCCGAGGAATCGGCGAGTTCGAGATACGTCTGGCGAATTCCGCGGATGCTCACGTACGTTTCCAAGCAGCCTTTGCGACCACAGGTGCAGGGGCGGCCGTCGATCACCAGTGTTGAATGGCCGAGTTCACCGGCATTGCCATAAGGGCCGAGCAGCAACCGACCATCGATGATGAAGCCGCTGCCCAAGCCGGTACCGAGTGTAACGATCAACAGATCATTGCATCCCTGGCCGGCGCCGTACTTCCATTCGCCGAGCGCGGCGGCGTTCGCATCATTGCCCAAGGCGCAAGGCACGCCGAGGCGATCACGCAACATGCGCGCGAGCGGCACGTCGTTTTTCCATGGCAGGTTGGGCGCGCGATCGATGCTGCCCGTGAACGGATTTCCATTGGGCACGCCGATGCCGATCGCTTGCAGAGGCGATGCGTACATGCCGGTAACAGCGGCCGCGATCGCATCCGCGAAGGCACTGCCCGGTTCCGCCCCCGGCGCATCCTCACCGATGGTGGCGATGCGTTTCGTAGCGACTACGCGACCGTCCTTCACCAGGCCGATCTTGGTGGTAGTACCGCCGATGTCGATGCCGACTATCATGCACGCAGGCGGTTCTGGCTGCCGCTGAAGCCGTACCACGCGAGATAGATATAGCACACCACGGGCAACAGGAACGAAACGTGCAGTCCGAAGCGGTCCGCGATCACGCCTTGCAGTATCGGGACGAGCGCGCCACCAAGGATCATCATCACGAGAAGGCTGGAACCTTGCGAGGTGTCATCGCCCAATCCACCGATAGCCAGTGTGAAGATGTTGCTCCACATGATGGAATTGAAAAGGCCGATCGCGATGATGGACCACAGCGCCCATGCGCCGTGCATACCCACCGTGATCCCCAACAACATGGCGGCGGATATCGCGAAAAGTCCCAGTGCCCGCGAAGGGTTCGGGCCAGCGACGATGAAGGCGATCATGTTCCCGAGCACAAGCACACACATGGGCCAGAAGTGCGCGAACGCGAAGCGGTCAGAAGCGTTCAGTGCGAACAGCAACGCGCACATCGCGGCGGCGGTGCCGAGCATCAGGGCGTAGCGTTTGGGCCCGGTAATGTTGCGAGATAGCGCCAGCGCACCAAGAAAACGGCCGGTCATCGCACCGCCCCAATACAAGCTGAGGTAGTGCTTCGCGCTCGACTCCGGCAGGTTGAGCACGTCGCTCGATCCGAGGAAGCTGATGATCAAGCTGCCGATAGTGACCTCAGCACCCACATAGCAGAAGATCGCGAGCATGCCCCAGCGCAATTGCGGATGCCGCAATGCATTGCCTGCCACCACTTCGGTGCGCGGTGGTTCGGGCAGCGGAGTAAACCAGACCCAAACGGCCAGCAGCACGAAAAGTGCCGCATAGAGGGCGTAGGGATAGCGGATCGCATCGTCACCTTTGAAGTGTTCGAAGATGAGCCAGCCCCCGATCAAGGGAGCCAGCGTGGTACCCAATGAATTGAACGCTTGCGCCAGGTTCAAGCGACTGCTCGCTCCCTCGGCCGATCCGATGATGGCCACGAAGGGGTTCGCGGCGATCTGCAACACGGTGAAGCCGAGACCGAGAACGAACAACGCGGCCAAGAAGGCCGGATAAGAATGCGCATACGCTGCTGGAATGAAGAGTACACAACCGGTGGCGGCTACCAACAACCCGAACATTGCCCCACGCTTGTATCCGATGCGCCGGATCGGGTCGCCCAGCGAAATGGATGTGAGGAAGTACACGAGCGAACCGATGAAGTACGCACCGAAGAAGCAGAACTGCACCATCAGGCTCTCCGCGTAGTTCAGGTGGAAGACTTGCTTCCAATGCGGCACCAGCACATCGTTCATCACCGTGAGGAAACCCCACATGAAGAAGAGCGAGGTGAGCACGGTCATGGGCCAGGCGATGGTGCGGGAAGGGGTGGCGGGGCTCATCGGGTGCTCAGGTTCGACAAGGATAACAACCCGGCCTTGGATCAAGGGAAGGGGATCGCGATGCGGCGCATATTGAAAAAGTCCCGGAAGTTCCGGCTCCTTTTCATTTCCTTCACGGCATGGGGAACGACCGCCGCCATTTTTTGAAGATCAGCATCGCTGGCTCTGTGGCTCTGGCCGCTGGTTGTGTAAGCACAGGAGTTCACCAAGAGGACAAGCTATCAGCAGGTGAGAACGGACCGGCCGAGCCAGGAGGTCCGATCATCCTGAGCACTTGGAAGCATGGCCTTCCTGCGAACGCGAAAGCGTGGGATGTTCTGCAGGCGAAAGGCAGCGTACTGGATGCGGTAGAGCAAGGCGTGATGGTGGTGGAGAGCGACTTCACCAACCGCAGTGTCGGCCTCGGCGGAACACCGGACCGCGATGGGCACACCACGCTGGACGCTTGCATACAGGATCACGACGGCAAATGCGGATCGGTGGCGTTCTTGGAGGAGATCGAACATCCGATCAGCGTGGCGCGCGCGATCATGGAACGAACGCCGCACGTGATGCTCGTGGGCGAAGGCGCACGACGATGGGCCTTGGAGAACGGCTTCACCAAAAAGGAGCTGGACATTCCTGAAGTGCGCGCGGAATACCGGGAATGGTTGAAGAAGAGCGAATACACGCCGACGGTGAACCGCGAGAACGCCAGCGGTTACGGCCTGCCGACGGGACCAGGGAACCACGACACCATCGGCTTGCTCGCTATGGACGCGAACGGGCGCATGGCCGGAAGCTGCACCACCAGCGGACTGGCCTACAAGATCCACGGGCGGGTAGGGGACAGCCCGATCATTGGCGCTGGCCTCTTCGTTGATGGTGAAGTGGGTGCGGCCTGTTCCACCGGAACGGGCGAACTGGTGATCCGCATAGTGGGCAGCCACACGGTGGTAGAACTGATGAGGCACGGCATGGAACCTGAAGCCGCGTGCAAAGAAGCCGTCCGGCGCATCCTGAAATTCCTGCCGGACCCGCAGGATCACCAGATTGGTTTTCTCGCGCTGCGGAAGGACGGAGCACATGGTGCATGGGCCTTGCAGACCGGATTCAACTATGCGATGCGGACATCGGCGGGCGAGAATTTGGTGGATGCGGGTGCTGAGCGCGGCAAGAGCAGCTAAGGATCCAAGCACGATCCCGCATTGATCCGCGCCTGATCGGGACCATTGGTGGGCGATCCCGCCCCAGCGATCCAAGGGGTCACCCTTTTGGAGGATGGACAGGGCAGGAGGCAGCGGTTACTTTTGGCTTCGCTCCAAAGGCTCCCCATGCTTCGCACCACACGTTATGCCCTGTTGCTCCTGCTGTTCGTTGCGGTGCGACCGACCATGGCCGTTGCGTCCAATAGCGATGCCCCGGCCCGTGTGCAGGTAACCTGCTCACGCGCTTCGGCCTTCGTGAGCATCAACATCAGCAGCTTCCGCAAGATCGGTGAGGTCGTGATCGAGGTACGCGATCAGGCTGGCCGCACATTGTACAAGGAGGAGGGCAAAGCGCTAACACCCGAACTCGTACGGCGCTTGGACAAGGGCTCGTTCCCGCACGGTGCGCATACCCTGCAAGTGACAGCGAAGGACTTCGCGATCACGCAGGTGTTCACCATCGAGTAGCGCTCACCAAGCAGCGCGCAGCAGATCCACGAAGGCGCTGGCGTCGTTCGCATAAGCGGTTGCATCGGTATCCTTCAGGAACCCTTTTCGCGCATCGCTCTCCGCTTCCTTCTTCTCTTTTTCGTTCAGTGCGAAGCGATCGGCGTTGCTTTTCCACGCGTTCGATGCCGCAGTGGTGCCTGCGACGGTCGCGTTCGCAACGAGTTCCGCCCGCGTTACTTGGTGCGAGGCAAGGTCGCCCTTGGTGCGCGTTGTATCGGCGACCTGTGCCTCGAAGGTTCCGCTCGCTACAGTCGCAGGTGCGGCGGCACTCGCCGAAACGATCGAAGTGTTCTCCTTGTTGTTCGTGCGTTCATCTGCCACACCCTGCAGCACGGAAGCGGGTCCGGCGTTCTCCTCCGTGGCCGACTTGGCGGTTGCTGCGCTCACGTCATCCACCGGGAGATCCATGTTCCTGGTCGGTTGCGGGTGATCCTCCAATGAAGATGCGGGCCCAGCGCTAGTTGCTTCAGGAGGGGCCGCAGGCTGCTGTTCGGTCGGAACGGCGGTAGCCTTTCCTGTTGAAGCGGGTTGCTGCTTCACTTCCGCAAGCGCATTGGTTCCGGCCTTGTCCTGCGTACGCAGGTTGATCACGGAGAAGGTAACAAGCAGCGCAAGTGAACCGAGCGCGAGAGCGGGTCGCCACATCGCTGAGGCTTCGCGCGGCAAGAGGAAAGCCTGCACGGTGTTCAACCAGATGCGCCATTGCGGGCGCTGTTGCGCGCGGAAGACATCGATCACATGGGTGCGCACTTCAGGGTCGGCGTCGAGCGATCCCGCAGGGCGTTCGTCCTCATGCACACGCAGCAGCAATGCGCGCATCGCTTCGTATTCGGCGCGGCCGGTGAGGTGGCGCAGCACGAAGGAGCGCTCCTCCTCCAGCAGGTCATCGTAGGCCCGCTCGATGAGCAGTTGCTCGATGTCCTCAGGGTCGTACAGTTCGCGGCGTTCCATGGTTCAGGGTACGTGGGTCGAATTCGTTCAATCGTTCGGCGAGTTTCTTCAGGGTGTAGAACAACCGGCTCTTGACGGTTCCTTCCGAGATACCGAAAGCAGCGGCGATCTCTTTGATGGCCAGATCCTCATGGTAGCGCATGACGAAGGTGGCCTTGTGGTCGGGCTCCAGTTTGTCGAGCTCCTGGTCGAGCCGTTCACGGAAGCGTTCGCGGTCCACACCATCGCCATGTATCGCGTTCACATGGTTGGGTTCCGCCTTCAAATGTGGCACTGCGGCCTTGCGTGTGCCCTCGCGCCGGTACTCGTTCTTGCACATGTTGTTGGCCACGCTGTACAGCCAGGTGCTGAACGGCCGTGAAGGATCATAGCTCTGCGGCCGTTGCGCGATCTTGGCGAAAAGCTCCTGCAGGAAATCCTGTGCGCGCTCGCGATCGTTCCACAGCATGCGGCTGAAGTAGGTGATCAGCTTGCGTTGATAGCGATCGTACAACGCACCGAAAGCACGTTCATCACCACGCGTGATGAGTTCCATCAGGCGCTCGTCGCTCAGTGAATTGTGTTCGGTTCGGAAGAGGCCCATGCGCGTCAGTGGGCGAAGACCCCGGCTTTGATCAGGTCTGGTGTGGCACCGAGCTTTTGCGCCATGCTCCGCAGTTCGAACTCGAGTTGTGATGCATGCACCTCATCGGTAGGCTCCGAACGATATCGCTGCAGGAGGATCGCTCCGGGCAAGAGGTAATTGCGGCTCAAAGGCCCGGCCACTGTGGTCTTCTTCATGGATCCCCAGCGTTGTTCCAGCTTTCGCATGTCGCAAGGCTGTCCGCTGCCGATCTTGAAGGCGATGCCGGTCGCGCACAGTGTTCCGGGGAAAGCATCGAACCATTCGCGGTCGAGGCTGAGCGCGAGGAATACGGGCCTGCTGGTAGCGGACTGAAGCGCCTTCGCGAAAGGCGGGCCCGGCGCTGGAACGGGACCTTTGGCTTTCGCTTCGTTCCACATGCGTTGGCGGTAACCTGCATCGGCCAGCAGGCGTTGGTCAACAACGAGCACATCGCGACGGGCGTCATGCAAGCGTTGTTGCACGAGCGCTGGTGCGGCGTCCATGTCGCCGTTGGTGAACACGATGCCGTTCTCGTCCACGCTGAGAAGCAGGTCCGCTGCCACGTCATTGAGCGCGGGGGAAAGCCCACCGCGCTTTTCCAATTCCATGCACCAAGTGTCCAATGCCGGTTTGTCGCCGTTCGTATTGGCTTGGGTAAGCATGGGCAGTATGAGCTCCGGCCGTTGCGGATCCAACGCGTGAGCCTGATCCAGTTCAATGAACGCCGTGCGTTGCGGAAAATCGAGGTAGTAGGTGCTGAGGTGCTGCTCAAAGCTGCCCGGTGCCGTTGTGTTGATCCGTTCCGCGATCGTGTTCAATTCAGCCTGATCGGTGGCCTGCAGGCGTCCGTTGCTCGCGCCGAGGCGCGCGTTCCGTTCACTACGGAACCAATTGAACTGTGCGTTCACATCGGCGGGGCGGGCGTCGCACAAGCTCTTCCAGATCAGCGCGGTTTGTTGGGCGTCGGTGGTGTTCCACGCTCCTTGGTAAGCATCCTGTGCCGGGGCCATGTATCCATACGGCGCTTCGCGCTGGAGCGCTTCCTGTGCGGCGGGTGCTTTCTTCTCCTCCTTGTCATCCGCTCCGGTGGTCTGCGCGAGCGACAGGGCAGGGGCGATCGTGATCGCCAGCAGGCTGATGAAAGTGCGGATCCTCCGCGTGATCGGGTTCGTCATCCGGTTCCAGTACACATCGAAGGAAGCAAAGTTCATCGTGCGGAAGAAAATCGATCATGATCACCGATCATTGCCCGGACCGCTGAGGGTGCAACACGTCCCGATCACAGGGGCCAGTACTTTTGCCGCACACATGCTCAGCGACGAGACCAAACAACGATTGAAGGAACGCCTGGACGGTGTGCATGAATGGCCCAGCGTTTACATGTTCAAGGTGATCTTCGCGCCGGACGACGCCCGGATGCAACAGGTGCAGGCCCTGTTCCCGCCGGAGGCTGAAGTGCTGCGCAAGTACAGTGCGGGCGGCAAGTACGTGAGCGTGACCGCACGTGAAGTGATGATGAACGCGGACGAGGTGGTGGCGCGTTACGACCGGGCTTCGGAGATACAAGGGGTGATCGTGCTCTGATCCATGCACTGGCTCCACACGCTACGGCTCACGCTGCTTATTTCGTTGAGCATCCTTGTGGTCGTGATGCTCTGGCGGCGGCTCAAGCGCAAAGTCATCGCACATGATCTGCCTGCCCCATCGCATGCGGAACTCATCGGGTTGCGGGTGGCCTATCATCCAGAGCGATTGCGTGTCGAGGTGTCGATGCCCGCGAAAGAGGAACTGCGACCATCGATGTTGAACATGGCCTATGAGGAACTGCACACATGGCCCGCGCTCAATATGGGCAAGGGAACGCATGTCTTCGAACTTGTGCTGAACGGACATGCCGATGGCGAGTATTACTTCCAGCTGGCCACGTCCTCGCAACTTACGGTGCGGAAATTCAAGGTGAAGCGCTCATGAGGGCGATCTGTTCGGTGTTGATGATGGTGTGCGCTCCGATGTTGCGCGCGCAGGAGCGCATACCGCCGCAAAAGCCGACGGCGCAAGGCATGCTGGTGCTGCCCACTCAGCTCGGCAACCCGTTGTTCGGCCGTCTCACTTCGCCGCTCGGCGAACTGGACGGCTGCGTGCAGTTCCCACTGAAGAACGGTCTCGGGGCCGGGGTGGGTGCGAAGATGATGTGGTGGGATCTGCAGGAGCATGCCTTCTCCCAATTGAACACGTTGGGTGAAGCGCGACGAGCAACCCTCTATGGCAAGCTGCAATATGCCCACTACGTCGGCCCCAGCAGCTTTTATGAGATCAGCGCGAAGGCGGGGAACAGCACCTGGACGTGGGATTGCAGCACGTGCGAAAACAACGTGAAGCAGCAGGGCTTCCACTGGGCGGCAACAGCAGGCTACTTCGTACATGCCACGGACAACCTCGCGTTCGGTGCCACGGTGGGATACGAATCGGATGCGGCGTCATTCTCGCCCGCGGTTATTTGCCAAGAGGGTTTTCCAGGCTACACGGATCGCGGCGCACCCTACCGCTTCCTTATCGTCGGGCTGGGTTTCAGCACGCGTTTCGAGAAGAGCACG
>JANMKC010000293.1:0-1658 GCA_031371785.1 Flavobacteriales bacterium | reverse complement strand
CTGTCGCGGTCGATCTCCAGGACCCGGCGCTGGGTGTCGAGGTTCTGGTTGCGGATGTCGACCAGCGTCCTCTGCTCGATCTCGTTGCGCATCCGGCGCCGGGTCTCGATCGACTGGGTGAGCTGGGTCAGGCCCTCGGCGTCGAAGGCGTTGGAGGGGTCGAAGAACTCCAGGCCCGTCTGGTCGAGGTCGACGATGGCGACCGATTCCAGCTCCAGCCCGTTGGCGGCGAGCGACTCGGCGGCCATCTCGCGCACCCGGGCGGCGTAGGCGTTGCGCTGCTCGTGCATCTCGACCAGCGTCATCTGCGCGGCGACGGTCCTGAGCGCGCCGGCGAACTTGCCTTCGAGCAGCTCGCGCAGGCCATCGGGCTGCAGGGTGCGCCGCCCCAGGGTCTGGGCGGCCGCCGCCACCAGGGTTTTCGTGCCGCCGACCCGGACGAAGAACTCGGCCACGAGGTCGACGCGCATCCGGTCGCCGGTGATCAGCGCCCGGGGCCCCTCGCGGCGGACCTCGATGCGCAGGACGTTCATGTTGACGGCGGTGATCTCGTGCAGGACCGGGATCACGAAGGCGCCGCCGTTGACCACCACCTTCTCGCCCAGGAATCCCGTGCGGACGAAGGCCGTCTCCTTGGTCGAGCGGCGGTAGAGCCACCTGAGGACGTAGACCGCCACGGTGATGACGATGACGGCGATGACGATCCAGAGGATCAGCCGGCCGAAGGTTTCCGCAGCCATGGGTCAGCTCCTCGCAGGTGGATCGAAGGTGATGGCCTTGAAGGCCCGGGTCTGGTCGGTGAGGGCCTTCTCGGTGGGCAGCCTCTCCATGGAGGAGGCCCCGTAAAAGCCGTGACAACGGACCGCGCGTTGCATGACGTGCGTTGCGTCCTCGGGGGAGGAGACGGGGCCGCCGTGGACGAGGACCAGCACCTCGGGGTTCTCGGCCAGCGCGGCCTCCGCCCAGCGGTCGACGATGGCGGGGCAGTCCTCCAGCTTGAGCGCGGTGCCGGCGCCGATGCTGCCGCCGGTGGTGAGGCCGAGGTGGCAGACGACGATGTCGGCGCCGGCGCGGGTCATGGCGACGGCGTCGGCCTCGGAGAAGACGTAGGGGGTGGTCAGGAGGCCCTTGGCATGGGCGGCGGCGATCATCTCGACCTCCATCGCGTAGGACATCCCCGTCTCCTCCAGGTTCTGGCGGAACGTCCCGTCGATCAGGCCGACGGTGGGGAAGTTCTGGACGCCCGAAAATCCCATCGAGATCAGCTGGTCGAGGAACGGGTCGAGGAGGAGGAACGGGTCGGTGCCGTTCACTCCCGCCAGGACCGGGGTGTGCCTGCCCACGGGGAGGACCGCGCGGGCCATCTCGAGGACGATCTCGTTGGCGTTGCCGTAGGCGAGGAGGCCGGCGAGCGAGCCGCGTCCCGCCATGCGGTAGCGGCCCGAGTTGTAGATGACGATGAGGTCGATGCCCCCCGCCTCCTCGCATTTCGTCGAGAGGCCGGTGCCGGCGCCGCCGCCGACGATGGGGATGCGGGCGTCCCGCATCGCCCGGAAGCGGGCCATCAGGGTGGCGCGGTCGTGACGCATCAGGCGCTCCGTCTCAGTTGAGGGGCGATGGCGCGCCAGGCGGCGAGGACGGCCCCGGTGAAGGCGGGG
>JANMKC010000204.1:0-1522 GCA_031371785.1 Flavobacteriales bacterium | reverse complement strand
CAAGGCCTGGCCGAGCTGCACATGGCCGCTGGGCACTACGCTGAGGCGATCGAACAATCGCAATTGGTGCTGCGGGGCTTTGGCGGGTTCGATGACCTCATCAAGAAGGCTGCTGCGAACGTTCAACTCGCGGCGGCATTGGGGAAGGCGGACGCCGCCATGTTGGCCAGGGTGGGCATCGCGACAGCCGATCGGGACCGGATGCGCCAAGCGGCCTTGGACACCGCGCTGGCCATCGCAGTGCGCCACGGCTACCGCTCAAAGCAACGCGCCGCATTGGAAGGCCTTTCCCAATTGGCCGAGGACCGCGGTGATCCGGCGAGCGCATTGAAGTATCACATAGAGTTCACCACGCTGAAGGACAGTTTGCTGAACGACGACAAGCTCAAGGCGATCAACAACATGCGCATCCGTTATGACACGGAAATGAAGGAACACCAGATCGAATTGCTTGGCAAGGACAAGGAAGTGCAGGCCAAGGAGATCCAGAAGCAGAAGCTGGTGCGCAACGGCTTCATGGGCGGCTTCGCGCTGGTCGCGCTCTTCGCCGGTGTGTTCCTTTTCCAACGCAACCGCATCAGCAAGGAGAAGAAGCGCAGCGAGGAATTGTTGTTGAACATCCTTCCTGCCGAAGTAGCGGAAGAATTGAAAGCGAAGGGCGAAGCCGACGCCAAGCAGATCGACCAGGTCACCGTGCTCTTCACCGACTTCAAGGGCTTCACTGCGATGAGCGAACAGCTCACCGCGAAAGAACTGGTCGCCGACATCCACGAATGCTTCAGCGCCTTCGACCACATCATGGCCAAGCATGGCATCGAGAAGATCAAGACGATCGGAGATGCGTACATGGCGGCAGGTGGTTTGCCAACGCCGAACAGCACGCACGCGCTGGATGTGGTGAAAGCTGCACTGGAGATCCGCGACTTCATCGCCGAAGGCAGAGCGCGCAAAGTCACAGCAGGGCTGCCCTATTTCGAGATCCGTATTGGCGTGCATACCGGCCCCGTTGTCGCGGGCATCGTGGGCGTGAAGAAATTCGCTTACGACATCTGGGGCGATACGGTGAACATCGCCAGTCGCATGGAATCTTCCGGCGAGGCGGGACAGGTGAACATCAGCGAGAGCACATACGAGCTCGTGAAGAACGAGACCGGCCTCGTGTTCACGCCGCGCGGCAAGGTGAAGGCCAAGGGGAAGGGCGAACTGGAGATGTTCTTCGTGGAACAAGGCGCTTAGCCCGCGCATTCCATCTTTGCGGCCGCTCAGCGATACACTTTGGCCATGTGGCTGATCAGTTGATCGTCTGATCATCCGATCCGTATGACCTCCATCAAAGAATCCCTCGACAACGAAGCCCTCACCGGCACCACCATCACCGTGGCTGGTTGGGTGCGCACTTTCCGCAACGACCGCTTCATCGCACTGAATGCCGCCCGACCCATAGTTGACGGTGCCGGGGCGCGCCTTGGCCAGCGCCACCAGTTCACCGATGGTCGACGCAGCGAAAGACGGATGCGCAATG
>JANMKC010000114.1:0-3167 GCA_031371785.1 Flavobacteriales bacterium | reverse complement strand
GAGGTGCGGAGATGCGCAGAGGCAGGGTTGAAAAGGAAGATCGGGCGCGCGGAGAATCACGCGAAGCGGGATCCTCTGCGTTCTCAAAAGCTCTTGTCGCGATCCAACTCTGCGTCCTTTGCGCCCCGATGTACATCGGGGCTGCGTTTGAATTTGGACCACGTCGTCCACAGCCTATTGCAAACAGGTTCTTAGGTGCGCGTTCCAGTGATCGAGGGGGAACGCGCACCTCGTTCAGGGGCGATCCGACCCCATGTCGGGCGCGTGCCGAATTCCGTTGGAATGTTGTTCCGCATCCAGTTGACCAGTTGCGGGATCGATCCGCTGGCCTACCGAAACGAGTTCCCGATGCAGTTCCGCTTCGCTCTTTTGCAAGGCTTTCGCCTCCTGCAGGAAGTTCGATCGTTCAGCGGGTGACAATGTTCCGATCAACCGGTCCCATACCCTGATGAGAAAGATGCGAAGGGCTTTCAGCGCACGCACGATAGCGTACGCGCGCGATTCCTTGGTGGGAGCGGCGCGGTCCGCGTGGTGAACAGCTTCCACCATGGCACTCGCCTCGTCGCATGCGCAGGGTTCTGGCGGCTCCCCTTCTTCGGTCGCCACGTGGGCCAAGCGTTCCGAGATCACGCGATCCATCCGGTCCTGCTCGATCAATACGTGTTTGACCGGCTCGGTGTCCACGCTCCTGGCCATTCCAGGCAACATCCGCAGCAGCCGCTTGTAGGTGAAGTTCAACTCATTGATCAGCGATCGCCTGCGCGTTGACTCCTCCTTCAACCGTTGAATGGGGAGGGGGATCTCCGTTCTGCTGTTCTTGGGGTCTGTCATGATGCGGTCGTATCGCTGAAGAACCACTTCATACCGTACAGATCCTCTGCCCGATCCGGGAAACGAACTTGTGCGTTTCCGGAATTCCGCAGCAACGCGGATCGGATGAAAGCGAACGCGGGATACACCCTACTGGATCACCGGGCCTAATGCGCGTGCATACCACACTGGAAGCTGCGCGCCTTGTCCCGTTGCGTCCGCCGATCGCAGGAGCACGGCACACGGTCACCCTCGGGTGACAATGATCCGACAACCCTTACCGCGCTCCTTTCTTCGCCCCGTCCCCGATATAGGTGTTGAGCCAATCGAACACCGTTCTGTGCCACTGCATGGAATTCCTCGGCTTCAGCACCCAGTGGTTCTCGTTGGGGAAGCGCAGGAATTCCGACGGGACGCTTCGCGCTTGCAGCGCCGTGAAGGCACCGATGCCCTGCTCCACCGGAATGCGGTAGTCCATATCGGAATGAACGATCAGCATGGGCACCGACCAGTCCTTGGCGTGCAGTGCCGGGTTGAACACATCGTATTTGGCCGGATCCGTGTACACGTTGGCACCGTTCTCCCACTCACTGAACCATTGTTCTTCCGTGCTGTAGCCCATGGAGCGCGCGTCGAACACGCCATCATGCGATACCAGGCACTTCCACGGCGACTTCCAGTTCCCCGCTATCCAGTTCACCATGAAGCCGCCGTACGAAGCGCCCAAGGCCGCAGCGCGATCCGCATCCAGGAAGGGGTATGTCTTCAATGCGAAGGCCCAACCTTTTTGCAGGTCTTCCAGCGGCCTATCGCCCCAATGCTGGCTGATCGCGTCCGTGAAATTCTGTCCGTAACCCGTTGATCCGTGGAAGTCGATCATCACCACGGCATATCCGGCACCGGCGTAGGTCTCCGGGTTCCATCGGTAGCTCCATCCATCACCGAAGCTGCCCTGTGGCCCGCCGTGGATCAGGAAGGCCACCGGGTATTTGCGGCCCTCGACATAGCCCACGGGTTTCACCACATAACCATGCACCACTTCATCGTTCCACCCCTTGAAATTGAACTGCTCGTACGCACCGAATTCCATGTTCTTCAACCCGGCATTCACAGCGGTGAGGTTGGTGGCACCCTCATCGATCAACGCCGCTTTCGCTTTCGCAGCATACAGTTGCGACGGGCTGTTGAGCGCGCTTTTCAGGAAGACAAGACCATTCGGTGTTTCTTGGAACGCATCAATGTGCCCGTTCTTCGACAACGTCGTCACGGTGCCCGACCTTACATCGATCCGGAACAAGCGTTGGCAGCCAACATCGGCCGCCGTGACGTAAAGGCTCTTACTATCCGTGGACCATTGCATGTCCTCCACACTGCGGTCCCAAGCGAGCGTCGGCGTGGTCACGTTGCCAGCGGCATCGCGCAACTTGATCTCGAACCGATCGGCCTCGAAACCAGGGCGCATCATCGCTTTGTAGGCGAGCGTCTTTCCGTCCGGCGACATGCGCGGACCCGCATCCCACGCTTTGTTGTTCGCGGTCAGATCGGTGATCGCGCCACCGGAGATCGGCACGCTGTAGATGTCGAAGTTGGTGCTCCACGGTTCAGTGCTTCCGGCTTCGCGTGCTGAGAAGTAGACGGTCTTCGAATCGGGCGAAATGGAGAAGTCACCCTCGTCACCGAAGGGCTTCGAAGGCACATCGCCGTCGTAGCCGTCCGTCAATGCGATCGGAAGAAAGGGGGCATCCGCACTGTAGGGTTTGGTGAAGAACAAATGGTTGCGCGTGCCATCGGCCCACTCGTCCCAGTGGCGCACGAACAGTTTGGTGTACACCGTGCCGCTGGATCTTTCGGCGGCCCGCGCCGCCAGTTTCTCCACTGTGCAGGGGATCTCGTCCCCTTTGCATTCGGGGAACACAGCGAGCGATACCACCAGCCCTTTGCCATCGGGGGTTATCCGATAAGCCCCCACATCCAATGGCAGGCGCGTGACCTGTTCAGCTGGAATGCCGCTCACCCGAGTTCTCCACACTTGCGAGAGATGCCCACCGCCTCGCGACGAAAGGAAATAGATGTACGTACCATCGGGGCTCCATTGCGCGTCCGTGGCACCGCTGTCAGAAACGGCGAGCCGCACTTCCGGCGTTGCGGGCTGGGTCAGGTCTTTCAGCCAGAGCGACTGAACGCCCTTGTTCTTTTCCATGTCCGTGGCGCGCACGTTGAACACGGCATAGTGCCCGCTGGCATCCATGCTCAACCCGCTGATGCGGTCCAGCATCAGCATGGCGGTGTAGGTGAAAGGGGTGGATTGCGCAGCGGCCCCACCGCACCACACGGCCAGGATCACCGGAACTGTTGAA
>JANMKC010000110.1:0-1551 GCA_031371785.1 Flavobacteriales bacterium | reverse complement strand
TGCAAGGCGCTCGCGCCCGCACGCTCCAGAATCATCACCGCGCGCTGCACGTTGAGCGCGTTGCCAAAACCGGTGTCCATGTCCACGGACAGCGGCAACGCCACGCGCTCGCGCATCAGCGCCACCGTATCCACCACTTCCGACAGCGTGACCAGACCCATGTCCGGCCGGCCGTGGCGCGCAAAGGCCAGCCAGGCGCGGCTCATCCTGTCCGCAAGTTTCACGCGCGAAGGATCGTCGCCCGTAAGCGCCGCTGTCTCGACATTGCCGAACACGAAGGGGATTTCCAGCGTGTGGCAGGAGCGCAACCGGCCGCCGAGGACCGGCGTCTCCCAGGCAAAGAGATAGACGAATACCGGGGCCGCCTTTTGCGCGAGCTTGCGGTCGGCGATCTGCAGCGACAGCGAGCGGATACCGAGATCGGAAACGATGGAAACCGCGATCTCGTCGGCGCGTTTCGTTGGCTGTGCCTTGCGGTAGGCTGCGATCACCTCGGCGGTGCGCGCGCCGAGATAGGACTTCAATCCTTCGGGTAGGTTTTCGAAAGTCGCTTCCACCACCCATGGCTGATGGCCGATGAACAGCGCCTGCTCGTCCTTGTTGGAGCCGATCATCAGCGGCACATCGGCCGAGACGGCGGGCGCCGCGGGCGCAAAAGGCCCGCCGGGGAAGATCTTGCCGTCGATCACGGGATTGAAGCCGAGCCGGCGCCGGTCGGCAGTGCTCGAGTGGGCGACGCCCGCCAGCACGGCGACTTGGGCTTCGAGCAGGCGCGCCGCCGGAATCTTGCGCAGCTCGCCGGCCTGCGCCGGTTCCAGTCCAAGATGCGCGAGCATCTGGCGTGCGGTGTTGGTACCGTCGCTGCGCTCGGCCATCTGCACGGCGGGGCCGCTCTGGATGATGGCCTTGTGGAAGAGATCCCTGGCACCGGGCAGCGCCATCAGCACGCACACCTTGGCGCCGCCACCCGACTCGCCGAAGATGGTGACGTTTCCGGGATCGCCACCGAAGGCCGCGATATTGTCCCGCACCCATTCGAGGGCGGCCACGATATCCATCGCGCCGGCGGTGCCCGCGCCTTCGAAATCATCGCCCGCGATATCTTCGAGATGGAGATAGCCCAGTGCGCCGAGACGATGATTGAACGAGACCACCACGACATCGTCGGCGCGGCAGAGGTTGGCGCCATCGGACCATGGCGAGGAGCCGGAGCCGGTGATGAAGGCGCCGCCATGGCACCAGAACAGCACCGGCCGCTTGCCGCCCGATACGCCGCCCGACAAGCCGGACGACCAGACGTTGAGATAGAGACAATCCTCGTCGCACTTCTCGCGGCCGCCGAGGGTGAAGAGTTTCAGCAGATCGGGTGGCAGGGCGAAGACATTGTCGTTCTGTATCGACCGGTTGCCGTAGGTCACGGCCTCGCGCACGCCCGTCCAGGGCTCGGGTTTGCGCGGCGGCCGCAGGCGCAGCGGCCCCAACGGCGGTGCAGCATAGGGAATGCCCTTGAAGACGCTGACGCCGCGCTCCATTTCGCCACGCACTTTCCCG
>JANMKC010000107.1:0-1668 GCA_031371785.1 Flavobacteriales bacterium | reverse complement strand
GCACAGCAGGGCAAATGGATATACGTCGATTAAGATCGCCACCATGACCCTCACCCAAGCCCAACAAGAAGTGGTGGACGAGTTCGCTCTCTTCAGCGACTGGCAGGACCGCTACGAGCACCTGATCGAGCTGGGCAAGGACCTTCCGATGATCGCACCGGAGAAGAAGACCGAGGAGAACATCGTGCGCGGGTGTCAGGCCCGGGTATGGTTGAATGCGGAGTTGGTTAGCGCTTCGACGGTGCTCAGCGTGACAGGTCATAAAGAGCCGGTTGTGCATTTCACCGCCGACAGTGACGCCATGATCACCAAGGGACTCATCGCCTTGCTCGTCCGCGTGCTGAACGACCGTACTCCCCAAGAGATCCTGAACACCCCGCTCACCTTCATCGATGCCATCGGCCTGCGTGAGCACCTGAGCCCGAACCGCAGCAATGGCCTCAGCGCGATGATGGACCAGATGAAGCGCTACGCGCTCGCCTACTCTTCCAAGCCATGATGGCCGTCACGAATTACAGATCGCTTCACCCCGATCCCGGATATTCCGACTCATCGGAATTCCGGGAGGGGTTCGCGATGACGGTTTGTCGGGAGGGGAAATGCGCGGCGCGGCGCAGCGCATTTCCCCTCCCTCTCGCAGTCGTCATCGCGAGAAGGCTTTGCGACGAAGCGATCTTTCATTCCACTCGCTCATGACCTCCGAGGAACGCAAGCAACTCGAAGAGCGCGTGATCCTCACGCTGAAGTCGATCTACGACCCGGAGATCCCCGTGGACATCTATGAGCTGGGGCTGATCTATGATGTGGTGGTGCGCGATGATGCGAGCATCTACATCAAAATGACGCTCACCTCACCCGCGTGCCCTGTTGCAGGCACATTACCCGGCGAAGTGGAACAAAAAGTCGCTGGTGCGGAAGGTGTGACAAGCGCAAAAGTGGAGATCACCTTTGAGCCTGCGTGGGACCGCAGCATGATGAGCGAGGCGGCACAGTTGGAACTCGGATTCATGTAACAAGCTCGCGCCGCGCTATTTGCGCGCGCCCAACTGGTAGGCAAATCCCACGATGAGTTGAGTTGGCGGTAGCGAACCGGGATGCATGCCGAAACCGGGTTGGAACGAACGGCACAGGGATCCTAAATAGTCGGTCCTCCAATAGGTACCCATTTGCATGCCCAAGCGCATGCGCAAAGCCCTCCACAATTTCAGATCACAACCAATGACAGCGACCAAGCCGCTTGCATAGCCATGCCGTTCGACGTGCTCCATCCAATTGCCCAAGCCCTCGAAATGTTCCTGTCTGCCATTCTCGTTGTACCACGATCCGACGTAGAGCAGCTGAACATAGCCGTGATTGCATGATGATCGACAGCAACCGGATCTAAGCTTCAATCCCGCTTTGAAAAACCCACCGTGAAACTTGTCCAACTCGACTCCATCATCAACAAGACACATTCCCCTCAGCGGTTGAAATGAAAGCCCCGTTGCGAATGAGACATCGAGCCACCTCGTTGTGGCCCGATCCGCTTGTAATACCATTTAGACATTCAAGATCGTCCAAAGGGCATTCGTGGGCTTGAAGTGGTCGAAGTCGCAGATGGACCTGACCTCGGAGCAGGATAGGGACTGGACCTGCAGTGCGAGGAAGTCGCTGAGGTGGTCGAGTGTT